>CAVFMG010000001.1:0-60134 GCA_963623435.1 Odoribacter splanchnicus
TACTGAACGGTACGCACGGTGGTGTGAGAGGTCGGGGGACTATTCAAATCCCCCTCCTACTCGATTGCCTTTTAAGTGCATTTATAAGAATAGAACCTATCTATGACTATTGCCTGAGGAATTATGGTATGCTAAAATAATTCGTCGAGAACATGTAATGAACGAAAGAGATCAAATTACAAATGGAAAACAAGGTAAAAGAATTACGTTATGCAATCGTACAGTCCGTACCGGTAATGCTGGGATACCTTTTTCTGGGATTCGCTTTTGGATTGATGTTAAATGATGCCGGTTATGGATTCTGGTGGGCTTTTTTTATCAGCCTGTTTGTCTATGCGGGCAGTATGCAGTTCGTGCTGGTTACGCTTCTGACAGCGGGAGCAAGTCTGTGGTATACGTTAGTCATGACGCTGTTTGTCAACGGCAGACACATGTTTTACGGGCTTTCTTTTGTGGAAAAATTCAAGAAAATGGGTGTGACTTATCCATATATGATATTCTCGCTTACGGATGAGACCTTTTCTCTGTTATGTGATCTGAAAGTTCCGGAGGGAATGAGCGAGGAACGGGTCAGCTTCTATATATCTATTCTGGATCAGGGCTACTGGATCCTGGGAAGCTGCGTGGGAGCGCTGGCAGGAAGTGTGCTGCCGATCAATACTACGGGAATTGATTTTTCCATGACAGCGCTATTTACAGTTATCGTAGTCAATCAGTGGATGGATACGAAAGAACATAAACCGGCGATCATCGGAGGCGTGGTCGGAGTAATATGTCTGATTTTGCTGGGGGCGGATGCCTTTTTGCTGCCGGCATTGACGACTACAGCAATTATTTTATTAGGAGTTAAGAAAAAATGTTATATTCCATCGGAATCATAGCAGTTGCAGCTGTTGTTACTTTATTTATAAGAGCGATACCTTTTGTACTGTTCGGAGGGAAGAGAGAAGTTCCGGGGACCGTGACCTACCTGGGAAAAGTACTTCCACCGGCGATTATGGTTATTCTCGTTGTATACTGTGTGAAGGGTATTGATTTATTTACCGGCAATCATGGAATTCCGGAGCTAGTGTCTGTCGCAGTGGTTGCGGGACTCCATATCTGGAAGCGGAATACTTTGTTGAGCATAGCTGCCGGAACAATCCTATACATGATATTAGTGCAAGTAGTATTCTAAATCAGTGTGAAAGGGCAATTTTTCGCCCTTTTCACACTATTTTTTTATAAAATTAAATGCTATAATGAGCGCAATAGGAATAGTATGAGGGAGAAACATAAGATAAAAATGGAAAACGAAAACAGGGATATAACCAAAGAAACCAAAGAAGAAAAAGAGGAAAATAAAGAATCGACAAAAGAAGAAACCAAACAGGAAGTAAAAGAAGAAGTAAAAGAAGAAGTAAAAGAAGAAGCAAAAGAAGAAGCAAAAGAAGAAGCAAAAGAAACCAAGGAAGAGTCCAAGGAGAAACCGAAGAAAAGTAAGAAAGGTCTCTGGATCGGACTTGGAATCTTAGTAGTACTCCTGATCGCTTACGGAGTTGGAGCTTTTTACTATCATTCCCATTTTCTGTATCAGACATCGGTAAATGATATGGATTGCAGTAATCTGACGGCAGACGAAGTGGCAGCAATCATGGACAGCCAGTCACAGCAGTATAGCCTGCAGATATTCGGAAGAGATGAAAATGGCGTACAGGAAGAGATTGGAACGGTGACGGCACCGGAGATCGGAATGAGCTGGGTGGACACACAGGGAGTAGCGCAGGAGCTTTTGAACAGACAGAATGAATTCCTGTGGATCGAGATGCTGTGGAGTACACAGAATTATGATGTGGTCCGGGGAGTAGCCTACGACGCGGACAAATTACAGGAACAGCTGGCACAGATGCCGGCGCTGCAGAAGAAAAATATGATCCAGCCGGAAGATGCCTATATCAGTGACTATTCCGAAAAGACGAAGAACTATGAGATCGTTCCGGAGACACTGGGAACGACATTGGATATGAACCAGGTAGAGGATGTGGTATCTGCAGCGATTATGGCGGGAGATGCCACCGTAGATTTGGAAGAGCAGGGATGCTATGCGACCGCGAAAGTAACGGCAGAGGATACCGCACTGGTAAAAGCCTGCGACACCATGAATAAATGGGTCAGTGCGCAGATCACCTATGACTGGAACGGAAATAAGGTCGTTGTAGACGGAGATACCATTCATGAATGGATCCAGGCGGATGACAAGGATCCACAGTTAGATGAGGAAGCTATTGCAGAATTTGTAGCAGAACAGGCAAAAGAGTACGATACCTACGGTAAGAAGAGAAAATTCACCACAGTTCAGGGAATCGAACTGAATCTGCCCAGCGGAGCATACGGTTGGAAGACAGATCGTGACGAAGAGACCAAAGAACTGACGGCTTCTATTGAAAAGGGAGAAACTGTTGACAAGGAGCCTGTATACAGCAGTAAGGGTGCCCAAAAGGGAAGCAATGACATCGGTAATTCCTATGTGGAGATCGATCTGACGAACCAGCATCTGTATCTATTCAAGGACGGCAATATCGTACTGGAGACAGATTTCGTATCCGGTAATATGAGCAAAGCCGGCTGTATGACACCTCCCGGTGTATTCGGACTGACTTATAAGACAAAAAATGCGGTATTACGTGGTGCAGATTATGAGACTCCGGTAAATTACTGGATGCCTTTTAACGGAAATGTCGGAATGCATGACGCTACCTGGAGAAGAAGCTTCGGAGGTACAATCTATCTGACATCCGGATCCCACGGTTGTATTAATCTGCCTTTACATATGGCAGCATCCATTTATGAGTATGTATCCACCGGATTCCCGGTAGTATGCTATTATTATTGATTCTTTACTGAAGAGGGGACATTTGGAAGGAAGGCGACCCTATGAAACAGCGTTCGGCAAAGAAGATAAAGAAGTGGAAAGAAAGATTTGAAAGAGAACGACAGTTAAGACAGGAGATCCGGGAAGCAGCCCCGGATATTCTGTGTTCTAAGAATTTCCGATCCACCAGATCCCATGTGCAGCATGGAAATATGACAGTAAATGATCACAGTATGAATGTGGCGAAATACAGCCTTGCCATCAGTGAGAAGTTGCACATTCCCTGCGAAAAAAGAGAGCTGATCCGCGGGGCATTGTTGCATGATTATTTTCTATATGACTGGCATATGCCGGATCATGTCAGCCCTCATAAACTTCATGGATTTTATCATCCCGGAAGGGCGCTTAAGAATGCGCAGAAGGAATATCAGCTGACACCCAGAGAGAGAGACATTATCAAAAAACATATGTGGCCTCTGACGATCTCCGCCATGCCCATGTGCAGGGAGGCATGGATCGTTACCATGGCGGACAAATGGTGCTCTCTCATGGAGACTTTCCATATCCATAAGGGACACGGAGCCCTGATCGAGAAACTTCGAGAGGCTAGAGAAGAGCAGGAGAAAAAATAAGTGGGCGAATTGTACCGGAGACTGAAAGCATATAGTGAAACGGATTATTACCCCTATCATATGCCGGGACATAAAAGGCAGGTTTACGGCGAACTGCCGCCGGAGATCATGAATGTTGATATCACGGAGATCGACGGGTTCGATAATCTCCATGCACCGGAAGAAATCCTGAAAAAATTACAGGAGGAAGCAGCGAAACTGTACGGTGCGGAGGAAAGCTTCTATCTGGTAAACGGCAGTACCGGCGGGATCCTGGCGGCAATCAGTGCCGCGGTACCGCAGGGCGGACGGATCCTCATGACCAGAGGAGCCCATAAATCCGCATATCATGCAGTGTATCTGAGAAATTTAACGGTATCTTATCTGTATCCGGAGATGATGAAGGAGTATGATATTTATGATGCGGTAACTCCGGAGCAGATTGCCGGGGCGTTAGGAAGCGGCTCTCTTCCGGATGCGGTGTTTTTGGTATCTCCGACATATGAAGGCAGAATTGCGGACATAGAGAAGATCGCGCAGATCGTGCATGAAAAGGGAATCCCTTTAATCGTAGATGAGGCGCACGGTGCCCATCTGGGGCTGGCGGAAGGATTTGCGAAGAACAGCTGTCAGTGTGGGGCGGATCTGGTCATCCACAGTGTGCATAAGACGTTACCGGCGCTGACGCAGAGTGCACTGCTTCACGTGAACGGCGATCGGATCGATAGAGACCTGTTGCGCAGATTTTTACATATTTATCAGTCCAGCAGCCCATCCTATGTTTTAATGGCAGGAATTGACAACGCACTTCAGATGGTAAAGGAGCAGGGTGATTATCTGTTTACACGGTTCCAGGTAAATTATCTGAGAATGCTGACAGAACTGTCAGAATGTAGGAATTTTACATTTTTACCACTGGATTCCAGGCAGGATATCGGGAAGCTGATCATAGTATCTGCAAAGGCAGGTTTGTCAGGACAGCAGATTTATGATATTCTATTAGAGAAATATCATTTGCAGCTGGAGATGGCAGCACCGGGATATTGTCTTGCGATGTTCACCATAGGAGACGGGGAAGAAGCGTATCGGAGAATGACGGAAGCACTGCTTGCCATCGACCGCGATATTACTGCGGGAAAATGGCAGAGCAAGCAGAAGCAGGAAGGCAGAGAAGAGGAGGAACTCTCTCTTTACCAGCTGCATCCCGAAGTGCGGATGTCCCTTGCACAGGCATGGAATGCTGAAAAAGAAGAGATTCCGCTGTCACAGGCAGCAGGAAGGATCGCCGGAGACTTTGTGAATCTGTATCCGCCCGGAATTCCCATATTGGTGCCGGGAGAGCAGATCGAGACAACGCATTGCAGCCAGCTGGCAAAATACCGGGAGGACGACCTGAATGTTCAGGGAGTGACAGGAGATGCCGAGTATTGCATTACCGTATTAATAAAATAAATAAACAACAGAAAGGATTTAGCTTGTATGAGAAAAACCAAAATTATCTGTACCATCGGTCCCGCCAGTGAGAGTGAGGAAAAATTAAGAGAGCTGATGCTCGCCGGAATGAACGTGGCACGTTTTAACTTTTCCCACGGAAGCCATAAGGAGCAGCTGGTAAAATACAACAGAGTACTGAAAGTACGTAAGGAACTGGGATTGCCGGTAGCAACTCTGTTAGATACCAAGGGACCTGAGATCCGTCTGCGGGACTTTGAAGGCGGTAAGGTAGAGCTGGTATCCGGACAGCAGTTTATCCTGACTACGGAAGAGATTATGGGAACCTCCCAGAAAGCTACGATTTCTTATAAAAATCTGAAAAACGATATTAAGGTCGGAACAACAATTCTCATTGATGACGGTCTGATCGAGATGACGGTAGAAGAGATCAAGGGAGAGGACATTGTCTGCAGAGTAATAAACGGTGGATTTGTATCCAATCATAAAGGCGTGAATGTACCCGGAGCCATTCTGTCCATGCCTTATATCAGTGAAGTGGACCTGGCGGATATTATCTTCGGTGTAGAGCACGGATTTGATTTTATCGCGGCTTCCTTTGTCAGAACCAAGGAAGATATTCAGGAAGTACGTAAGATCGTAGAGGATAGAGGCAGCAAGATCAAGATTATTGCTAAGATTGAGAACATGCAGGGTATTCAGAACCTGGAAGATATTATTACTGCAGCAGACGGTATCATGGTAGCCCGTGGTGATATGGGTGTTGAGATTCCTCTGGAAGAGGTACCAATCCTGCAGAAGAAAATGATCAAGATGGCAGTAGCACAAGGCAAGCACGTAATCACCGCTACCCAGATGCTGGAGTCCATGATCAAAAATCCCCGACCCACCAGAGCAGAGGCAACGGATATTGCAAATGCAATTTATGACGGAACCACAGCTATCATGCTGTCCGGAGAGAGTGCAGCCGGATTGTATCCCGTAGAGGCAGTTAAGACTATGAGCCGCATTGCTGAGAGAGCGGAGCGGGATATTGATTACCGCGGAAGAATGCAGAAAGTTAAGGAAGACAGACAGGAGACTCCTGATATTACTACGGCAATCTCTTATGCAACCTGCAGTGTAGCTTCCGATCTGAAGGCAGCAGCCATCATCACCGTAACCATGTCCGGATTTACCGCGAATATGATCGCACGTTACAAACCTGGCTGTCAGATTATTGGTTGTACTCCGGATGAAAAAGTATACCGCCAGTTAAATCTTCTGTGGGGACTTAATCCTGTGATGATTCGGACAGAGCAGACTACGGATGCTTTGTTTGAGGAAGCAGTATTTAAGGCAAAACAGGCAGGCTTGGTAAAGACCGGTGACACAGTTGTCATTACCGCAGGAGTACCTTTGGGCGTGGTAGGTAAGACCGACATGATCCATGTGGTAGAAGTAGAATAAATCGAACTGTATGGGCATGGAGCTGTGCCTGAGGCAGGAACGGGAAAACGAGAATACAGATATGGGAAAAATCGTATATCTCATGGGGAAAAGTTCCTCAGGGAAAGATACTATTTTTAAAGAACTAATGAAGGAAGGCACGATGGATCTTAGGACTATCGTGCCTTACACGACAAGACCGATCCGTGCGGGAGAAGAGAACGGCGTAGAATATTTTTTCACGGATGAAGCCGGTTTTTTGGCACTAAAGGATCAGGGAAAAGTCATTGAGGATAGAGCTTATGATACCGTCTATGGTATCTGGCGGTATTTTACGGTGGATGACGGACAGATCGATTTACCTACTCAGAATTATCTCATGATCGGAACGTTGGAAGCTTATGAGAAAATGATTGCTTATTTCGGCGCAGAGGCGATTCTGCCGGTCTATATCGAACTGGATGACGGCGTGCGCTTACAGCGTGCACTGGATAGAGAACTCAGGCAGGAGAAACCGAAATACGAGGAAATGTGTCGGAGATTTTTAGCGGACAGCGCGGATTTCTCGGAAGAGAAGCTGGCGGCAGCAGGCATTCAGGAACGTTTTGAGAATACAGATCTCACGAAATGTCTGAAAGATATTACAAAGTACTTAAAGGAAGCTGGTATATAGCCGAAATAGTGATAACAGGGAATAAAAATTCTGAGTTACAGATTTGGCACGGAAAATAGTCAGTAATAGACAGAAATCATAGGAAAAGAGGTGGGCGTATGGAAATGAGAGTCAATCAGATACAGCAGCCGGCTCCGGTGGAGCAGGCACAGAATACCGCGCCCACGGATGGTAGTTTCAAATTCATGCTGGCGAGCCATGTGGAAGAGGCAGAGCTCCAGGAGCGGCTGACGAACCTGATGGCGGAGATCACCACAGAGGGCGAGAAACTGGCGAAGCGCCGGGATGTGAAAGACATGCGTCACTACCGGGGACTGGTGAAGGAATTCCTGAACGAAGTGGTGACGAGATCCCATTCTTTTTCCAGAGAGAATTTCCTGGATCGGAGAGGACGGCACCGCGTGTACGGCATTATCCGGCTTGTGGATGAGAATCTGGACCAGCTGGCGCAGGAACTAATGAAGGATGAAAAGGACAACCTGGCGATTCTGAACAAGATTGGAGAGATCAGAGGGCTGTTGCTGGATATTTTCACATAATTGTCTATTAGAACCATGTAAATGAAAATAAAGGAAATGCTTGCATGATTCGCTTGCATGATTCGAAAGAAGGCATTACGATAAAGACAGAATCAAGAAAATGATAAGATACAGACAGGGGGAATACCAATGGCTACATTTCATGACATTATCGGTCAGGAACAGATTAAGGAGCATTTACAGAATGCCATTTCGGCGAAAAAGATTTCCCATGCATATATTATCAACGGCGAAAAATCTTCCGGTAAGGAATTTATCGCCCGTGTATTTGCCATGACCCTGCAATGTGAAAAAGGCGGAACGGAGCCCTGTCAGGAATGCCATTCCTGTAAGCAGACATTGTCCGATAATCAGCCCGATATCATCTATGTTAGTCATGAGAAGCCGAATACCATCAGCGTAGACGATATTCGTGCGCAGATCAATAACGATATTGCCATCAAGCCCTACAGCAGTCCTTATAAGATCTATATTATGAATGAGGCGGAGAAGATGACGCCCCAGGCGCAGAATGCGATCCTGAAAACGCTGGAGGAGCCGCCCGAGTACGCAGTGATCATGCTGTTAACTTCCAACGTGAATTCTCTGCTGCCGACGATTCTCAGCCGTTGTGTGGTACTGAACATGAAGCCGGTAGCGGACGATCTGGTGCGGAATTACCTCATGCATCAGCTGCAGGTGCCGGATTATAAAGCGGAGGTCTGCGTGGCATTTGCCCGTGGTAATATCGGCAAGGCAAAATCCCTGGCTTCCAGCGAAGATTTCGATAATATTAAAAACGAAGCATTGTCGTTATTAAAATATATTCAGGATATGGATCTCAGTGAGATCACCGCAGCGATCAAGAAGATCACGGAATATAAGCTGCAGATCAATGATTATCTGGACCTGATTGCGATCTGGTACCGGGATGTGCTCCTGTTCAAGGCAACCAGCGATGTGAACCATCTTGTCTTCCGGGATGAGATCAGTGCCATCCGTCGCGTGGCACAGCGCAGCAGCTATGAAGGAATCGAGGAAGTTATCGAAGCCCTGGATAAGGCGAAGAGACGCCTGGATGCGAATGTTAATTTTGATCTGACCATGGAACTTCTGATGCTGGAGATCAAGGAGAACGGTTAAGACAGAAAATTTCTTATCCCATTCGTTATATATAACAGAAGCAATTCACAATATAACAGAATGACAAGGAGGAAGGAATTATGGCTTATTGGAATGACAGTGTAATGGAAAATGGTGTAGAGGTACATTATAGCTCAGACTGTGAGTTATATCATCTCACAAATTCCGAAACCGGTGAGTATGACGCTAAGATCGATGTTTATCCCGGTCATATCGAGGATTATTCCTCGGAAAACAGTTACTGGGATAAGCATGACCATTATCATACGGACAGTTCGGGGAACAGATCAGAAGTACATGGCATGGAGGAAAGAAACTGGGATACCAGGCAAAATTAATTGTTGGAAAGGATCTGACAGAAATGTCAGATCTTTTTTTTACGCGTTTTCCGAAAAATATTCCGTAGATTCGTTATATATCATAGAAGATGAAAAAATTATTTTTCTGTCAGGTACCTGATGAAAGAAGAAACAGCGTGAACCTGTTCATCGTTCAGGGAATCGATGGATTCCAGAACCTGTTTTCTTGCCAGAGAGATGCCTTGATTAGAAAAGATTTCACCCTGACCGTTTTCCAGCCAGTCTTTATTCACATGAAAGACGTTTTCAATCAGCAGCAGGATCCGGTCGGGCGGGGTTGCCTTGCCGTGCATTATTTTTGAAAAGTAGCCGGGATCAAGATTTATTTTCATGGCAAACTGACGCTGGGAAATATGTAATTCATCCAAAAGGATTTTTAATCGTTCACTGATCATGATGCTTACCTCACTGGTGAAAGCATATCAAAAAATGTTGCCTATGTCAACACGACGAAAGAAGCACACCTTGACAAATTGCCATAAGCAATCTATATTATTGCTATAAACAATACGAAAGAGGGGGAAATGATGACAGAAGCACAACAGGCTTTAATAGAGGATATTGAGAAGATCAAAGACGATGCCACGATTGAAAAAGTGCGGATTTTCATCATGGGTATTTTGGCACAGCAGAGCATATCGGAAAATCAGTGCAATCCGCAGGGCGAAAAATAAACTGTTCAGAAGAAAGGGAAGGGAAAGCATATGGGTATCCAAAAAGTATATTATGTTCCGAATTATTTAACAGATGAGGCCTGCTGTGCATATTTCGGAGAAGACTATAACTTCTATGAAGGGAATGCGTTTGACTATTCCAGGTATAAAATCCGGGGATGCGTTGCCGGACAGAATTATGAATACATACAGAAATTTCCCTACATGGCTGATTGTGAAGATTTTAAGTATCCAAACTGCACTGGATATATTTTGGAAAACAAACAGGATAAAGACTGCTTTGATATCTATAAAGTAGACGAAACCAAGGACGGAAGGTATTGTGAACTTGTGGGCGACCTTGTCCCCGGAGAGGCAACAGATTCCAGAGGAATACGGCGGAGAGGATATGATATTCATGTCTGGAAACCGGAATATGCGGGATGGGCGTGGGTTGGATTTACAGACGGAATCCCTGCAGTGGGGGCAGCCTATGTTCTTCTGATGCGGGAGGATGAAATTTTCTGGGATCGAAAATTATACTGTGGAGAAAAGTGTTGGAAGGCCGGAGAGCCCAAACCGTCAGGAACCCCGGAGATAGGCACCAGATTCCGGTGGAGAGACGACAGATTTTAGAGACAGGTAAGCGATTTGTGGGAGGGAATAACCTTGAACAGAGAGGACTATTTAATCGATTATATAAAAATGGAGAAAGACTATTGGGCAATTGATATGGGAGAGCGCCTTTTTGTCTTTCATGCATTGAACGGAGAGCCTTTTATCGTCGAAAAAAGTGATCTTGGAGATGATTATAAAAATGTTGAATTCGAAGGGATAGATGATTCCGCCGACAAAAGGAAGAAAATCACAGAGGTTTCGGAGCAATATCAGAAGAATTATTTTGGACCGACAGGAATTGACCTGTCTGTTTCCGAAGTGTGCAATTTGGGATGCCCTATGTGCTTCCATAATGTGGCATTACATAATACGTGCAAAAGAAATATTACGAAGCTGATGAGTTTTGAAAAGGCAAAGGAGTGGATCGATTATTACATTGAGTATGCCGATGAACACCGGCTGCCGACTTATACATTCCATATCGGATCCGCCGAACCTTTTATAAATAAAGAGAATTTGTGGAAGATCATTTCATATATCCATCAGCAGACAAGCGGGCATCCCACGGATATTTTCCTGAACAGCAATCTTACTTTAATAGAGGAAGAGGATGTTCTTAAGATCAAAAAATACGGGATCCATATTTTCGTGGGAATAGACGGTCTGCAACAGGCGAACGATTCTACCAGAGTCTATAAAGCAGACGGACGGGGAACTTTTGAAGATATTATTCAAAAAGTAAAATTATTGATAGCGAATGGCGTGGAAGTTGGAGTAAATATAACTCTGACAAACGATAACTTTGAAAAGGTTGATGCAAAAGAAACCGTTGACTTTTTTGCGGAGCTTGGCATCAAAAGTCTGTTGATAGATACCGATGTTGTAACACATATCGAATATAATACAAAGGAAATTGTAGATAAATTAATGGATTTCACGATGTATTGTGATGAAAAAAATATGATATCCTACGGTTCCTGGAGGATCCCGTTTAACATGCTGACAGCGGAGAACTCTGCGACAGAGCCTAAGTCGTTCTGCGCAGCCAGAACGGGAAAAAATATTGTTGTGACACCATCGAAGGGAATTACCTTCTGCACCTATTCCAGTAAAATCATGACTCCCGAGACGGATTCTCCGAAGGCAGCCCTGGAATTATATACAGAAGAAGTCAGAAAAATGATGAGTGCTACGCTGCCGGGAAAAGTGGAAAAGTGCAAGGGCTGTGCATTGGAAGGATTCTGCATGGGAGGATGTATGCTCGCACACGAAAACCATGGAGAGAATAACTACATGTGCGATATCTATCTGGAGGCAACCAGACGATTAGTGAGATATTATTATTCAAATTATGAAGAATAGTAATAAAAGCATGATGGAAGGAGGAAACATTCATGAAGAAAGTAGTGAAAGTGAAAAAAATCAAACTGAAACCGATCGCGCAGATGTGCGGAGGCAGAACCACCTGCTGCAACTAAATAATTCGGACAGTGAGACCGCGGAGTATATGTTTATATATTCCGCGGTTTTCATTTCCCGAAAAATGATTCCCTCATTCGTTATATATAACAGAAGCAATTCCATAACGAGGAGGACACAGGGATGAACATTATTACAGAGACGAGAGAAAATATTGAAAACTGGTTTGGCAGAAAGCAGAGAAAAGCATATCGGAGAATGCAGGGGGATAATTACCGGGGGTATGTGTATCAGCTGACGCTGCCGGATACCGGTATAGAATGTACCGCAGTGATCCGCCTGACGGATCTGAACATGCTGGTGTATGAGCTGTATTCTGGAATCCGTGTACTGGATCCGGTATTGATGGCTCCGGTGGCGCTGTATTGCCAGCAGCGTGTGAAGACCGGATTCGGCGGTATGGAGGCAGAGGAGCTGAGCGGCTGCATCACGTATTGCGCAGAGACTGTATTCCGGGAAAGCGCGGTCAGTGAAGAGACTTTGGAGCTGTATGAAGAGGAAGCCATCCGCACCATCTGTGCCCATTATGAGAACCTGAAAGCACTGGCTTCGGGGAGATTTTTGTCACTGGAAGAGCCGGTGGAGGTCGCTTACGCAGCAGAGAAAAAAGTGGATACGGAGGCAGCAGCCGCAGCAATCAGAATCTACCTGGAATCCGAAAACCATAACATTAGGGCAGAGAACCTGAATGCAGATAATGAGAATAAATTCCTGTGTGAGATCAGAGTCGGCGGAAAACATCTTCTGGTAAATTATGCGGTCTCCGATTGTGGAATCCTGACGCTGACGGGTTACTACGGAACGTCGCAGATGCCGGTAAAAAAGGAATACCGGTATGCGGTGGCGGAATATCTGAACAGACAGAATTCCACCAATCTGTATGGCATGCTCCGTGTGGGAACAGAAAATGGAGGCTGGTCCTGCAGCATCTCCACCAGTCTTTTGGACGAGCCTGCCTCAGGGAGAGTCATTTCGAATATGGAGAGAATCCTGATGGAAAACATGACAGACTGCGCGACAGCAGTAGAACGGTTATCCGCAGGACTTTTGCCCAGTGATGGAAGCCAGGAAAGAGAGTTAAAGAAGCAGATGGAAATGCTGTCGAGCAAACTGCTGGGAAATGTATTAGGCAATCTTCCCTTTGGAGACGATACCGATGACGAGGAAAAAATCTGTGAAGTGAGTCCGGATAACGATGCGGAAGACAATGACGCAGATGCTAATGATACAAATGCTAATGATACAGAGGATGACGTTACCATGGACGACTGGTTAAAGCAGCTCTCCCTTCCGGAGCCTGCGCCGGAGGCAGTCTGAGACCTATGTAAAACAGACGCGGAGGAAAACGTTGTGAAGAAGAATACCATGGATTCCATAGAGTACATACAGAATTATGCTTTTGCGGGGGAAATGAGCCTGTTAGCGTATTACTACACCGTATTTGTCAGCTTACAGGGATGCACAGCTCCACAGTCACTGCTGATTCTCGAAGTGGCACAGCTCTGCGGGCTGGTGGTGGATCTGCTGCAGGTGTTCCGGATTCCCAAATGTGGCTGGAGCATTTTAACCACTATGTTTTTCCTGCTTGGCGGATATACGTTTGTGACTTATTACCGAAATAATCCCGCACTGTACCTAAGCGTTCTGGTGGTGGCAGCAGTCGTGGCTATCGGTCATTCAGCGTGGGTGTTCACGCGGAAAAATAACGCAGAGGAGGAAATGCAGAAACGTTTCCGATTCAGGATGCGAAAAAGCAGCATGGGTGTGAAGGCGGTAGCAGCAGTGGCGGGAATCTTTTTTATCCTGTGTTCCGCTGCAATAAAATACATTCCCCAGGCGGAAAATGTGTTATACAGAACCGTGTATACAGATGCGGATGCCCTGGATGCCCACATAGAGGAGCTGCAGAACCTGAAAGCGGAGAACTATGCTATGTTGACTGTCTCTGAGAAGATAAAGCTGCTGCAGGTGGTCGCGGATATCGAAGGGAGATACCTGGGACTGGATACGAGGATCACAGTAGGCTGTTCGGATCTGAAGGAAGATGTTCTGGGATATTACAAAGATTCCACAAAAGAGATTCAGATCGACACGGAATATTTGGATTCCGAGTCCAGAGAGGTAGTCTGTTTGCTGGCTCATGAGATGTATCATGCGGCGCAGCGACAGTATGCGAGAATCTACGATAAACTGTCACAGGATGAAAAAAAGTCTTATTTTCTGACAGAAGCAGCAGAATATGCGGAGGAATTAAAGCATTATAAAAGCGGGGAGGAAGGAGGTGCCTATGAATATTTTTCCTATTATTCCCAGACACTGGAGCGTGAGGCAAGAGCCTACGGACTGGTCAGCGCAGAGCAGATTTTCCAGCGTATCGAGGAGGAATATGATGCAGGCGATGCAGAAGCCGTGGAACCGGTACGGGTGGAGGAGAATACACTCACGGCGTTACCGCGCAGTGAGACCTATTACGAGGATGGGGAAGTTACGGAGATTGTGAATTATGCATATGATGACAATTTCACTTATAAGGACACGATTCATGTGCGGGAAGATAATTCCGTGACAAAAGTGATCCTGGATGCTGACGGGAACGAACTATTGTCACAGGGAATGTTCAGCGGGGGGATCCTGACCAGCACTTATACATATGAATATCGGGAGAACACAGACCGTAAGCAGGTGCAATATTGTTATGAAGGAGAGGGAAAAAATTTCTCACGCTTAACAGTTGTATTGTATAATAAATATGGTGATGAGATCTATAAACTGGTGCAGGCGGACAGTGACAGAATCTACGAGTATCGTACCAGCTATACCTACGATGACCAGGGGCAGTTAAGTACTAAAAAAGTAGCGTATGCAATGGACGGAGAGGCGGCACATATGACCAGAGAAACCGGTTATTCGTACGATGAAAATGGAAGAGTGGAAGAGGAAGTCGTGAAGACCTGCATGGGACTGGATACTTCCGACCCTTCCCATACAGATAAGGTTTGGATCCGCTACGAATATGATAATCAGGGAAGAGAGATCCGCCGGGAACAGAGAAGCCAGACACCGTCAGAGGCGGTGTGGGTGTGCGAGACCAGTTATGATGAGGAGGAACGGATATGAGAGCACTTGTGATACCGGATGTTCATTTGAAGCCGTATATGTTCGCGGAAGCCGCCGAACGGATGAGAAGGGGCGTTGCGGACCGCGCAGTGTGCCTGATGGATATCCCGGATGACTGGGGCAGAGAATATGATCTGGAACTGTATGTACAGACCTTTGACGCGGCAATCTCTTTTGCAAAGGAATTTTCCGATACCCTGTGGTGCTATGGGAATCATGATCTGTGCTATCTGTGGAATGAGCGGGAATCGGGATACAGCCGGGCAGCCGCCTATACGGTCAGAAATAAACTGGAGGAACTAAAAGATGCATTGCCGTCGGAGAACCAGATCCGTTACATACATAGAATCGATGATGTATTGTTCTGCCATGGCGGCATCTTACAGGCATTCGTTGAGGAAAATGTGGAAAATACAGGCTCCGTGGACGAAACCCTCGCAGAGATAAATGCCATGGGACCGGAGCAGCTATGGTGCAGTGCCAGCCCTATCTGGTACCGCCCGCAGGACAGCCGGGAGCTTATGTATGGAGAAGGCAGTCTCTTGCAGGTCGTGGGACATACACCGGTGAAGAAAATATATAAGAGCGGCAACGTGATCTCCTGTGATGTATTTTCCACCTATCGGGACGGACGCCCCATCGGAACACAGGAATATCCGGTGATCGACACAGTGAAAAAATCTCTTTCCATTCGTTATATATAACAGAAAACAATATGGGAGGAGAAAAATATGGAGAGCTATGGAAGAGAATATCCCCTGCAGCTGATCCGGGATTGGGACAAATCTATGGTGGGGCAGCGGGAGTATAAGGAAGCGTTGGCGAGAAATCTGTATCGTTATGTGGTAAAAGGAGAAGTCCCTTCCTCGATGCTGGTCATGGGACCGACGGGTTCCGGCAAGACATTCCTGCCGACCTTGTTCAAGAAGTCAAAACTTTGCCCTCCGCAGTTTACCGTATTTATAAAAAATATCTCCTGCCTGACCATGGAAGGGGTAAAAGGAGAGGATCTGGAGGAAATATTTAAGGAATACAAAACCCTGTGTCAGGCACAGGGAAACCGTGGATATCGTGGCCTGATCTACCTGGATGAGGTGGATAAACTGATCACTTCCCAGGAAAGCGCCGTCGAATTTGTGGCAGATCAGGGGCGGATGGTACAGCACCAGCTGATGCAGATCCTGGATGGCGGAGAAATGGCAGGGGTGCCGCTTAACAAGATTATGTTTGTATTCGGCGGAGCATTTTATCAGCTTCGTGACAGAAAAAAGGAGACCGAGAACTTTCGTCCCATTGGCTTTGGAGCGGAAAGCATCCGGAAACCTGTGTTATTAAAGGATAACACCATCAGAGAGAAACTGACAGAGATCGGATTTCAGAGGGAATTCTTAGGACGCATCGGACAGATTGTCCAGCTGCAGTCACTGAACGAGGCGGAACTGAAAGCCCTTTTCCTACATCCCACAAAGGGGGTACTCAGCAGGCTGCAGAAAGAATACGAGGCAGATGGAATCCGGCTGGAAGTGGAAGATGCCGTGGTAGATGATATCATCCGGTCTGTGGTACAGGAGAATCTCGGAGCCAGATCCCTTCCGAATGTCATGGAGCAGCTGTTAAGTGGGGCGTGGATCCGGTGCATTGAGGAAGGTTATGATAAAATTATTATTAATAAAGGAACTTTATGCGGAGAAGGCGTGAAATTTTCCAAGGAGAATCATTATATAAGTATGAGTGTATGACAAAATGCTCTGAAAACCTTGACATTTCCGCTATTTCGGTATTATCATATCAAGGTAAAGGCAATGAACGTGCACAGTAAGATTCTATTTTCCTGACAGAGAGGGAAGCCCACCGGCTGAAAAGCTTCCTGAGGTTCAAGCAGAATCGAAATTCCCACGCGAGCCGCATACCGGAAGAATTCGAGAGCAGAGGTCATGGATTTGGTAGGGTATGACGTTTCCTCACTCGTTACGTGAGTTAAGAGTCTTATCGTGAATGTAAAGATAATTTTCATTTTTCACATAAGGAATTTGGGTGGTACCGCGGATATAAATTCGTCCCAATGGGGTGAACTTGTATGCGCGGTTTTCTTGTATATAAATTTCCCCAGGCACAAGTAAAAATACGTGTGAATCATTCACACAGAAATGAGGAGTAAGATGGCAGATTTAAACGAATTGAATGAAAAAGTCGAACAGATCAAAGCCGACATCCGGGAACAGCTGGAGAAGATCGAGAACACCAAGGGTGTCTATGAGTACAAAAAGACCATTCTCGACAAGAACGGCATTATCGGCGGACTGATGAAGCAGATGGGTTCCGTGCCCAAAGAAGAGAAGGCTGACTTCGGTAAAAAAGTCAACGAACTGAAAAACTGGGCCAGCGAGCATTTCGATGAGCTGAACACGAAGTTAAAAGAAAAAGAGATGGAGCTGCGCTACGAGAGCGAGAAGATCGATATCTCCATGCCGGCAAAGAGCCGCAAGACCGGTAATCTGCATCCCGTAACCCAGGTGCGTAACCAGTTGATCGATATCTTCGCATCCATGGGCTTCAGCGTATACGAAGGTACCGAGATCGAGACCGATTATTACAACTTTACCGCACTGAATACCCCGCAGGATCATCCCGCAAGAGACATGCAGGATACCTTCTACCTGTCTCCGGAATTCCTGTTAAGAACCCAGACCTCCGCAGGTCAGGTTCATGTTATGGAGAGCCAGAAGCCTCCTATCAAGATCTTAAGTCCCGGTAAAGTATTCCGTTCCGACGATGATGCAACCCACTCTCCCATGTTTACCCAGATGGAGGGTCTCGTAGTGGACAAGACCATCACTCTGTGTGACCTGAAGGGTATGCTGGAAGTACTGGTACAGAAGATCTTCGGTGAAGGCACCACCACGAGACTGCGTCCCTCTTACTTCCCGTTCACCGAGCCTTCCGTAGAGGTAGATGTCAGCTGCTTCGCCTGCGGTGGCTGTGGCTGCCGTCTGTGCAAGGGTACCGGCTGGATTGAAGTACTGGGTGCAGGTATTGTAAATAAGAAGGTGCTGGAGAACTGCGGCATTGACTCCGAGGAGTACAGTGGACTGGCATTCGGTATCGGTATTGAGCGTCTGGCAATGTTAAAGTATGGTATTAACAATATCAAGCTGTTATATCAATCTGATATGCGTGTACTGGATCAGATCAATGATGACTAAGATCACAGGAATATGATTTTAAAACAGTAACGATGCAAGGAACATTACGAGAGGATGTCGTACAAGACGGCGTCGAAGGAGGTAAAAGATATGTTAGTACCACTTAGTTGGTTAAAAGAATATGTGGATATAGATGTAGAAGCCAAAGAACTGGAGGAAAAGTTATTTTCCTGCGGGTTCGAGGTAGAGGAAGCCTACGAAGTAGGTAAGGATATCAGTGGTGTGGTAGTCGGACTGGTAGAAGAATGTGAGCCGATTCCCGAGACTCACTTACATGTATGCAAGGTAAATGTAGGTGGTGCAGAGCCCTTACAGATCTGCTGTGGTGCGGACAACGTACACGCAGGCGGTAAATACCCCGTAGCACTGGAAGGTGCACAGGTATACGCTACCGCAAAAGATCATGTGACCATCGAAGGCACCATGAAGATCAAAAAAGGCAAGCTGCGCGGCTATGAGTCCTGCGGTATGCTGTGTTCCGGTACCGAGCTGGGACTGACCGAGGATCTGTATCCCGGTGCGGGCTACAACGGACTGCTGGTACTGCCGGAGGATGCCGAGATCGGTACAGATGTAAAGCCCCTGTTACAGCTGGATGACTGGATCTTCGACATTGCCATTACAGCGAACAGACCGGACTGCGAGAGCATCTTCGGTATTGCCAGAGAAGTAGCCGCAATCCTGAACAAACCGGTGAAGACCCCGGCACTGGATTACACCGAGAGAGGCATTACCAAGGACGGATTTACCGTGACTGTGGACGCTCCGGATCTGTGCCCCAGATATATCGCACATTATGTATCTGATGTAAAGATCGGGGAATCCCCCGCATGGATGAAGAGACGTCTGGCACTGGTTGGCATCGGCTCCATTTCCAACGTGGTAGATATCACGAACTACATCTTAAAAGAGCTGGGTCAGCCCATGCACGCATTTGATTCTTCTTACATTGAAGGCAATGCCATCCATGTAAGACGTGCCCATGACAAAGAAAAGATTAAGACCTTGGATGAAAAAGAGTTTGAATTAAATGAAAACAACCTGGTTATCTGCGATGGCGTAAAGCCCGTAGCACTGGCAGGTATCATGGGCGGTTTAAACTCCGAGATCCGCGATACCACAGAGGCTGTTATCTTCGAGTCCGCAAAATTTGCAAGAGACAATATCCGTAAGAGCTCCAGAGCACTGGGACAGTCTTCCGATTCCTCCCAGAGATATGCCAAGGGCGTGGATGAGTATGCTACCGTTATGGCAAGCAAGAGAGCACTGCACCTGATCGAGGAGCTGGGCTGTGGTAAAGTATCTTCTACCCACGTAGAGATCAGCACAGGCAACTCCATCGAGCCTACCGAGATGAAGGCAAGCATCAAGAAAGTAAATGGCGTATTGGGTATCGAAGTACCTACCGCTGATATCGAGAGAATCTTAAAGTCCCTGAATTTCCAGCCCGTGATTAACGGCGACGAGCTGACCATTCAGGTACCTGCATACCGTGAAGATATGGAATCTTATCCCGATATCGCAGAAGAAGTCATTCGTATGTACGGTTACGATCATGTAACTCCGACCTTCCTGAAAGCAGCAGCTGTAACCAGCGGTGGTATGAATACGAAGCAGAAGACCGAGCTTAAGATCAAAAAAGCACTGTGTGCACAGGGCGCATTTGAGGGTGTACATTACTCCTTCTTCTCCCCTTCCGATCTGAATCTGTTAGGTCTGCCCGAGGATGCGCCGGAGAGACATGCGATTCGCCTGATCAACCCGATCAACGAGGATCTGTCCCTGATGCGTACCACTCTGGCACCCCAGATGATCCATGCGATCGCCCGTAACCAGAAGAACGGCTGTCTGGAAGGCAGAGTATATGAGATCGGCAATAAATTCATCCCTAAGGATCTGCCTCTGACTGAGTATCCCGATGAGAGAGAGACCATCTGCATCGGTATCTGGGGCAAGGAAGAGAATTTCTTCACCCTGAAGGGTCTGGTAGACACCGTAGCAGAGACACTGTTCATTGATTTCGAATATGTAGAGGACAAGAAGACCTTCCTGCATCCTTATCGTACTGCGAAGATCCTGTACAACGGCGAAGAGATCGGCTACTTAGGACAGCTGACCTATGAGATCCAGAAGGAAGAAGACATGCGTGAATCCGCATACATTGCAGAGATCGACCTGAAAGCCCTGCGTCCTGTATACGGCAAGGTTCCCACCTTCACACCGATCTCCAAGTTCGCGAAGGAGGCTAGAGACCTGGCACTGGTAATGAACAAATCCGTTACCTGCGGCGAGGTAGAGAAGGCAATCGCAGAAGCCAGCAGCTTCGTAGAGTCCGTAGAACTCTTCGATGTCTACGAGGGATTACAGGTAGGTCCTGAGAAGAAGTCCATGGCATTCACCGTAACCTTTGCACCGAAGGAGGAAGAATTCACCACAGAGGCAGTGGACGGCTATGTGAAGAAGATTCTGAAGAACCTGAACAACAAGCTGGGTGTGGAACTCAGATCATAACGTAGTAACTATTCAGAACCCCATTCGCAAAATCGTCTCTACGAGACTTCCTTTTTGCTCATGTGGTTACTTCGCCATATAAAACTGCTTATCTGCCTGAATGCAAGCATTCGCAGATTGCAGTTTTGCATGGCTCTGAATAGTTACATATTCTTAAAAAACTCTCCGAAAGGGGAGTTTTTTTGTTGTCTCATTCGTTAAAGAAGTATACAGATAAACAAAGCACCCCAAAGGAGGAAACAAATTATGGCAAGAAAAGATGTCTTAACCAAAAACCATTTAAAAATCATCTTTGTAGTTGACAGATCCGGTTCTATGTACGGCACCCCCATTACGCAGGTAAATGCAGCAATGGGACCTCTGAAAAAGAAACTCAGCAAGACCGCCGAGGAGAATAATGTAGAGCTTGAGATCAAAGTCATCGTGTTCAGTGATAATGCCCAGTGCATTGTTGGCACAGAAGATACTTTTGAAAGTATTGAAAATTTCAACTGGCAGGATATCACGGCGGATGGCGGGACGAATACTCCCGAAGCCCTGAAAATGGTTAACGCTTCCCTGAAATGTGATGGAGAAGTTGCCCATGCTTTGCCGCCTGTGGTGATACTTCTGACCGACGGAGAATGTAATCCGGGTGTACTTCCGGCATATCATGCGGAAATTCAGAAGATGAAGGGCAAGTTAGCGGGAAATACGGGAAAAGAAAAGGTGATCCGTATCGGAATCGGAGTCGGAAGCTATAACGAAGCTCAGATCGCTGATTTCGCTACTGTCGGGGAAATCAACGATAAGACGAGACCGCTGATTTTTCGTGTGGATCACGCAGAGGATCTTGCCGAGGTGATTAACTGGGTGGCTGTAACAAGCCTCTATGCCAGCTTACTTCCCGGACAGGATGATGCGTTCAACATGGGAGAGGCGGAGGAAGAATGGCTCACTGAGGAGGATATAGAAGAAGCATAGGAGGAAATAGAAATGGTATGCCGTTTAGATCCGAATACTACAACATATTATGCGTCGAAGCAGGGCCGCGCGCATGTCGCAAACAATACCGTCTGCCAGGACTATTCCCTGGCAGACAATATCGATAATGATTGTCAGGTCGTATGCGTCGCTGACGGTCATGGCAGTAAGGAGTACATCTACTCTGACGTAGGTGCGAAACTAGCCTGCGAGCTGTTCGTGGAGATGGTTCGGATCCTGAAGGAGGGCTATGAGAAGGCAGGTGTATCGGACTGGATGGAGCACCTGAAGACTGCGAAGTTTAAGTCTGCTTTTATTCAGATGTGGCGGAAAAAGGTTATCGAGGATTACGAACGCAGGGAAGAGAATGTATCAGAAGTGAAGCTCTTGGATCTGAAGATTATTAGAAAATACGGAACGACGTTTCTTTTTGCAATTTGTTATCGTGATAAGATCGTTCTCGGGCAGCTGGGGGACGGCGCAATTCTGATGGGCTTTTCCGAGGATGGCACACCGGAAGGCAACTGGCAGCTGTTCAAACGGCATGGTTTGAAATGCAATTCCATCACCAATTCTATGGCGTCCAATACCGCGGAATATACATTTTTAATCGACAGCTTTGAGCGTGATAACATTGCTTATCTTCTGCTGTCCACAGACGGTATTTACGACTGCCTGGATCAGGGAGATGCCTTTTTCCAGTATGCACAGGCTCTGATCGAACAGATTCACGAGACGAAAGCGCTGGACAGACCGTTTCACTTAGATGACGAGACGGATGTGTCCAGGTATACCGGAGATGACTGTTCCATTGCGCTGATGCTGTTCGGAGATGCTGCCACGGGAAAACAGACCCTGGAACGGCAGGAACTGGAACAGTTGGGTTACTGGGAAGTTAAATGCGAGCGCTTCTTAAAGAATCTGCGGATCTACACAGCCATTGACAGTGAGGGAGAAGAAGTGGAACTGCATGTCACACCTTATGAGGCTGAGGCAAATATTCCGGAAGGAATTTCCGAAAAAGTGCTGTTACCGAAGGCATTGAAAAAGCTTGAAGCGGCTGGATTTCTGTATGTATACCGGAAATCCGATCTGGACAGAGGCGACAGGCTCAGCATTCTGTTCGAGCAGGAACGCCAGACAGAGAAGCGGTATTGCCTGCCCGGCAGGAAGGCAGAGGAACCGGAGTATTCCAATAGCTTCTGGCTGAGTGTACTGGAAGAACTAATGGCGATCCGCAGAACATTAAAGCAGGAGAAGGCAGCAGTGACCGATGAACTGAAGGAATGTCTTATCGTTACACAAAATGATGAGACAAAAACAGGAAAAGTATTTCTCCTGGCGGATGGTCTGAAGGACAGAGAACGTCGTAGAACAGATGACAAACTGCATTTAAGGGGAATGGACCGAATCCTTGAAAGCATCGGCATCGTTGGAGTCATCCGCTGCGGCAACCGGAATATCCCCATCTATCGCAGTGCCTGCCACCGAAGTCAGAGTATTCCGATGTTACACACAGATCTACAGGAAGAGGACGCGGAGACAGAGGATGCGGGTACGATAGATACGGGAAGCACGTTGGCAAGGTGCATTTATCGCCAGGACAGAGGATATGGTCTCTGGAATGGCTCCGGGGTACCATGGAAACTGAAAGAAGGCAAAATCGTACCGGCAGGGAAAACGCTCCGCCTGAATGCGGAGACCGGCAATGAGTTCCGTATTCCGACAGATGATGAAGCAGTCCCGGAACTGGGAATCTGGGACTCCTGTGCCACTTACGAGGCGAGACTGTATCAGTGGGAGGAATAGTGTGAAAAATAAATTTTTCACACGCAAATTTGTGCCTGCGGCCCAAAGTTTGCAGGTTATGGAAAGGCATGGGGATTAGCATGGAAAAAGAAAAGAAAATGATAATAAAAAAAGGGGAAATTCTTACTGACGCAAATCGTAGACAATATATTATAGGGGAGCGGTTGGGAACAGGTGGACAGGCACAGGTGCGCCGCGTAGTTTTATCCTCTACCGGAGAAGAATTTGCCTGTAAAATCTATAAAGAAGATCCTACGGGCATTCAGAAAAATATTGAACAGCTGATAAACTTAGGTCCTCTCAAAGATAAAGACGGAAATGTATTAACGGAAGTGGTATCTCCGAAAATTCTGGTAACACAGGATGGAAAAGAGGGCTTTGGTTACATCATGGATCTGGTGGATCTGGATGATTACGCCACCATTCCACAAGCATGGTCAAACCCTGCGAAATGCCCTTCTGTCAAAGCAATCTGCCGGATTATACAGAATCTTGCGAGAGTATTCGAGGCGATCCACCGCAGCTATGGCATGTGCTATAAGGATATTAACGAGGGCAACATCTATTTTAATCCGAAAACGGGTGATATCAGGGTAATTGATAACGATAACATAGGAATCAAAGACACCACAAGTATTCTCGGGACGCCGGGTTATCGTGCACCGGAGGTGGTGCTGGGAGATTTGCCGGATAACTGTTCGGACCGCTTCTCCCTGGCTGTTTTTGCCTACCGTCTCCTGTGCGGAGGCTATCCCTTCGACGGTCCCTTTACCAATCACTATTGTAAAGTTCACGGACAGGGAATTGCAACCGGCGCGGAGAGTGTAGTGTATGGATCGGAGGCTGTATTTACATGGCATCCAACGGATAAACGAAACTCCATAGCCCTTCTTTCGGATGTGAGTGCGAAGGGACAAACACAGTACTGGATGAATCTCCCTAAGGAGATCAAAGAACTTTTTATGAGCACGTTTGTGACGCATCTGGCAAAGGACAAACGGGAAGGCCGTCCGGATAACGAAGACTGGATCGAGACCTTCCGCAGGATCGAGCAGACGCTGGTCAAGTGCCCGCATTGCGGAACGGTAACTTTTAGCGACAGCGGACGTTGCTTTGAATGTGACGGAGATCTCGGAACAGATGTGGCTTACAGACATCATGCGCTGTTTAATGTCCTGCGGGCAGGAGAATCGTCTCTGAAGTTAAAGGTGCAGCCCGGGGATGTATACACGGTAGGGAAGTTGATGAAAGGGATGCCGGATGACCGTATTTTCCGGATCCTATACAATAAAAAATACGACATGATAGGGATCAGTAATCTCTCGACGCTCACCTGGACTGCCATCTACGGTGACGGCAAGCGGCAGAAGGTGGCTCCGGGTAAGACGGTACAGTTAAAAAAAGCAATGCGTATCGCAGTGATGCCGAGAACCCTGCAGATCAACGTAGTAGATGCAAAGTAGAGGTGAAGTGTAAATGAATATAGTTGCCTATCGTACCGACCCGATGCAGTATAAGGTCGAGAAGGTGCAGCGTATGTGCAGAGGAAAGCCGGAAGAAGAGAGATTGCAGATCGTTCATCAATATATCGTGAAACATGTCCATTATGAAAATAATCCACAACTGCCGGTGCATGAGGCGGAAGGCTTTTTCACCTATGGAAGGGCAGTATGTGACGGCATTTCCAAGGCGGCAAAGATTCTGTTGAACGCGGTGGGGATCCCGTCGGAAGTCGTGACCGGAAAGGCGGTGCAGACACTGGGAGATGTGCCGGAGGGACATGCCTGGAACATGGTCTGGATCGCCGGACGCGCCTATCATATGGACTTTACCTTTGATGCTACGCTGGCGGAGCAGGATGGACGGATGCATTACGATTATTATAAACTCACGGATAGACAGATCGGCAGGGATCATGATTTATCGGAGTCTGCGGTAAGTGCATCCACGGTCCACGCTGACTGGTTCCGGGTGCATAAGCTTTACTTTTATCAGGAGAAAAAACTGCGGGAATATCTGCGGAGAGAGCTGCAGAATAACAGCAAAACCATAGTATTTAAGCTGCCGTATCCGAAGGATCCCCAGGCGATGTTAGAGGATGCGAAGAAAGTGGTCCGGGAAGAGATTCAGAGGGCAAATCCTTTCGGGAGACGCTGCCGGATGATGATCAATCCGACCCAGATGGTCGTGACTGTGATTCTATTGTGAACATTTAGAAACTATTCAGAAAAAAGACAGTTAGTATTTACTATAATGTATAGAAATAGTAAAATACAGAAAGGAACAACATGAAGAAAATCAGACGGGACAGATTTCAACTGATCGTAGGCTGCATACTGCTGTTAGCGGCGGGCTGCGGATGCTATAACCGCTTATTCTACGGGCAGCTCCCTGCGGAAGCAGGAGTCATATCCGTACAGGAACAGCAGTCCTGGGCATTGTGGAGCAGCGTGGGAGCGCTGCTTCTGGGACTTGGCTTCTGGGTCGTGCTGCAGAGAGAACAATGTGTCCTGCCGGCATTGTATCGTGCGGAAGTCGTCCTGATGGCGGTGTTCGTCATGCCTTCCGTGGCAGTTGACAGTATTGCGAAGATCTGTGCACTGTCAGGACTGCAGGTCACACAGGCGCAGGTGAATGAGATCTACCGGTACAGTATGATCGCCCTTATCTATATGGCAGTTTTTTCCATATATTTTACATGGTTATACAGAGAACGGGAAGATACCGGGACGGTGAGAGCCATCGTCCGCAGATACCGTAGATTCGGCAGATCAAGAATACAGGCGGCTCCTGTATGTGTGATAATTGCGACACATATCCTGGGAATTCTGGGAACGGTAATGCTGCTGCTTTTAAACATCAGCGCGCCCTGGAATTATCTGTTCCAGGGCGTGGGATTGCTCCTTTTTTATTGTGTGACGCGGATATTTATGCCAGCAGACTCTGATGAAACTTTTCATCTTCTTTGAGAAGATGGATCGCAGAGCGCTTGATCGAACTGATCCTCTTGGTATCTGCGCAACTTAAATCAGCGAGAGCCTCTTCTAACGGGAAGCTGTCTAAATTAAGAGAAGGACAACTGTTCCGTATAATGGTGCGCAAAGCTGCCGGGGAGATCTCCTGCGCGAAGGATTTGATCGCTTTCGGCATTTCACCGCAACCCAGACCCAGGAGAAGGATGCACAATTTCTCAGAGGCTGATAATTTATTTTTCTGCAGAAGCTGAGCAAGGGCATCACTCTCACACAGATAAGAGCAGGTATTTTCGATCAGCTGTGTGTTGTCACAGAGCAGTTCGCCAAGTGTGAGAGCATCCTCATCGGCTACCGGCTCATCCATCGGATTTGTATAGGGAGTCTTCTGAACTTTCAGTACAGTATCTAAGAGATGATTGTTCAGATACATATATAAGCTGGGCAGCAGAAAGTCCTCTTTTACGTCTAAAAGGACATCAATACGCAGTCTGCCGGCATTTTTACGGGATTTATCGGTAAAACCGGAGAACAGCCAGAGCCATGTCTCGCTCATGATATCAGCCGGCTCCATGCCCATGGACTGGAGGGATGCCAGAAGAGAGCTTGTATAGGCGGAGAGCTGTGTCCTGGCAAATTTTTCCTCGGAATCCTGATGGGATAACATGAATCTCATGCCTTCTGTTGCGGGCATTAAAAAAAAGTACAAAGAAGAGGAAAATTTTTCATAAAGGTCAGGGTTGAATTCCTTTATTTCCATCACGGAAGAAGTACGCTGTTTGCGGATCTTACGCATAATCTCCATCAGATCCTCCTGAACTTTGATTTTCTTTTCGAAAGCACTGGTTGTATTTTTGATTGTATTTTTCATAAGTTTGTCCTCCTTGGTTATGAACGGTTGTAGTGGTGTTTTGTTTTGATGGGTTTATATTACGAAATAGCCGGTTGGACCGGAGGCTGGTTGTGAGTTGGATGGAGTTGGATGGAGTTGGATATTTCAGAGAAAAGGCTGCATAGGAGAAAACAGAGTCATGGCATATAAAATCCGGACAGAGGGAAGCGTTTATCTGAATAAAGAAAAAGGGATCCGGCTGGAATTTGCACCGGATCCGGAAGAGGCGAAGATCGTCTATGAGCAGAGGGGTACAGAGGGAAAGCTCTCTGATTTTAAGATTGCCAAGGTGACGAAACAGGTAAGGAAATTCCTCCTGCTATTATTGTCATATCCCGGAAAGCCATTGGACAACGTAGGTCTTTGCGAGGCACTGGATACGGTACGTGCGAATACGGATGGTGCCTGCAGGGAGAATGCAAGATATGCCAGGAAACTTTTGAATCAATGCATTAACGACGATGAGGATGCGAATGAGGGAGTGCCGCAGATCGAAGGGAGTAGAGTAATTGCCGGATATGGTGTCCATACCATCAAACTGCCGGAAGAAATCGCAGCGGCAAAGACCTGGGTGGATGAGTGTCCGGAGGGGCTTGATCTGGCGAAGAATTACTGGAGACAGTATTCTGTGGTTCGTCCGTATAAAAATGTGGGGCGCGGAGGATATCAGGACAATATCACTTTCCATGAGGTGTATCGTATTCCTAAGCTGCAGCCGGATACTTTTGAAGCAGGCAAAACATGGTGGATGAGTGAGCTTGTGGGAAAGGGGAACCTGGTCTATGTGGAAGCACCCAACGGCTATGGAAAATCCACGCTGTTACAGGGGATTTTGCTGTCCAGTCTGTATGGCTGCCAGAGATTATCAGAGAGTGGTTCTGCGGCGGAAAGCGCTCTGAAAATGTATGAAGAGCTGGCAAAATTCCATAAATTGCCGGAGGGGGCACTGGTGCTGTTACTACAGGCGGAAGATTTAGACTGTACGGGCGGAGACGGTATCGAATGCCTCTATGCGTCGAATCCGCTGCATAAGACCTACGATTACTCACAATTTGAGGAAATTGTGAGTGATTTTAATGCGAAGAGAAAACTGTTTGTATTGATCGACGGTTATGATGAAGCAGAGCCGGAGAAACAGGAGCAGGTGGTAGAATGGATCGAGCGGGTGAGCGATGCGGAGAGCCAACGGGATACCTGCGGAAAAGCAGTGTTCCTGATTGCAGGACGACCTCTCTACGAAGGGGAAGGGCAGAATCCTATCCTGGGCAGCAGACTGCAGGTGCAAAGATGGCATCTGGCACCGCTGGACCCTGCGGAAGATGCAGAAGGAATCGAGCAGTTATTGACGAAGTATGTCGGACAACTGCGGAACCGAAAGCCGGATACCGTGGAGCGGACGAAGGAGCGTATCCGGTCGAACCCTTACCTGCGCAGGCTGCCCGTGACGCCTTTTATTCTGGTGAAGCTGGTGGAGGATTGCAGCTGTAGTAATCTGGCACCCCATGAGATCATTGACAGAGTCATTGATCAGCTTATGAAACGACAGAAACGTTTCGGACTGAAGCAGCAGGAATTGTTTTCCTATAAGCTTCTGCACGAGGAACTGGCATATAAGATGCTGTCCTGTGGGGAAGAAGGGGTGGATTACGACTATTTCTGCCGCTACGAGCGCAGCTGTTATGACCGGGTGGATGCCTATTTTTCTAAAAAATGGGGAACGGAACTGAAGACGATTACCCCGGAGGATATTTTCACCATCACGGGTCTGTTACAGGAAGATGCCGAAGGCAGAGTTGGATTCTTATGTTCGTATGTATTGATAAGGGAATTTGCCGCGAGGAAGCTGACCCGCCTGATGGAAGGGGAAACCTGCGAGGTTTTACTTGCGCAGCTAAACGAGATTCCCTGCGAGTATCGTTATGAGCTTCTGACCATGTCCATGGTGCAGCTGATGAAAAATGACTGTTATTGTTATGGAGGGTATTTTTTCCATGGCTTGTCTCCGTATGAAAAAGAGGATGCCCTGACGGTGTTTGAAAATTATATGCTGGATCGTTACGCGCAGAGCAATGATGTATCGGAAAAAGAAGCGATCAGCAAAGCCGTCGCGCTGCTTCTCTCCAATGCTTACGGAAATATTCCTCTGACAAACGTTAATAATAGTGCAGGGGAAGAACAGGATATGAAGATGCGAAAGGCACTGCAACAGATCCTACAGGAGACCCCGCCCACGGAAGAAGGGGAGAATAGCCTATGAGTATGGGATATTATTTGCAGAAGCTGATAGAGAAGTGCAATAAATTTGATATCGATGAGATTCCTGCGGCTGCGGGGCTGGAGTTCGACGAAGAACTGACGCTGGATCAGATCTATGTGGATTACACGACATTTTTGGGAATGTCGGATCTGCAGAAGACTCTCCTGATGGACAGACTGCCGCTCAGAGAGGATGAAGTTCCGGTGGTGATGCTGACGGCACCTGCGGGAGGCGGGAAAACAGTGTTACTGAAACGTTGTGCCACTGCGCTTGCAGAGGATAATCTGTTTGGAACTGCAGCAGCACCGGAAGAGATAGAAGGATCAAGATTATCAGCAATGCCTACATTGCTAGAGGATATTTTCCACAATCGGGTGGTCTCCGGCAGATATTTGCCGGTCTGGATCTCGCCGGAAGAGATAGAAGATCTTGAAAATGTGAATCTGCAGGAGATTATGCAGGCAGCAATGACTAAGATCGCTCCGGGGATGACATTGCCGGAAGAGGGCAGTTGGACTTATGTGCTCTTGGTGGATGGAATGGAAAAGTTCCGGAATGCAGAACTCAGAGACCGCTTTTTCTATCTTCTGATAGAATTTTACAGAGAGCACCGGGATGCCATTTTTCTTATGTCTGCGAGAACGGAAGACTATGAAGATCTCTGCGACGATATCTATCTGAAACCATTAAAGGCATGGAGAGAGCGTGTTGTTTTTGCGGAGATTAAGATTCCGGGACTGTTTGGGCAATGGGCGTTTGAAGATATTATCAGATTATTTGCATGCAAATGGCTGCGAATCCTGAATCCGCACGGTGCCAGCAGCTTGAAAGTCATAAAGGATGCAGGGAAAATTGCGGAAGACTTGCGTCGGACAGGGTTGAAAGACTTTTTAAACACACCGTTTGAGATCACCAACTGGCTCTTACTGTATCTGCGGGATAATTGTCTTCCGGAAAACGAGAGCGCTATCGCAGCCAGAGAAATAGGGTTACTGTTGGAGAGAAAACGATCTGACAAATATCACATTCTCGATGTAAAACGGCATCTGGCAAGAATTGCGTATGCGGCATCCAGGCATTCTATGCATTATCGTCATCCGATGATGGATTTTAAAGAAATATATAAGACGGATACGATGGACCGAGATTCGCTGCGGGATATTATTTACCGGACGGACTGCGATCTGGGGCGCTATTTTGAGTACCGACAGGATACTACCGTAGAGGCAATAGATGAGTTCATAAAATATCTGGTGAGTACCGGAATTTTGTGCCGACCGGGAGGAATGATGAGCGGGGGATATACTTTCAGCAATTACCGGTATCAGGTATATCTGACGGTCTTCTGCCTGACGCAGAACCTGTTTACACGGGAGGAAAGCCGGGATCCGGCAATGCACATTATATATTATTCCGGGTTTAAAAAGTGGACCGGAAGCAATGAACTCTGGAGACGGATCATTTTAAGCCTGGCAGAACAGAATACGGAATTGCGGAACCATGTGATACAGGCAGCTTTATATGTCGCAGGTTCAAAATATTGGGATGTGTTTCCTCTCGATTGTCTGCTGGATTTGTTGGCTAGATACGGTATGGCGGTTACGGAGGAAGCATACCGGGACAGCTGCCAGATGCTGTGTATCCGGACGGAGGTCGAAAATGACCTTCATAAGCAGGATGTAGAGGACAGACGGAAGCTTCTGTCGGAGAAAATTTACGAAATTTACAGCATCATACACAATAACAGCAGAGAACGGAACGAATATCTGCTAAAGTGTATTACGGAAGGATATGACAGGTGTGCTTCGGAGGAAGAGCGGCAGAAGTTTTCGGAGTATGCAGTACAAGTGTCGGAATTTCTGAAGAATACCCTGGAATTACAGGAAATTGACGAGGCGATGGGGATGCATCAGGAGAAATGGGAGAAGATCGAGAAAGCCCTCGAAAGCGACGGCACGGAATTTACCGTCTGCGGGTATCTCTACAAAATACTGAAAGAGGAATGCACGAAGGAGGAAAGACAGCTGTTTTTGCAGCAGCTGATCGAACTGGATCTCATACAGACCAGAGAGAAGGAATACACTGCTTTCAACGAGAAGGATCTGGAAGATTTAACATGCTGGAGCATCGGCTACAAGGTAGAACAGAAGATGCAGCAGTTGAAAAAGACAAATCCCCCGGAGAACTTCTATGCGGAACTGGAGGAATTCCTGTTTGAAAACAGTGAGCTTGACACCGAGAGAGCTCAGAGCATTGCCCTGTATCTCTGTCTGACTTATGAAGAAGAGCCTGCCTTGGAGGAGCTGGAATCATTTAAAAGGCTGGCAGATAAATTCGGGCTGTAAAGAGGTGTCATAACCGGGGTGAAGCCAGGAGCCAGATTATAATAGTACTTTTCCATAATCTGAAGGTAATGCGCAGATTTTTCAGCATCAATTCCCAACATCTGTAACTGCATTTTCATATAATATTCCACGACAGTTCGGTGGGGAATGTCAAAGCCCTCTGCATCGAAGCGACTGACCAGAGCAGGTTTAATGGCCATAATACCCAGGCAATTCAGCTTGGCAAAATTTTTATCTGCATAGATATCCGAATGGCGATTCACAATATCCATGATTATTTTACCAATATTATTATGGAACACCGGTTCCGATGACAGGGTAAAATAGAAATTACCAAAGGCTTTGCATTCCAAAGCAAGATAAAGCTCTATGGCACTGGACAGAATAAAGAATTCCTCCCGGCTCAGAGTAGGCTCGTATTTTTTTAAAAGGATATCAAAGGAGGAACGGATGTCGGAGTAAATGAGCATGGCAATACCGGCCTTATTTTCAAAATAATAATTCATAAGACCGATATTGGTTCCTGTTTTTTCGGAAATTTGGCGTAAACTGGTCTCGGCATACCCCTGTTCGTAAAATAAAAAACGGGCATTCGTAATGATACGCTGTTTTGTTTCTTCACCTTTTGCTGTACTTGCCATGCGCAGTCTCCTTGATGCTATTTCATCCCATTGATTACACTGACCGGTTTGCCTTCGAGATAGCTTCTGTAGTTTTCAACAGCCAGAGAAGCCTGCCGCAGGCGTGCTGTCTTCGGAAGCCAGGCAATATGACCGGTAATGGTGGTATTGGGCAGAGTGAGCAGCTCGTTTGGCTTGGTAGGCGGCTCCTCTACCATGGTATCCAGACCGGCAGCGTACACTTTGCCACTTTTCAGTGCTTCGATCAGAGCATTCTCATCTACCAATTTTCCGCGTGCCGTATTTATTAGAATAACACCATCTTTCATTTTTGAAAATGCTTTTTGGTCAATTATATTTTCAGTTGAAGCATTTAAAGGTGCATGGAGGGAAATGACGTCAGAGCGGGAGAGAAGTTCGTCAAAGGATACCTGCTCGATGAAGTCATATTCCGGACCTTCTTTTTTGTGCCGGCTGTAAGCGATTATTTTCATACCGAAGCCACGACCGATCAGGGCTGTGTGATAACCTATTTTGCCAAGTCCGAAGATTCCCAGGGTCATATCTCTTAATTCCAGCTGCTTTGTGAGAGCATACATATATTTCGGATGATCCGGCTGTAACCAGTCAGTTTTCTTAATATAATCGCTGTGCTGCCCTATTTTATGACAAATGTCCATCAGTAATGCAAAAGCAAATTCTGCGATTGTACTGTCTCCGTAGGCGGTATTCGTAATTGTGACACCGTAGCTGCGGGTCATCTCCCAGTCCAGCTGCTCATAACCATGGGCACCGCCTGCAATGTATTTACAATTAGGATGCGTTTCAAAAAAGTGTTTGTTAATAAACCGGCTGGTGATCCAGCAGCCCAGGACGGCGTCACAGTCTGCATCAATCATTTCATTAAATTCATCCTCGGTCGGCCAGCCCTTGGTTCTTTTTATTTCATATTCCACACCGGGAATGGTGTTTAACAGAGCCCACTGGTTTAGCATATCTTCGGTTGTAATATCTGTACTGGTAGGATTTCCTAATAGAACATTTACCTTCATTAATGTAGCCCTCCTTGTTTTCTTTGGTAACTATTCTGAGACACGTAAAACTGCGCTCTGGATAGTTATGTTAATTAGAATCTGCACAATTAATTAATGATGTTGTATTCAAAAACTCTGACTAAAGCATCATTAAAGAAAAGTATAAATTATACGCGTATAAATGTCAATACGGCAAAAAAGGTCAAATATATCAAAAAAGCACCAAATGAACATACGGTAGAATAAGCAAAAATATGAATAATGCACAAAAATAGAAATCTACCGATGTTTTTATTGACAATACAAAATTACACACATATAATAACCGTAAACTTACAGGAAAGGAGATTACGATGTGAATGCTGAAGAACGAGTAAAGAATATGGGAACAGCAAAGCTTCTGCCGTTGATCATGGTAATGTCTGTTCCGGCAATCTGTGGAAATGTTGTTAACGCATTATATAATATTGTGGATAGAATTTTCGTAGGCAGAATTGTCGGAAGCACAGCGTTGGGAGCAGTAGGTGTCATGTTTCCGCTGAATAACATTACGGCTGCACTTACCGTCCTGATGAGTATTGGCGGCGGTGCACTGATCTCTCTTTCCTTAGGAAGACAGGAGAAGGACAAGGCTGACAGAGTTTTTACTAATATTATTATTTTTTCATTGATTATTGCAGTTTTAATATCCGGCAGCTTTTTCTTTTTTGCAGAGCAGTTGATTCAGCTGTGTGGAGCAGATCAGACATCAGCCTTATATGATATGGCTGTCAGCTACCTCAGGATTATAGCAATCGGTCAGCTCTTCAGTATCCCGAACCTGGCTATGGCAGCCTGCATCAGGGCTGAGGGAGATACCAAATACAGTATGATTGTTACGATGACAGGTGCAGTGATAAATGGCGGAATGGATGCACTATTTATGCTGGGATTTCACTGGGGAGTGGAAGGAGCAGCATCTGCTACTGTCCTGAGTCAGATCATTAGCTGCGGATTAAGTCTCAGGTATCATCTCAAGCATATAGGTGTATTAAGATGGCAGGGCTTCAAGGCTTTTGATTACAGGCTGATTCTGAAAGTGATTTCACTGGGGATTGCACCTGCAGTGTATCAGGGCTTAAGCTTTATGAATAACACACTGGTAAATCATTCCTGCATGAAATATGCCAATGCTGAGTTGGGCGTAGGCGGAGGTGATATGGCGATTTCAGCCGTATCTGTAATTCATACCGTCGAGAATCTGGCAACTATGTTTATCATGGGAATGAACAATGCAATATCCACAATTATCAGTTATAATTACGGACTGAAGCAGTATGGAAGAACAAAACAGGCGGCCTTGACCGGGCAGGCTATCGCTACCGGAGTATCAGTCCTGTTATGGTCACTGATGATGTTTGTTCCCGGCGCCTTATTCAGGATTTTTAATGATGATCCGGCACTTATCTCCTATGGAGAGATGGCAATGAGGTTAGGCAAGCTGTTCATTTTTGGATTAGGTTTCCAGACGTTATCATCCATGTATTATTCCGCAATTGGAAAACCCAGACGCGCACTGTTTATCTCCATCAGCAGAAACGGATTATTCTTGATACCAGCACTTCTGATTCTTCCAAAGTTCTTGGGGCTGAACGGAGTATTAGTAAGCACCAGCGTTTCCGATGCACTTTCACTGATCGTTGTGTCGATCCTTTACTGGACGGGCATACATGATTTATCCAAAAAGGAAGAGTTGCAAAGGCAAAACGGCTGACTGCATAGAGGTACAGAAAATAATATAGAAGAGAAACGACAGCAACGGTGCTGACAGAACCGTTTGCTGTCGTTTTTTATATGGAGGTGCAAAATGATCAAATACGTTGTGAAAAGGCTTGCGATGGGAATTGTTACTTTGTTTTTCCTGGTTACGATTACTTTTTTCCTGACCAGACTGATGCCGGGCAGTCCGTTTGAAACGGATAATATATCTCCGACAATGCTTGCTTCACTGGAAGAACATTACGGACTGGATAAGCCGGTGGAAGAGCAATATGTGATTTACCTGAAGGAGTTGCTTCACGGAAGTCTTGGAATTTCTTACAAGAAAAGTAATGTCAGTGTCAATGACCTGATCATAGACGGATTTCCGGTCACCCTAAAGCTGGGATTGATTTCCTTTGGTATTGCGCTGGTGGTTGGTACAGTGATCGGTATCTGGATGTCCGTAACCAAATCCGAGGCGGTGAAGGGGTGGATCCTGACGGCTTCGACGGTATTTATCAGTATTCCGGGATTTGTTTTGGCAATTGTCATGATGCTGGTATTCGGCTCCAAGCTTAAAGTGCTGCCGGTTCTGTTTGACGGATCCTTCAAGAGCTATATCATGCCGGTTACAGCACTGGCTGTATATCCAATCGCAGAGATATCTAGACTGATCCATTCCAGCTATGATGAGGCTATGAATCAGGATTATGTGACGATGGCACGGGCGAAGGGGATCGGTAAAAGGAGAGTCAGATTCCTGCATGTATTAAAAAATGCGCTTCTCCCGCTGATTACTATCTGCGGACCGATGCTTGCCTTTCAGATTACAGGAAGCTTTGTCGTAGAAAGTGTTTTTACGATTCCGGGAATCGGCAAGGAATTTGTTAATTCCGTAAATAACAGAGATTATACCGTGATCATGGGACTGACGGTTTTCGTCGGAGCCATCATTATAGTAGCCAATTTGCTGAGTGATATTGTCTGTGCAATGGTTGATCCGAGAATTAAGCTTGGAAAGAACTAAGGAGGAGAACTATGCTGGCTAAAGCAGATTATTTCAAACCAATTGATCCTGCATTACAGAATGGAGAATTTATCGCAGTAGCACCGAGAGGCTTTTGGAGGGATGTATGGGACAGATTCAAGGTGAACAGGCGTGCGCTTGTCGGACTTGTGATACTCATCCTGATTATTCTGGCAGCAGCCATCGGACCGGTTCTTTCCCCGTATCCATATGATGGAATGGGTACAGACATCAATAGCGGAATGAGCCTGAAGCATCTCTTTGGAACGGATGCACTTGGAAGAGATTTATTCACCAGATCGTTATATGGCGTCCGGATTTCCCTAATGGTAGGTTTCCTGACCACATTTATCAATATGCTGCTTGGCATTATTTACGGTGGAATCGCCGGATATGTCGGAGGCAAGGTAGATATGATAATGATGCGTGTGGTGGACGTGGTTTATGCGGTGCCTTCACTTCTGTATATTATTCTACTGATGCTGATTTTCGGATCTAACGTAGGAAGTATTATGTTGGGTATGTGTATTTCCGGATGGATCGGTACCTCCCGTATGATGCGTACGCAGGTAATTGCCCTGAAGGAAAGAGAATTTGCACTGGCTGCCTACACTGAAGGAGCTTCTGCATTTCGAATTCTGTTCAGACATATGTTTACCAACGCTTTGGGTCCCCTGCTGGTGGAGGCAACGATGGCGATTCCGCAGGCGATTTTCCAGGAAGCCTTCTTAAGCTTTATCGGAATGGGAATTTCCGCTCCGCAGGCCAGTCTTGGAACGCTGGCACAGGATGCCAAGATGTACATGACAGTATATCCTAATCAGATGTTTTGTCCGGTGTCCATTATCTGCATCATAATTTTTGCATTGAATTTTATCAGTGAGGGGTTAAGTGAAGCCCTGGATCCGACCAAAAGACACTAGAGGGAGGAATTAAGATGGCACTGCTTGAGATTAAGAACTTATCGGTAGATTTTCAAACCAGAAATGGCGTTGTTCATGCAGTCAGAAATGTAAGCTACAGCCTTGATACAGGAGAAATGCTTGGTATTGTCGGTGAATCCGGCTCCGGGAAAAGTGTAGGAATGCTGGCACTTATGGGACTTCTGGCAAAAAACGGAAAGGTCGTATCCGGACAGATGCTTTTGGACGGTCGGGATATCAGTCCGCTGGCAGATGAGTTCAAGGGAAATGCGAAGGCATATGAGAAAGCCATGGAGGATATCCGTGGAGTGAAGATCGGAATGATTTTTCAGGATCCCATGACTTATTTGAATCCGGTTCTGAAGATCGGAACACAGATTACTGAGGGAATACTGAAGCATGACAAATGCTCAAGAGAGGAAGCAAAGGACAGAGCAATTGCTCTAATGAAGCAGGTGGGTATTCCCAGTCCGGAGGATCGTTTTCATCAGTACCCCTTTGAATTTTCCGGAGGAATGAGGCAGCGTATAGTTATTGCGATAGCACTTGCATGCATTACATCGGACTCCGTAATCCCGCTATCACAAATATTTCCTACAATGATAAGGGAGAATCCAATTACCGTTTTGCTGACCTTGCAGAGTAAATAGGACCTGTCCCGATATAAGCATAAAGTGGGTTTTATCCCGCTTTCATGCTTATATCGGGCAGGGTGCTATGTATGCAAATATAGAAGAAGGAGAAAAGTTAAAAATGAGTAAAGTAGATTATCTTACAAAACCCGGAATACAGAATATTCCGCCTTATATTCCCGGAAAAACCTCTGAAAGTGTAAAAGAAAAATATCATCTTGATCATGTTCTTAAGCTGGCGTCCAACGAAAACCAGTATGGCACAGCGCCCATGGCTGTCGCAGCGATCAAGGAGATGGCAGAGCAGGCGAATATCTATCCGGATCCTTTTTGCAAGGGTCTCAGAACAAAACTCGGACTGCGCTTTGGATTTGACGATTCCGGCGATAACGTAATTGTATCTGCCGGTGCGTGCGGTGTACTGGCACTTCTGGGAGAGGTGTTCATCTGCGAGGGTGATGAATATATTACCTGTACCCCTACCTTTGATGCATTGAGAGGTGCTGTTAAGAGAAACGGTGGAGTCGTTGTATCCGTTCCGGTGACCGAGGATCAGGTATTTGACCTGGATGCCATGGCAGCTAAGGTGACGGACAAGACCAAGATGGTCTATATCTGTAACCCGAACAACCCTACGGGAACGACTGTAGATTCAGCTAAATTAAGAGAATTTATCCATAAAATGCCTGACCATGTCATTACGGTTGTGGATGAAGCATATATTGAATTTGCACAGGATCCGGCGGTAGAAAGTATGATTCCCGAAATTGAGGAAGGTTTAAACCTGATCGTAATTCGTACCTTTTCCAAGATTTACGGTCTCGCAGGAGAGCGTGTAGGCTATACCTTTATGAATAAGGAGCTTCATGGAATCATGCAGAAGGCTACCAGTGTGTTCGTAGTAGGAAGAACAGCCCTTGCAGGAGCTATGGCGGCACTGGATGACGATGAGTTTATCCGTACGACTGCAGAAAATATAGCAGAAGGAAGAGCCTATGTGACAGAGGAGCTGGAGAAGCTCGGCTTCAAGGTGTGGCCCTCCAAGGCAAATTTTGTATATGTAGATTCCCATCTGGATACGAAGCTTTTGGCAGCGGAGCTGGAGAAAAAGGGTCTGATCATCCGCGGTAATTTCAAATATTCCAGAATCACTATTGGTACGATGGAACAGAATCGTGAAATGATCCAGATCATAAAACAGGTAGTGGAGGAAGGCACGGTTCCGCCGGTAAATGCCTGATAATATGCTGTAGATAAGGAGGTATTGGTATGGTTGGGTTTTCCTGGTTTTTTGGCGGAATGATGGTTCTGTTGGCAATCACCGGAATTTCCATGATGGAATCAGGCTGTGCAAGAGCAAAAAACGCAGCGAGCATCATGATGGAAGCCATTATAGCTATTACTGTGGCTATTCCCTGTTTCCTGCTGGTCGGAGGCAGAATTGCGGGACTGGATGGAAACAGTGCGGCAATGCTGGAGGCAACACTGGCAGCACTTGCATGCAGCATATTGGCAGGAGGAGTTATTGGCAGAATAAAAACGGGAGGATTTTTTATTGTCTGTGCAGCAACGGCATTGATTTCCTATCCGCTTTCTGTGCGCGCCTGCCAGATTTTAAAAGATTTTGGATGTTATCAGGATTTTGGAGGCTTTGGAACCGTATTCATGTCGGGGGCTGTAGCAGCCTATTTTGCATCCAGAGTATTGGGACCGAGAGCAGGGAAGAGCTCGGGTGGTGTTGCAGCCAATGTGGTACCCGGACATAACATTCCCTTTGCTCTGACAGGAGCACTTCTATTGTGTACCAGTCTCATCGGAATGGCGGGATCAAATGGCTTGCTTGTAGAGATGAATGAAGCTGGCTTGGAGGGTGCTGCAGAGAACATGGTGATCTGTGGTTCGGCTGCAGGACTTGCAGGAGTTCTGTTCACCTATGTTCGTTATAAAAAACCGGATATTACTATGACAGCAGGAGCGGTGTCTGCCGGCTTTGTGGCTGCAATTGTCGGTTGCGACAGTGTGCCGTTGGCTGCTATGTGGGTTATCGGTGTCGCTACCGGTTTATGTACTATTGTTGGAATTGAGACATTGGAAAGAGGGACCAAAATTGATGATCCTGCAGGAGTTGTAACTATTTTCGGTGCAGGTAGCTTTTTCGGACTGATCGGAACCGGTATTTTTAATACACAGACAGGATTAAAAGCGCTTCCGGGTAATCTTCTGGCGATTGTACTGATGCTTGCAATCAACGGAATCGTGATCTGCGTGACAGAATGGATCCTGAATAAATGTGGATTTTTGCGCATTTCCATTGAGAAAGAGATGGAAGGGACCGATTTATGCGAATATGGTCTGATGAGCAGCTATTATGATTTTCAAATGAATTTGGATACAACGGACTGGACTGATGCATATGTGCATGCAAAATCAGCTGATAAAGAGATAGAAACTGTAAGCAGGGAGCCTTATGTATATGAACAGGATAAGAATCAGGAGACTCCTCTGACGAAAATCGAAATCATATGCCGTAAGGAAAAGCTGGAGGTACTGAAGACAGCCCTTAATGATATCGGAATTATGGGTATGACGGTATCTTCTGTTACCGGCTGCGGTGTTCAGAAGGGATATAATGAGTATTATCGTGGAGTTCCTGTCTCCGTACAGCTGCGGGCTAAGGTACGCATTGAAGTTGTGGTAGCTAAAATTCCCGTGGAGGAGGTTGTGAACACAGCCAGAAGAGTGCTTTATACCGGACATGTGGGAGACGGTAAAATATTTATCTATTCGCTCAACGATGTGGTCAGAGTCAGAACCGGTGAAAACGGTTATGCGGCCATGCAGGGAGCATTGTCTGAATAGAAGGAGGTAGTTTGGATGTACCGGGTAATTGATTTACACTGTGATACCATACCTAATATGTATTCGGATTTCAGGGAAGGGAAGGAAACTTCCCTTCTTTCGAATCACGGGAAAATTGACTTGAACCGGATGAAAGAGGGAGGATATGTTTGCCAGTGTTTTTCCCTTTTTACCCATCTGGGTGCACTGAAAAAAAGAGGAGAGTCACCCTTTACGCATGTATCGGCGCTGGCTGATTTCTGGAAAGCACAGATAGCGGAGTATCCTGAGATCATAGGTCAGGTGACAACTGCGGAAGACATTGAAGAGAACGTAAGGACTGGAAAGCTTTCCTCCATGATGACAGTAGAAGAGGGCGGAGTATATGAGGGCAAACTGGAAAATCTGTATACGCTATATGACAAGGGCGTCAGAATGTCCACCCTGACATGGAATTTTGCGAATGAACTGGGTTATCCTAATCCGGCAATCGCACCGGGAAGCCCACGAATTCCGGATATGACCAATGGGCTTACGGATACCGGGAAGAGCTTTGTGGAGGAAATGGAGAGAATCGGTATCCTGATTGATGTTTCTCATTTAAATGATGCCGGCATACAGGATATTTTCGAGCTTACGCATGGTCCTGTGATAGCGAGCCACTCCAACGCACGCGCACTTTGTTCACATCTGAGGAATCTATCGGATACTAACATCCGCAAGATCGGAGAGCGGGGCGGTGTTATCGGCATCAATTATCTTGTGGGCTTCCTGGAGGATGGCGGAAAAATTGGCCGGATTGAAAAAATGGTCGAGCACATGCAATATATTAAAAATCTTGCGGGAATCGATGCAATAGCACTGGGAAGTGACTTCGATGGCTTCGGAGAGCCCTGCGAGCTGTCCGGCGCCGAGAAAATGCAGCTGCTTGCCGCAGAGATGGAACGTCAAGGATTTTCCTCCTCGGAAATCGACAAGGTATTTTCTTTAAATGCTTTGAGGGTATTTCGGTCGGTGCTGTCCTGAGGAAACTTAAGTATCATAAGACGCTAATATTAGAGTAGTCATTTTCGAAAAGATATGCTAAAATAGCAGTTGCAGGCGCATTTCGCGCAGGCAGCTGCTATTTAAATTTATAGTAACTATTCAGAACCCCATTCGCCATATAAATCATATCAAATGTTCTTACGAATGCAAGCATTCGACGTACATATTGACATGATTTACACGGCTCTGAATAGTTACAATTTATAAACAATTGAAGATGCCAATGGCATCAGTGAGGTAGATAGATATGATAAAAGTAATCGGTGTAAGATTTCGTACAGCGGGCAAAGTATATTTCTTCGATCCGCTGCAGCTGGAGATAAAGAGAGGCGACCACGTGATCGTGGAGACCGCCAGAGGCATAGAGTTCGGCACGGTCGTAGCGGGAGTGCATGAGGTAGAGGATGACAAGGTGATCCAACCCCTGAAGCCCGTAATGCGGATTGCCGGAGAGAGAGATATCGAGCAGGAGGCTGCCAACAAGGAAAAGGAGAAGGAAGCCTTCAAGATCTGTAAGGAAAAGATCTTAAAGCACGGTCTGGATATGAAGCTGATCGATGCGGAGTATACCTTTGATAACAATAAGGTACTGTTCTATTTTACGGCGGATGGACGTATCGACTTCCGTGAACTGGTAAAGGATCTGGCAAGTGTGTTCAAGACCCGTATTGAGCTGCGCCAGATCGGCGTCCGTGATGAGACTAAGATCCGCGGCGGCATCGGTATCTGCGGACGACCTTTGTGCTGCCACAGCTATCTGTCGGATTTCGTTCCGGTATCCATCAAGATGGCGAAGGAGCAGAACCTGTCCCTGAATCCCACGAAGATTTCCGGTGTCTGCGGCAGACTGATGTGCTGTCTGAAAAATGAGGAAGACACTTACGAGGAACTGAATCGCAAGCTGCCCGGTGTGGGAGACTTTGTCCAGACAGCAGACGGACTCCACGGCGAAGTACAGAGCGTTAACGTACTGCGCCAGCTGGTCAAGGTGCTGGTAGAAGTCGGCGACGAGAAGGAACTGAAGGAGTACGAGGCAGATACTTTACAGTTCAAGAGACGCCGCGGCAAAAAGGGCGGACAGGAATTGTCCAAAGAAGAGTTGAAAGAACTGGAGAAGTTAGAACAGGTCGAGGAAAAGGAAGAGACGGAAGAGCGCGCAGAGAAGCGTACGGAGCAGCGCCCAGAACGTCCGGACCGCAGAGAACAGAGAGCCGAAGGCGAGAATCGTGGCGGTGATAACCGGAGCGGAGAAAACCGTGGGGAAAACCGCAGACGTGACGGACGCAGAGACGATAACCACAGAAATAATAACCGTGGTGAAAATAATCGTGGCGGCGAGAATCGCAATGAAAATCGCAGCGAGAATCGGAACAATGAGAATCGCGGCGATAACCGCAGAGACAATAACCGCAGAGACAATAAACGTGACAATCGTGGTGGTGACAACGGCAACCGTAATGAGAACCGCAGGGATAACAACCGTGGCGACAGACACCGTGAGAACCGTCTCCAGAACCGCCAGGAGCAGGTAAGAGAGAACGGCAATGCTCAGGGTGCAGAGCAGTCCGGCAATCAGGGACAGGCACAGAGAGACAATTCCTTCCGCAGAAGACCGAGACACAGCGGCAGTAGAGACGAAAATAACGCAAATAATGGCAATAACGGTAACGGAAGAAATCCGGAGAACACGAATGAAGGTTGAACTGAAGGAAAAAGAACGAATAGATGACCTTCAGCGGAACGGTTATCAGATCATACAGAATCCGGAGAAATTTTGTTTCGGTATGGATGCGGTGCTTCTGACAGGATTTGCCCATGCCAGAGAGAAAGATATTTTACTGGATCTGGGAACAGGCACCGGGATCATCCCGCTCCTGATGGAAGCAAAATATCATCCTGCGCACCTCACCGGTCTGGAGATCCAGGAGGAGAGCGCGGATATGGCGAGGCGCAGTGTGGCGTTGAACGATTTACAGGTACGCATTGACATCGTGACAGGAGACATTAAGGAAGCAGACCAGATATTCCCGGCTGCTTCCTTTGACTGTATTACCTGTAATCCTCCCTACATGATCGGACAGCATGGATTGACGAACCTGGAGGAACCGAAAGCAATCGCCAGACACGAAGTGCTCTGTACGTTGGAGGATGTGGTCAACAGGACGGCAAAGCTGTTAAAGCCCGGCGGACATTTTTACATGGTACACCGTCCGTTCCGTTTGGCGGAGATCATAACCATGCTGGTAAAATACAAGCTGGAACCGAAGCGGATGCAGCTGGTGTATCCGTATATTGATAAAGAGCCGAATATGGTACTCATAGAGGCGGTCAGAGGTGGAAAATCCCGCATGACAGTGGAGAAACCGCTGATCGTATATCAGGCGCCCGGCGTATATATGCCGGAGATCTATGACATATACGGATATTAAAAAGGGAAGCCTTGAGAGATGGCTTTGTAATGAGGCTTTGACAGATATCTGTGGATTACGATTTGGAGAGGAGGCAGGAGCTCATGCCCGGAACTTTATATTTATGTGCCACGCCCATCGGAAATCTGGGGGACATGACACCGCGTGTGGTGGAGACCCTGCAGACAGTAGATGTGATCGCGGCGGAGGATACCCGCAACAGTATCAAACTGCTGAATCATTTTGATATTCACACCCCCATGACCAGCTACCATGAATACAATAAAATAGAAAAAGCACACCAGCTGGTGGGACAATTATTAAACGGTCAGAACATCGCCCTGATCACCGATGCCGGAACCCCGGCAATTTCCGATCCCGGCGAAGTATTGGTGCAGATGTGCCAGAAGCAGAATGTTCCCGTAACCTCTCTGCCCGGTCCGGCAGCCTGCATTACAGCGCTGACCTTGTCCGGACTCAGCACCAGAAGATTTTGCTTCGAAGGGTTTCTGCCTGCGGATAAAAAGGAAAAGAAAGCGATTCTGGAAGAACTGAAAACCGAGAGCCGCACCATGATTCTCTACGAAGCACCCCATCATCTGATCCGGACGCTGGAGGAACTGTATGCGACACTGGGAGAGCGGCGGATCACGTTGTGCAGAGAGCTGACCAAAAAGTTCGAGACGGTATTTCCCACGACGCTGGAAAAAGCACTGGAATACTATAAGACAGAGGAACCCCGCGGAGAATATGTACTGGTAGTGGAAGGGAAAAGCCCGGAAGAGAAGCGACAGGAAGAAATCGCATCCTGGGAATCCATGACCATCGAAGAACATATGGCCTATTATGAAGAGCAGGGAATGGACAACAAATCTGCCATGAAGCAGGTAGCAAAAGACAGAGGTGTCGGAAAACGGGAGATCTATCAATACCTGCATGGTAACTCCTGAAACAGTGAAAATACAGGAATAAAACCGTATAAGGGCAGGTAATAGCATAGGAGGAGCTCGCAGGATATACCTGTAGGATCCTATGCAGAAAAGAGGCAAAATGACGAATTGTGACGCATGTGTCAACTATGAATATGATGAAGATTATGAATGCTACAGCTGTATGGTGAATCTGGATGAGGACGAAATGTACCGCTTTTTATCCGGAACGCAGCAGGAATGTCCCTATTTCCGTTTGGATGACGAATACGCAGTGGTAAGACATCAGATGTAAGGGTAAAATTCACGAAAGCAATGCAAAAAAGTCTACAGAAATGGTAGAGAATGCTGATTGTGAAAGCAAAATCAGCGTAGTATAATACGGAGTTGCGTGCTGCGAAAGTAGTATGCAGCTTCTTTTGTTTGCGGGAAAATTCATCGTTATAAAACGAAAGAAGTGTAATACTAAAGCTAACAGGTAAAGGTGAAAATAGTATGAAGTATGTAAAACAACTTTCCATTATTTTAGGAATCTCTTTTCTGGCGGAACTGTTGGAGATTCTGATTCCGCTTCCGATTGCGGCCAGCGTCTACGGGCTGATCATTATGCTGGTGGGACTGATCACGAAGCTGATTCCTCTGGAAAAGGTGGAGACCGCGGCGGATTTTCTTGTGGATGCTATGTCCATCATGTTCGTGCCCGCGACCGTAGGCATTATGGCGAGTGTGGATGCATTAAAGGAGATGCTGCTTCCGATCTGCGTGATCACGGTGGTGTCCACGGTACTGATCATGATCGTGACAGGCCGGGTATCCCAGCATATTATCAGAGGACAGAAAACCAAAAGTGCCGCAGCCGCTGCGGTGGCCGGGAATGAAGCAGTTACGGATGACAAGGAGGAAAGATAAATGAATGAAATATTGAGCCAGTCTATCTTTTTCGGTATTGCCATTACACTGGTCACTTATGAAATCGGTCTGTGGATCAAACAGAAGACCGGAAAAGCCATCGCCAATCCTCTTCTGATCTCTGTGATCCTGATCGTGGCAGTATTGTTACTTTTCCATATAGACTATGATACCTATGCGAACGGTGCGCAGTATATCAGTATTTTCCTGACGCCGGCTACGGTCAGTCTGGCAGTGCCTCTGTACCGCCAGTTAGAGCTGTTAAAGACTTACCCCAAGGCGATTTTCGGTGGCATCATTGCCGGAGTGCTGACTGCCATGGTAAGCATTTTCGCCCTGAGCCTGATGTTCGGTCTGAATCATGAGCAGTATGTGACACTTCTGCCCAAGTCCATTACCACCGCCATCGGTATGGGGATTTCCGAGAAAATGGGCGGTATCGTGACGATTACGGTAGTTGTTATCATTGTGACAGGAATCCTGGGTAACATTCTGGCGGAAACGATCTGCCGTCTGTGTAAGATCGAGGATCCCATAGCCAAAGGTCTGGCTATCGGTACCAGCGCGCATGCACTGGGAACCGCGAAAGCCATGGAACTGGGTGAAATCGAAGGCGCCATGAGCAGCCTGTCCATCGTGGTCTGCGGTATTTTGACCGTGATTTCCGTATCCATTTTTGCCAATTTTATTTAATTTCCACACCTCTGTGTTCCACGGAAGTAGAGAAAACGATCAGCGTTTTGGTTCGCCCAAAGCGCTGAAGTTCGTTTATGAACTGATCCAGTTCATTTGTACTGTGGAACATACCTTCCAACAGCATGGAATAATCCCCGGTCACACAATTACATTCAATAACATTCCGACAATTCTGAATATAAGGATAGAATTCTTTTTTATCTACAGGCGCTACTTCCAGATTGATAAAAGCCCGGATATGATAGCCGAGAGCTACGGGATCCACTTCTGCATGATACCCCCGGATATAACCCAGATGCTCCAGATTGTTGATCCTGGCGGAGACGGCAGGGGAGGAGAGAAATACTTCCGCGGCAATCTCTTTTAGCGGTGTGCGGGCATTGGTCTGTAACCTCCTTAAAATCTTTCGGTCAATATCATCAATTTCATATGTTTTCATAAGATAACCTCCTGAAAAAATGGTATATGCGATATAACACACATATTGTAAAATATGATAAAACACAATGCTTCAGAATAAATGGATATCGAACTTAATATTATTAATCAAAATAAGCCAAAAATATTTAAAAATCAAGTTTTTTGCAAAAGAAAATAAAATCACAAAGCATTTTGAAAATAATATTGACGAAAAAAAGTAAAAAGAATATGTTTCACTTGTGTGTTGCAACACTACCAAAAAATTTATGACACTACAGGACAACTTCATCGAAGGAAAGGATTTGGTAGAAAAATGGCAGAACAGTATGATCCCTATGAAAATGTAGTCAGTGTGATGACAAAAGCTATGGAAGTCGGAAAAATAGATACCAGGATGTTTGAAATCCTGAAGAATCCACAGCGTGAGACGAAAGTCTATCTTCCGGTGGAGATGGATGACGGAAGCGTAAAAGTATTCGAAGGATACAGAATCCAGCATTCCAATATCCGTGGACCTTTCAAAGGCGGAATCCGGTATCATCAGAATTGTACGCTGAATGAGGTAAAGGCTCTTGCGACATGGATGTCCCTGAAATGCGCGGTGGCAAATATTCCTTATGGCGGTGCCAAGGGCGGAATCAAGGTGGACCCGGCGACACTTTCGCAGGGAGAACTTCGGAGACTGACCAGAAGATATACCTTTGCTATTGCGCCCATCATCGGTGCGGATACGGATATTCCGGCACCGGACGTCAACACCAATGCGCAGACCATGGCGTGGGTGTTGGACACTTACAGCCAGCTGGCCGGAAAGCCCTGTCCCGGTGTAGTAACCGGCAAACCGGTGGAACTGGGAGGCTCCAGAGGTCGTAATTCTGCCACCGGAAGAGGTGTATATATCAGTACGAAATTATTAATGGAAACAGAAGGAAAAGATCTGCAGAAGATTACGGTGGCCATTCAGGGAATGGGAAATGTAGGAAGTAATGCTGCAAGGATTTTTTATCATAGAAATATCAAAGTGGTTGCGGTCAGCGATGTCTCCGGAGGCTTATATTGCAAGGAAGGCCTGGACATCGATGAAATTTCAAAGTATCTGGAAGGAAAAGGAAAACTTTTAAAGGACTATGAGGCAGACGGAGTACAGCATATTACCAATACGGAACTTCTTTTATGTGATTGCGATGTGTTGATTCCGGCGGCTCTGGAAAACCAGATTACGGAAGAAATTGCGGAAAAAGTAAAATGCTCCTATGTAGTGGAGGCAGCCAACGGACCGACCAGTGCTGCGGGAGACGTGATACTGGAGCGAAGAGGAATCCCGGTGATTCCGGATATTTTTGCCAACTGCGGCGGTGTCATTGTATCTTATTTTGAATGGGTGCAGAATATACAGGAATTGACCTGGGAGAGAGAACAGGTTAATGAAATGTTGGAAAAACTTATGACAAAATCTTTTGGAGAAATCGTGGAGATTAAAAAGGAATGCGATTGTACTTACCGCATGGCTGCCTATGTACTGGCGCTTCGGAAGCTGGTATATGCGGAAGAAATCAAGGGAATATTCCCTTAAGGAGGAGATTGTTATGGAAGAAAAAATGGTCGTATGTGTGATTGTCGGAAAAAGAGTATCACAGAGTAACTGCCAGAACTGTCCAATCAAAGATTGTCGGGGAAAAGATAATAAAAAAGAAGTATAGATATCACGGATTCAGCGCATACTAACCTCGCAAATAACAGAAGGAATAAAAAGGAGGTTAGCAGCATGAGTGATATTTCAGAATTAGATCTGCAGAATCTGCGCCATCTGATCGGCGGTTTTGACACGACCCACTGCAAAATGCAGGAGTATGCCAAGGAAGCGGAGGACCCGAAGGTAAAACAGTTTTTTGAAAAGGGTGCCCGTAGCGCCATGGAGAACAAACAGCAGCTTATGAAGTTTTTGCAGTAAGGAGGCAGCAGAATGCAGGAAAAGACAATGGTAGCAGATACTCTGGCAGGGATCAACGGCGAGCTGACCCGCTATGCGGGAATGATCGCCCAGTCAGAGAATAAAGAGTTAAAACAGACACTGAAGCAGTTCCGTACCGCCTGTGAGCAGTCCCAGGAGGAACTGTACCAGATCGCCAGAGAGAAGTCCTATTATGTGCCGGCGGAGAAAGCCACCGCAGAAGAAGTGGCAGATGTGAGAAGCCTGTTCACAAAGGGAACTCTGTAAAAATTAAGATAACGTAATCAGATAAGCCTTTCGGAGAGTTATCTCCGGGAGGCTTATTTTAGCGTGTCCGATCAGACGCGCTGGGCATAGGACATTCCGCCACCCGCATATAGTGAAACGAAGAAACATCGGGTGGTGACGTCATGCTTAATTATATCTGGGCAGGGATGATTCTATTAGGAGTGATCTACGGGGTCTGTACGGGACAGATGGACGCTCTGACGGGAGGGGCATTAGACAGCGCCAGAGACGCGGTGAGCCTCTGCATTACTATGGCAGGTGTCATGGCGCTGTGGATGGGGCTCATGGAGATCGCGCAGGAATCCGGCATGATCACGAAGATGACAAAAGGAATCCGACCCTTCCTGCGGTTCATGTTCCCGAGGCTCCCGGAGGGGCACCCGGCGGGAGAATACATAGCCACGAACTTGATCGCCAATGTCCTGGGGCTGGGCTGGGCGTGCACCCCGGCGGGACTGAAAGCCATGGAGCAGCTGGCGAAGCTGGAGGAGCAGAGGCGAGAACAGCGGCAGATAGAGCAGCAGGGAATGCAGTCTGTGAGCAGACTGCTAGGACCAAAGGTAAGGCAGGGGATGGAGGATCGACGGTATGGATCAGGAGCTACGGCAGCCAGCAATGAAATGTGTACCTTTTTGATCCTGAATATTTCGTCCTTACAGCTGATCCCGGTAAATATGATTGCTTACCGCAGTCAGTACGGCAGTGTTAATCCGGCGGTGATTATTGCTACGGCACTGGTTGCCACGCTATTCAGCACGGTGATAGCTATCATTTATTGTAAATGGAAAGACAGGTGAGGATCATGATGAATGCATTGACACACATGTCAGATATTATGATTCCCATGGTGATCTTCTGGATCGTGGGTTACGGAATGGTGTCAGGGGTGAAGGTCTATGAGACTTTCCTGAAAGGTGCCCAAGAGGGACTGCACATTGTGGTGGAGATCCTGCCGACACTGGTGGGACTGATGATGGCGGTGGGAATCCTGCGAACATCAGGCTTTTTTGAACTGTTGGGAAAACTGATCGGTCCGGCGACACAGGCGGTGGGACTTCCGGCGCAGCTGATTCCGTTACTTATCGTAAAAATGTTCTCTTCTTCCGCGGCTACCGGGCTGGTGCTGGATATTTTCAAGACCTGCGGTCCCGACTCCTATGCCGGGATGCTGACTTCGATCCTCATGAGCTGCACCGAGACTATTTTTTATACCATGAGTGTGTATTTTCTGGCGGCAAAGGTAACAAAAACCCGCTACACGCTGCCGGGGGCACTGTTGGCAACGTTAGCGGGAACGGTGGCAAGTATTTTTCTTGCGAGAAAAATGTAATTAAATTAACTGTAAGCTTCGCAAAATGAACAAGTATACCGTCAGCGTGACAGAGCTTAAAAAGGTGGTGGCTACCACCACACTGGAAGTCAGGGTTCCTTCGTGGTTCATGTTCTTCGCCATGATATAGCAGCTTACGGTGGTGGGAGAACCCAGCATAATGAGGATCGCCACCAGCTTCTCTCCGGTGAAGCCAAAATGGATGGCAAGCGGCAGGAACAGCGCAGGCCATACTACCAGTTTTAACACGGTTGCAACTCCGGTGGGGGCTAAAAGCTTTAACGCTTTTCTTCCCTCGAATCCGGCACCGAGACCGATCAGGGCCAGGGGTGTGGCAAGGACTGCAATATTACTGATGGTCTTGGAGATGATTACGGGATAGCTGATCCGGCAGGCACTGGACAGCATTCCCAGGGCAATACTGATAATGATCGGGTTCGTAACGATTCCTTTTAAGGATTTCAGCAGGGACTCTTTGTCGAAACCCTTGGCATCCGGCCCGGTGAAGGACAGGATCAGCACAGCGGCGATATTATACAGAGGAACGGTACCCACGATCATCAGGGGTGCCATGCCGGAAGTCCCGTAGATGTTCTGTATAAACGCGATTCCCAGGACGGCAGCGCTGCTGCGGTAGCTTGCCTGGACAAGCTCTCCCAGGCGGGATTTGTTCTTATAGAAAATGCCTGCCACGACCCAGGTGATGACGATGCAGAATAGGGTCACGAAGAAGCAGAACAATACATAGCCGGTATCCCAGACGCTGTAAAAGTCTGCGGTGGACATGTCCTTGAACAAAAGTACGGGAAGAGTGATTTTATAATTGAAAGAATTCAAGGTTTTGACAAATGAGTCGTTGGTAACATGCAACTGCTGTAAAACATAACCGACCACCATGACTAAAAATACGGGGATCGTTGCATTAAGACTGAATAATAGTTGTTCCATGGGAATTTGTATGCCTTTCTGTGATAGGAAGCTTAATATAGGAAGCGAAAAGCCCCTCTCCTTTTGCAAGTATAGAAAAGGAGGGGGGCTTTGTCAAGCTACGAACCTGTGATGTTATATTTTTGCTGTTTTACTTTACAGCACCGATTTTGTAGATAAATTTCACACTGCTGTCCATGCCGTCATTGGAACCGGTGAAAGAATTGTAATTCTCAGATACGGAAGCGGTGGCTTTCATACGGTCGATGACCTCCTGAAGTTCGTCGGTATCTAATTCAGTCAGCTTGCTGATGCCTTCATCATTGAACTGTACGATACCATCCTTTAATTCCTTGGCACCATCCCTGAGCTGGCGGATACCATCAATCAGCTTGTCACTGCCGTCAGAGAGATCGTTCACACCGTTGGTAAGAGTGCCGGCACCGCTCGCCAGCTCCTTGCTACCGTCCATCAGAGTTGTGGCACCGGTGAAGAGACTGTCACTGCCGGAGACCAGCTTAGCAGCACCATCAGCGAGCTGTGTGCTTCCTGCAGCCAGCTTGGCAGCACCGTCATTGGCGGAAGCCACACCGGTGGTGTATGCCAGCAAACCCTGATAGAAAGTGTTATAACTGTCCAGGGAAGCTTTTGCAGCGGTCAAAGTAGGAACTGCGGAAGCAAACGTACTCATATATTGCGAAGTGGCAGCATCAATTTTTGCTATCGTTTCTGCATAAGGATTTGTCTGTGCAGAGGACTCGGAACCGTTCGAGGTATTATTGTCAGTGTTGACGTCGGAGGACTCGGAACTGTTCGAGGTATTATTGTCAGTGTTGATATCAGAGGACTCGGAACCGTTCGCAGTATTATTGTCAGTGTTGACATCAGAGGACTCGGAACCGTTCGCAGTATTATTGTCAGTGTTGACATCAGAGGACTCGGAACCGTTCGCAGTATTATTGTCAGTGTTGACATCAGAGGACTCGGAACCGTTCGCAGTATTATTGTCAGTGTTGACATCAGAGGACTCGGAACCACCTGTAGTATTATTGTCAACGTTGACATCAGAGGTATCGGAATCACTCGATGTATTATTTGCTGCTGTTGAACTGGTATTAGCAGAATAATTTTTCATGGCCTGATACTGCTCTTCGGTTAAATTATTAGCTTTGAGCACAAGTGCACGGGTAGCAGTCTCGTTATTTGAAAGATAAGTAAGCTTCTGGATTGCGCTTGTCATTTCCTCAGAGTAATTCTCCTTAGTCAGAGATTGCATAAGTCCCTGGCTGATCAGCGTTTTAACTCCGTCACTGCTGTTTACGGTATTGATCAGTGTATCAAATACTTGTGCAGCACCTGCATTCAGTGTGGCGCTGTTGGCATTCAGGGTGTTCAGACCGGTACTGAGGTCTGCGGCACCTGACTGCAGGGATTTTGCACCTGACTGCAGAGATTCGGCTCCGCTTTTAATGGCACCGACACCGTCCCGTAAAGTAACAGTACCGTCAGCTAACTGATAAGCCCCGTCGCGTAAATCCGCAGAACCATCAGCCAGCTTTTTCACACCATCCGTCAAGTCTCCGGACTTATCATAGAGCTCGCATACACCGTCATAGAGCTCGGAGGAACCGTCCATCAGTTGCATAGTGGCATCATCCAGATCATTCATGGCATCCTTCAGATCATCGAGGTCATCCATGTTACTCAGATCTAGCCGGGAGAAAACAGAGTTGGTGGCAATGCAGTAGGACTCGTTCAGGGTGAAGTCAGTGGCATCTGCCTCAATCTCCAGATAATCATCCAGATCTTCTTCCATATCCAGGTTGGTGCCCAGTCCGGGGAAGACGATACCGGTGACAACACTGCGATTACCGTCGTTGATGACCTTTCCGGAGGAAACCTGGATATTGCTGAATACATCATTGTCTACAATCATGCCGGTCATTACGGCAAAGGGAACGTAGATTTTTTCATTTTTCCCGGCAATCTCGCGAGTTTCATACACATTGTTGGTGTAATCGTACCGGATTGTTACATGACCACTCTTACCGTTCAGCTCTGCAGGAGAGATCTCATTGCCATCCAGAGTATAAGTGATTTTCACAGAGATGGGAGCCTCCTTGTCGGAAGTGGTCTGCGTGTAGGAATCCTTTTCTCCCTGATTCTTCAGCCAGTCGCTGACGTATATTTTCTTCTGACTGCCGTCAGCATCCAGGATCACATACACAGTTTCATCAATGGAGTCTGCGGTGGTATCCTCTGATTTCCAGATATCGCCAACGGCATCCTGAATCTGTTCCTTGAGTTCGGTTTCTTTTTTCTCAGAGGTTTTAGCGTATACAGAGACTCCGGTGACGCTTAATGCTACCACTCCGGCCAGACACAGGGCACCGGCTCTCCAGACTTGTTTTTTCATATTTATCATACTTTTATACCGTCCTTTCTTTCCAAGAGTTAGAAGTATCTGTAGCTTTTTCCTTGTTCCGGAAGCCAATGCTGGTAACACAGATGATTTTGTCGAACAGCATGAACATGGCGGGCAGGAACAGGATCACGGCGAACATACTTACAATAGCGCCTCTTGCCATCAGGTCGCAGAGGGAACTGATAATGTCCACATCGGAATACAGGGCAACACCGAAGGTGGCGGAGAACAGCCCCATGGCGCTGACGATGATCGAAGGAATGGATACCTTCAGGGCATTGGTAACGGCTTCCCGTTTGTCTTTGCCCTCATAGCGCTCCTGTTTGTATCTTGTGGTCATCAGAATTGCGTAGTCAACGGTGGCACCCAGCTGGATCGTACTGATACAGATCGGTGCGATAAAAGGAAGTGACGTTCCTGTCAGGTGGGCAAGCCCCAGGTTGATGAAGATAGACAGCTCGATGACTGCTACCAGGATCAGAGGCAGGGTAATGCTCTTCTCTACCAGTGCGATGATCACGAAGATTGCCACGATGGAGACGGCATTTACGACCTTGAAGTCCTGATCTGTAGTCTCAATCAGATCTTTCGTACAGGGAGCTTCACCGATGAGCATGCCCTTGGAATCGTATTTTTTCAAAATAGTGTTCAGTTCATTGATTTGGGCGTTGACCTCGTCGGTAGCGGTCTTGTATTCGGAGTTGACTAAGAGCAGTTCCCAGTCATCACTCTTCAATACCTCTTTGACGGATTCCGGAAGCATTTCCTCCGGTACAAGAGGTCCTACCACAGATTCCAGCCCCAGGGCGTATTTGACACCCTCTACACTTTCCATCTCATGGATCATGGCACGTACGTCAGTGTCAGATACATCGGTACTTACCAGTACCATGTGGGTGGCACCGACACCGAAGTCTTCCTGCAGTTTACTGTTGGCTATTACGTATGCCATATCCTCGGGAAGCGTTTCACCGAGATCGTAATAGACTTCATTATTTGTTGCCTTATAAGAGAAATAAGAAGGCAATACCAGCACCAGGAACAGGATCAGGAATACCGGGAACACCTTCGTAATACCGGAGGCAAGTTTGCCCATATCCGGCAGGAGCGATTTGTGGCTAGTCTTCTGTAATAATTTGTCCAATACAAGGATCATGGAAGGCAGTGTTGTGACACAGCCTATGACACCAAAGATGACACCCTTTGCCATAACCACGCCAAGATCCAGACCTAAGGTATAACTCATGAAGCACAGGGCGATGAATCCTGCCACGGTGGTAATGGAACTTCCTACTACGGAGGTCAGGGTATTGTTGATTGCCACTGCCATGGCTTCTTTATTATCCTCGTACATGGTCTTCTGCTCTTCGTAGCTGTGCCAGAGGAAGATGGAGTAATCCATGGTAACGGCTAACTGTAAGACTGCGGATAATGCCTTGGTCAGGTAGGAGATCTCTCCAAGGAAATAGTTGGTACCCATATTTAACAGGATAGCCATACCAATGCTTATTAGAAAAACAAACGGTGTAATCCAGTTATCCATGAATATCATCATTGCAACACATGCCAATGCTACAGCGATGCCTACATAGATCGGCTCCTCTTTTTCACAAAGATCCTTCAGGTCGGTGACCATGGCAGACATACCGGATACAAAACACTGTTTTCCGGCTATGCTGCGGATCTCCGAGATGGCCTCCATGGTATCATCGGAGGAAGTAGAAGTATCGAAGAAGATGGCTAACATTGTGCTGTCGCCGGAGTTAAAGGCATCATACAGCTTGGAAGGAAGTAATTCCATGGGTATAGATACATCTGCGAAATCGTCATACCACAGAACGGTATCCACATGGTCTACATGAGAGATATCTTCCCGGAGAGAAGATACATCCTCCGGATCCATTCCTTCGATGATTACGAAGGAAAAAGCTCCTTTTCCAAATTCATCCATCAGGATATCCTGTCCTATTACCGTGTCAATATCATTGGGCAGATAAGACAGCATATCGTAATTGATCCGCGTCATGATCATTCCGATCAGAGAGGGGACCAGTAATGCAATTGCCAGTATTAATATGGGAATACGGCATTTCACAACCCATTTTCCAAATTTCATAAGCGGGGCTCCTTTCTTGTCGATTCTTTTTCACTTGGTATTTTATGCAGGGATTCCTTCAATGAAAACAGACAAAAAAGAGCAATGCACAAAAATTGCGCATTGCTTAAAAATAATCCAAAATATGTACAAACAGACCTAAATGTCCAAATTAACGTGCCATACGTGTCAGGCTTAATTCTATGTTTCCCTTCAGAATCTCGCCCATACGCCGGATCAGCGTCTCGGGCTCCTTTTTCATTCCGGTGTTCAGCCAGTCCAAGATCATACCCACCAGTGCAAATTTGTAGAAGTCTATGATCATTTTCTGATCCGCGGGAAATACTTTTTTGTGAGCGGCATGTTCCACCTGTTCTGTGACTTTGGCAACATACAGCCTCATAACCTCTCCGGCGATGCTGTAGAGATACTGCTCTACCCGCTCCCTGCTGACGGAATTATAGATATGATAGACGAGGCGCTTGTTCTCCAGGGCGAAATGGGCGCCGGAGATGAAGCCTTCCTCCCAGGAGTCCACATCCATGTGCTCTGACAGCACCCGCTCCACATCCGCATTCAGAATGTGCTCCAACAGGGCGGTGATGTCCTGAAAATGATAGTAAAAAGTGTTGCGGCTGATGCCGCAGTCATCGACAATGTCTTTTATAGTGATCTTATCTAACGGTCGCTCGTTCAGCAGCCGGATAAAGGATTCTTCGATAGCCTTGCTTGTAAACTGTGTCATGGGTTCCTCCAACCTGATGATCCGTACACTTCATCTTAGCACAATCCCGTTAATTTGTCATTAACAGCAGGTCTTCCAGCGTGGAAAAATCAGAGGTTCCCTGCTCCAGATAAAAAGTGTGGAACTTCAGGTCGGAATAGGCATTATCCCAGTGGGCTTTTGCAGCCTCACGGAGCTTTAAGATCTCCAGATAACCGACATAGTATTTCGGATAATTACAGGGCTCTTCCGCAATGTACGTATAGATCGACCGGCAGGCATCCGGGGAAGTAATGCTGAATTTCCCAAGGAGTTCCGCCACCTGATCGTATCCGGCACCCTCTCCGTGGATCAGAAGATCCAACAGAGTGTACATACATAACTGGAGGCTCCGTGTGTGCTTCTCCAGCCGGGCAGCCTGTGCGGCATCGGTCTGACCGGACTGCTCCAAAAGGTCCGCCGCATAATCATAGGAAATAAATTCCACATACAGCGCCCAGCCCTCCAGATAACCGCCGTACCAGACAAGCTTCCTCGCCGGATTTACTTCCTTATTTAAAAAGGTGCGGTTGCTGTACACCGTCTGATAGAGGTGCCCGGGGAAACCTTCGTGCGCCAGCGTGGTATAGAGCTCCAGCCCTTTCGGAGAATTGCGCCTATTTATGTAGATGACATTATTGTCGGAATCTCCTAAAGGTGTGGTCAGGTAAAAAGCCGGGGCGCTGTAGGGCTCCAGACTGGGGACCACATCCTTGACGGTTACGGAAGGCGTGGGACTACTGACAGGGAAGTCATTTCTCATACGATTCTGCAGATCCACAAGCATTTCTTCCGGCTCGGTAAAGGGAAAATCCTCGGAAATATCCTCGGAGAGCAGGGTGATCAGGGAAGGGGACTGGGCGGTCAGACTGCGGATGGCAGACTGTTCTCCCTGAAACTGTGTGAGCAGCATCTGTACCAGCTCTTTTTCGGAACGGGAGGAACCGGTCTCGGAAAAACGCAGGAGGCGGTAGTAGTTTTTGCCGTCTGGCAGCAGGGCGAGGCCCTTCGGGAGGGTGTCATGGGCATCGGCGTTTCTTTCCGAAGCGACGGTGGTTTCTACGGATGCAGCGGAACCGGAGCCGGTGGAAGCTTCCAGGGAAAGCAGTCCTTCGGACAGGGCGGCATAGGCGGGCTGTACCACCGTGGCAAGCAGCCGGTCATTTTCCGTAAAGAACGAAGCGGTCTCTTCAGAAGATAGGATTCCACGGGACTGCAATTCCGCCAGCCGGTCTTCAAAGGTAGTCTGTAAAAAATGTGTTCCCTGTGTCAGCTCTTTTGATGTGACGATGGTGTCACATTGCTTCCGGACTTTTTCCAGGGAGACATCCGGCATGAGGAATCCGGCGGCAGCTTTTTCCTGCTCGTAGAGGAGCAGAGAGGCAAAATAGTCATCCACCTGCTCTAAGAGCGCCAGGTAATCGGTCACATCCTGTTTCGTGCGGAAGGTATATTCCGCCAACAGCACGGGGAGCTGGGACTGCATGCCCGAGGAGGGAGACAGCGGCTCATTATAATAGGGAAACTGCGCCAGCGCCAGGTCATTTTCCAGGGAACGCTTTAGGAGAGTGTAAGTGCAGGCATTCTCCGAAGTGAGTTTGTCGTAAGCAATACAACTTAGTTGTTCGAGAAGTTTGGTGCAGTGTTCCCTGCCGGCTTCGGACTGTCCGGAAGTATAGAGCGGCAATACGGGTTCGTAATCTGTGATACCGAAGGCGGCGGGATCGGCAATGGTGTAGTGCATGTTCAGGGTACTGGCAGCCATTTCTTCCCGGAAGAGCCGGGAGGCGAACTGTTCAAAGCGCCGGTCAGCGGAAGAACAGCGGGACAAAAGAGTCATAGCACCGGTGAGGGCGCAGAGGAGACCGATACATACAAGTAGCTGGGGAAAAGGGAGAGAAGGACGTTTTCGCACGATGATTACCTGGGACGGAAAGTGTTAGTAAGAGTATATGTTGGTCTCACACACGATAGACTTGATACGATTTATCTGTGGCGCAGGCGTACAAAACGCCCTTTTAGGAATCATCTGACAAAACAAGTTGTACGTGTACAATTATACACAAATGTATCTAAAATAGCTAAAAGCTGTATTGACTTTGTACGGTCGCCTGATTATACTGAAAGTGATTATGGAGACAAAATATCAAAACCTGATTAACTACATACAGGAGCAGATCGCGGACGGACAACTGGGTCCGGGGGAGAAGGTTCCCTCGGAGAATCAGCTTGCGGAGAGGTTCCACATCAGCAGACAGACGGTGCGTAAGGCAATCGGCACCTTGGAGGAGGACGGACTGGTGCAGAGGATCCGGGGAAGCGGTACCTATGTCAGCTTTGACCGCCGGAAGAATCTGGAACAGCGCAACAGTATCGCCGTGGTGACCACCTATGTGGACAGCTATATTTTCCCGAAGATCCTGCAGGGGATGCAGAACACTTTGTTTGAGAGCGGCTTTTCCGTGCAGATCTATTTCACGAACAACACACTGGACCGGGAGAAAAGCATTTTAAATGACCTGTTAAAGCGGGACGATGTGGCTGGCGTGATCGTGGAAGGCACGAAGAGCGGACTGCCGAATCCTAACCTGAATCTGTATAGACATCTGATGGCGAGAAAGATACCGCTTTTATTTTTTAACACCTATTATCCAGAGCTGGAAGCTCCCCATGTGTCCTTAAATGATGCGGACACGGCATATAAGGCGGTGCACTATCTGATCGACAAGGGACATGAGAAGATCGGAGCTATCCTGAAGCTGGACGACGGTCAGGGAAGGCAGCGTTACCTAGGGTATCTGCGTGCCATGGAAGAAGCCGGACTTATGGTGACGGATTCCCGGATGGTGTGGATCGACACGGACGAATCGAAGCAGCTGGGCTTCTGCCTGGACCGGATCCTGAACCGGGTACAGGAATGCACTGCCCTGCTGGCGTACAACGATCAGATTGCCTTTCAGCTGATCCGGATGCTGACGGAGCGCCATATCCGGGTGCCGGAGGATGTGTCGGTGATCAGTATCGATGATTCGGATCTGGCGAGACACAGCGAGGTGCCCATCACTTCCCTGCCGCATCCCAAGGAGAACCTGGGGAAAAAGGCGGCGGAGACATTGCTGCAGATGATTGCAGGCAAAAAAAAGGATCTGACCTATGAATTTGACACCCGTGTGGTAGAGCGGGAATCTGTGACGGAATATAAAAACATTCATAATAAAACAATAAAATGATGTCGGGGTCAAAAGCCCCCGACTTTGATGCCTACGGATTGCTCCGTG
>CAVFMG010000002.1:0-51050 GCA_963623435.1 Odoribacter splanchnicus
GTCTGGATCTTGCTGATCATCTCGTATACAAAGCCTTCCTCCACCAGTTCCGGTGTCAGGTTGGTATCCAGAACAACGGTCATCTTGTTGTCCTCCTGAGATACATAGCCTTCCTTCTGTGCCATGTCAATCAGCAGATCGTCCTTGGTCAGTTCTACAGCCACGCCGTCTACGTCGAACTTTAATGCGCCGTTTGCATTCAGCTCATCCATGGCAGCGTTGCCGTCCAGTGCAGCCAGGTGCTTCTGGATGCCGCCTAACTGTTTGCCGTACTTAGGTCCTACGGTACGCAGCTGAGGCTTGAAGGTATAAGAAGTGAAGTCACGTACGTCATCGGTGAATACCACTTCCTTGACATTTAACTCATCCTCGATGATCTCCTGGTAGAACTCACCTAAGGTGAAGTCTGCCTTGATATACATTCTGCTGATGGGCTGACGGTTCTTGATGGCAGCCTCGTTACGGCACGCACGTCCCATAACAACAGCATCCAGTACATCCTCCATATCCTCTTCCAGCTTCTTGTCGATGTGATCCTTGTTGACTACAGGGAAGTCACACAGATGGATACTCTCGGGAGCATTTGCATCGTTGCTTCTTACCAGATTCTGGTAAATATCCTCGGTCATGAAGGGAATCATGGGAGCTGCTGCCTTACAGATGGTCACCAGTGCGGTGTACAGCGTCATATAAGCGTTGATCTTATCCTGCTCCATGCCCTTTGCCCAGAAACGCTCACGGCTGCGTCTTACATACCAATTGCTCATCTCATCGACGAAGTCCTGCAGAGCCTTGGCAGCCTCGGGGATACGGTACTGGTCCAGATTACTGTCTACTTCACCGACGGTGGAGTTTAACTTGGACAGCAGCCACTTATCCATTACGGGCAGCTTATCGTATTCCAGTGTATATTTGGAAGCGTCAAAATTGTCAATGTTTGCATACAGTACGAAGAATGCGTAGGTATTCCACAGAGTACCCATGAACTTACGCTGTCCTTCCTGTACTGCCTTGCCGGAGAATCTCTTCGGCAGCCAGGGTGCGGAACTGGTGTAGAAATACCAACGAATGGCATCTGCACCGTAGGTCTCCAGTGCGTTGAAAGGATCTACCGCATTGCCCTTACTCTTACTCATCTTCTGACCGTTCTCGTCCTGTACGTGACCCATAACGATAACGTTCTTATAAGGAGCCTTATTGAACAGCAGGGTGGATTCTGCTAACAGAGAGTAGAACCATCCACGGGTCTGGTCCACTGCCTCGGAGATAAAGTCGGCAGGGAACTGCTGCTCGAACAGATCCTTATTCTCAAACGGATAATGATGCTGTGCGAAAGGCATTGCTCCGGAGTCGAACCAGCAGTCGATAACTTCGGGTACACGCTTCATCTGCTTACCACATTCGGGGCAGGTGATGGTGATCTCATCGATGTAAGGACGATGGAACTCTACAGTCTTCGCCTTCTCGTTGCCGCTCATCTTGTACAGCTCTTCACGGCTGCCGATGGAATGCTGGTGTCCGCATTCGCACTCCCAGATATTTAACGGGGTACCCCAGTAACGGTTACGGGATACGCCCCAGTCCTGAATGTTCTCCAGCCAGTTGCCGAAACGGCCTTCACCAATGGAAGCGGGGATCCAGTTGATGGTCTTGTTATTGCGTACCAGATCGTCCTTTACAGCAGTCATCTTGATGAACCAGGATTCTCTTGCATAGTAGATCAGCGGAGTATCACATCTCCAGCAGAAAGGATAATCATGCTCGAACTTCGGTGCGTCGAACAGCTTGCCCTCTGCATCCAGATCCTTTAATACCAAGGGATCTGCGTCTTTTACGAATTTGCCTGCATACGGGGTCTCTGCGGTCAGATCACCCTTGCCGTCTACGAACTGTACGAAAGGCAGATCGTAGTTACGTCCGATACGGCTGTCGTCTTCACCGAAAGCAGGAGCGATATGAACGATACCGGTACCATCGGTCATGGTTACATAACCGTCGCAGGTTACGAAATGTGCCTTTTTCTTCTGCTTCTCAGCGGCATCTCCGGCGCACTTGTACAGAGGCTCATACTCCTTGTACTCCAGATCCTTACCAACATAAGACTCCAGTACTTCGTAAGCATCCTTGCCTTCTTCTGCCAGGCGTCCCAGTACCTTGTCTGCCAGTGCCTTTGCAATATAATAGGTATAACCGTCGGCAGCCTTCACCTTCAGGTAGGTCTCCTCCGGATTCACGCACAGTGCCACGTTGGAAGGAAGGGTCCAGGGAGTGGTGGTCCATGCCAGGAAGTAAGCATCCTCGCCCTTTACCTTGAAACGTACGATAGCGGAGCGCTCCTTGACTGCCTTATAGCCCTGTGCCACTTCGTGGCTGGACAGCGGGGTTCCGCAGCGAGGGCAGTAGGGAACGATCTTGAAGCCCTTGTACAGAAGTCCCTTGTCCCAGATGGTCTTCAGTGCCCACCATTCGGACTCAATGAAATTATCATCATAGGTAACATAAGGGTTATCCATGTCAGCCCAGAAACCAACGGTACGGGAGAAATCTTCCCACATTCCCTTGTATTTCCAGACACTTTCCTTACATTTGGTAATGAACGGTGCCAGACCGTATTCCTCGATCTGCTCCTTGCCGTCCAGTCCCAGCATTTTCTCTACTTCCAGCTCTACGGGAAGTCCGTGGGTATCCCAGCCTGCCTTACGGGGAACCATATATCCCTTCATGGTACGGTATCTGGGGATCATATCCTTGATGGTACGGGTCTCTACATGACCGATGTGGGGCTTACCGTTCGCGGTAGGCGGTCCGTCGTAGAAGGTATAGGTCTCGCCTTCCTTACGATGCTCCATACTTTTTTTGAAAATGTTGTTGTCTTCCCAGAATTTCTCGACTGCTTTCTCACGGTCTACGAAATTCAGGCTTGTGGGTACCTGCTTGTACATAGTGCGCTTCCTTTCTTTAAATAGCCTTGAACTAGAAAGAGCTCCGTCCCGTAACAGGACGAAGCTCATGCATTCGTTAACCACCTCTTACAACATACTTCCTATTATATATAGGAGTGATATGCTTCCCGGTAACGGCGGGATTCCGTTCAGAACTACTGACCTACGCTTTTGTTCTGACAGCTCAGAAGTGATTTTCGCGATTCCCTTACTCGCACCGGTCTCTCACCATCACCGGCTCGCTTTGCCTTTCTGTGGAAAAGTTACTCTCTTCGTCAATGCATTTTTGATATACCGCTATTATATATCCCATTTTTTTGCGTTGTCAAGCCGGATGTTGCAACCTGATGCTTCTTTCTTGCTTTTCTGTCGATTTTTGCTTATAATGTCATCAATACCTATTGTATACCGATCTTATCGGAAGGGGCAGGGAATCCATGGAGACTACTCAGAAAAAAAGCGGTGGTAAAATATCATATACTTTACAGGCGATTGGTCTGATTCCCCTGCTGGCCCTGGGGATCGTGATGTTATTCTTCACTTCCCAGTGGTTCACGAAGATCATGTATCAGGAAGTGGAAACGCAATTGTACGATGCCTCCAAAAGTGCCACCACACTTCTGAATGCAGCATATCCTGGTGATTACCGACTGGAAGGCGACATTGCTTATCTTCTCTATAAGGGTGATGCGGATATTACCCGGGAATACTCTCTTTTGGATCAATTCAAAGAAGACACCGGTCTGGATATTACTCTATACTATCAGGATACACGTATTTTAACGACCCTGTATAACAGCCAGGGGGAGCGCCTCGTTGGTTCCGGTGCTCCCGATGTAGTCATCCGCGATGTACTGGATAGCGGTCAGGCTCATTTCTATAAGAATACTTTGATCAACGGAAAAGCTTACTTTTCTTATTATACTCCGGTCCACAACCAGGATGGCAGTGTTGTCGGAATGCTGTTTATCGGTAAATCCAGCGATTCCGTATCTCAGTCCATTCAGCGCTATGTATATCCATTAACGATTCTGATCGTCGTATTTGTGGCTCTCGTGGCACTCTGCATTTATTTCTATACGAGGGGATTCGTGGCAGTGTTGATGCATATTCATGGTTTCCTGTCAGAAGTAGCCTCCGGGAATCTGAATGCTACGTTGGACCATTCCGTGATAAACCGCAGCGACGAGTTAGGCGACATCGGGCGCTGTGCCCTGTCCATGCAGCGTTCCCTGCGAACCATGATCGAGCAGGATGCCCTGACGGAACTATACAACCGCCGTTCCGGAGACAAAAAGCTCCGTCGAATCGCGGAAGAGTCAAAAGCCTCCGGGCGTTCCTTCGCCATGGCGATCGGCGATATCGACCTCTTCAAACGGATCAACGATACCTATGGTCACGAGTGTGGGGATGCGGTCCTGAAAAAGGTATCCGCCACCTTAAAACAGCACATGTGGCACCGGGGATTTGCAGCCCGCTGGGGCGGCGAAGAATTCCTGCTGGTATTTGAAGATACCGATCTGGAAAGCGCCAGGAAGCAGCTGGATGAGCTTATGGACAAGATCCGTGAACTGGACATCCTCTACGATGACCAGCATGTGCATCTGACCATGACCTTCGGTCTGATCTGTGAGCCCGAGGAAGATATTCATACCTTATTAAAAGAAGCGGATGCGAAATTATACATCGGTAAAACAAACGGTCGTAACCAGGTGGTATCTTAACCCGGTTACGACCGTTTGTTATTGCTCCATCTGTCTGCCCAGGAAGCCCGCCGCGGACTGGGCAAGCTTCTGTTCCACTTCCCCCATTTTGCTCTTCCCGTCGTTTTCCAGCAGGATCACGCTGCCGATGATGTCTCCTTCGCAGATAATCGGGGTAATCAACTGCCATGCATAGTCGATGGTTATGTCCTCGGCAATGTTGACGTAGTTGCGGTCTCCTTTTGCGGCGATCACAGTCTCACGGTTATTGACCTTCTCCTCCAGCTGGTGGCTTACCGCCTTATTGAGCAGTTGCTTACAGCCTCCGGAGACAGCAATGAACTGGTCTCTGTCCGCAATCAGCGTGGGATGTCCGGACACTTGTGCCAGACTCTCCGCATATTGTTTTGCGAAAGTCGTCATCTCTCCGATGGGAGAATACTTTTTCAGGATCACCTGCCCCTCCCTGTCGGTGAAGATCTCCAGCGGGTCGCTCTCTCTGATGTGTAACGTGCGTCGGATCTCCTTCGGGATCACGATACGTCCCAGGTCATCTATTCTTCTTACAATTCCGGTTGCTTTCATATAAAACCTCCTGCTTTCCAGTTAACTTCCATAATTGTGTTGTATGGGTAGTATGTGGAAAACAGGAGGAATTATGTATCTGCATTTGCTTAATATGGATCAATCTAATTATTGCTACTGCATCATCGAAACTTTTCATTGTAAAACAGACAAAACAACAATTCTCGGGCTTTCATTTTCCAACAGATATTGTTTATAATAGTTTTATATGCTGCAATCCCTTGCCGCAAATTATTTTATGGGAGAGTTACATCTATGAATCAGAAAAATGATAAAAGAAGTTCGTTTTCCGGGAAGATCGGATTCGTCCTGTCGGCTGCCGGAGCATCGGTAGGCTTGGGCAATATCTGGCGTTTCCCGTATTTGGCAGCCAAATACGGCGGCGGAATCTTCCTGCTCATCTACATCATCCTGGCGCTGACCTTCGGTTATACCATGATCGTGGCGGAGACTTCTCTGGGACGTATGACGGGCAAAAGCCCCGTGGGCGCTTTCCACCATTTTGGAAAATCGAAATGGCTGTCCTTCGGTGGATGGATCAACGCCATCATTCCCATCCTGATCGTTCCGTATTATTCTGTCATCGGCGGATGGGTCATCAAATATCTGGTGGAGTATGTTAAGGGACACAGTCATGACCTGGCGACGGACGGATATTTCTCCTCGTTTATCTCTAATGGTGTCTCCACAGAGCTGTGCTTTGTAATATTCACGCTGTGTACCCTGGGCATCATCTATGCCGGCGTGCGCAACGGTATCGAGCGGGTATCCCGCATTATGATGCCGATTCTGGTGGTTCTGTCCATCATTATTACGATCTATTCCGTTACCAGACCCGGGGCTCCCAGCGGTGTGAAATATTTCCTGATCCCGAATCCTGCGAATTTCTCCTGGATGACGGTGGTAGCCGCCATGGGGCAGATGTTCTACTCCCTGTCCATTGCCATGGGTATTCTCATTACCTTCGGCTCTTATATGAAAAAAGACATCTCCATTGAAGGTTCTACGAAAAATGTGGAGATCTTCGATACCGCCATTGCCATCATGGCAGGACTGATGATTATTCCCGCGGTATTTGCCTTCTCCGGCGGCGATCCCGAGACCTTACAGGCAGGGCCTTCCCTGATGTTCATTACACTTCCCAAGGTCTTCGACAGCATGGGAATGGGTACTTTCGTAGGCATTCTGTTCTTCGTACTGGTGCTGTTCGCAGCCATGACCAGTTCCATTGCTCTGACTGAGAGTGCCGTGTCCACCTTCGAGGACGAGCTGGGCTGGGACCGTAAGAAATCTACCGTAATCATGGGTGTGATCATGCTGGCGCTGGGAACATTATCCTCCCTGGGATATGGGCCGTTAGCTGACGTGAAGATCATCGGCATGCAGTTTTTGGATTTCTTTGATTTCCTGACCAACTCCGTGATGATGCCCATCGCAGCTATTACCATCTGCCTGCTGGTATCCCGTGTCATCGGCTTGAAAGCCATCGAGGAAGAAGTCATGCACGGCGAAGCTACGTTCCGCCGCAAGAAAATCTTCAACTTCATGATCAAATATCTCTGCCCGGTATTTGCTGCGATTATTCTGGCAAGCTCCGTAGCAAATGCTTTCGGAATTATTTCTATGTAAGGTGCCAGGGTCATAAACACCCCCACGCTGTGCTCGCACAAGCGTGGGGGTGTTTATTTTACTATATCGGAATCACCCGTCCCGTCTCCGCATTCACTCTATGGGAAATCGAGATTACCGTTCTTCCTTCGGAAGCACGTTTCAATGCTTGCAGCACCTCTTCTTCGGTCTGGGCATCCAGGTTCGCCGTGATCTCATCCAGCAAAAGGAGCTTAGGCTTCGCCACTGCGGCTCTGGCAATGGATAACAGCTGCCACTGTCCCTGGGAGAAGATCAACGGGGTGCAGGGAGTGTCATACCCTTTTTCCAGCTGCTCGATCGTGGTATCCAGACCTGCGATTCTGGCAGCTTCTCTCACATCTTCCTCTGTAAAACGGTCATCATACAAAGTGATCTGATCTCTTACCGTACCGGGGACTCTGTGGAAGGTCTGCTCCACATAACCGCACAGGCTTCGTTTCTCGTTCTCCGGAATTCCAAAAGCATCTCTGCCCCGGATCAGCACTTTTCCTTCTCCCGGCTGATAAAGCCCTAACAGCAGCTTAAAGATCGTACTTTTACCCGCACCGGTTCTTCCGGACAGGGTGACCTGTTCTCCGGGATATACCTGAAAGCTTAAGTGATTCAGAATCTTACGGCTGTCGTCTTCATAGCCGAAGGTCACATCCTTAAGTTCCACAAAAGGTGTTCCTTCTGCTGTGGCAGCGGATGTCTCCCCGTTCTGTGCTCTCTCCGGCAATTCCTCCAAGGCATAGAATTCATTTATTCTGTGCACACCTGCAATCGCGGACTGGATGGTCTGAATCTCCATTCCCAGGCTCTCCACAGGGGTAAAGATCTGAGAGATATAATTGATTACCGCTACCGCCGTACCGGCAGACATACCGAACAGTGTCAGCACTTTCGCATTGCCGGAAGCGGAAAACAGCATGACCACTGCCACCACAATGGCATTCAGGATCAGGATCACCGGGGAGTAGATCGCATCATAGAAATTCGTCTTTTCCACGGCACGATAGCTGTCCGCGATGCATTCGTCATAACGCTTCGCCATATAGCGCTCTTTTCCCAGGTTATGAATCGTCCGGATATTATGCAGTGTCTCCGGTACATGACCGGATGCCCTGCCGACCGCCTGTCTGTTCTCGATCTGGGCTTTCAGCATATTTTTCTGCACCGTCCGGGTGAACCAGTACAGGAACGGAAGGATCACCAGCAGCACGATGGCAATCCTTCCGTTTTTCAACCAGATCACTGTCAGGATACTGATAATTTTACAGGCATCCGCGAACATACTGATGATGCCGGAGGTGAACAGATTCTCCACAGTGTCCACATCTCCCACGAACCGGGAAACGATGGTACCGGGCTCCTGCTTCGTCAGTTCTCCCGCTGTCAGGTTCGTATATTTATCCATCAGGCTGCTCCGCAGAGCGTGAGTGATCTTCTGACCGAAGACCGTTAGAAGACCTTCTCTGACACTTTCTGTCAGCCCGGTAAGTACCGTAAAGGCAAAATACAGTATTACCAGCACGACCGGAACGACCGTACCTGTGGTGATCGTATCCACGATATTACCAAGGATCCAGGGGGGCAGCAGTGCCGTCACAATGGCACCCACCACGGCTAACAGGATTCCCAGTGACAACCATACATATCCCGTCACGGTACGGGCGATCACGCTGCGGACATTTCCGGCTGCTCTCGGCGAAGCTTTATTTTCCTGCCGCATGTTGCGCTCCTCCCTTCTGCTCTGTGGCACTTAGTTCCTGCTTGGATTGCTGCGCATCTGCGCCATCCGCCTGTGCTTCATACAATCTTGCATACTCCGGAAACTTTTCCAGAATCTGCTCATGGGTTCCCGCAGTCACCTTGCCGTCCTCCATCCACAGCACCTGATCCATCTCGGGGAACAGATACAGTCTGTGAGACAGGAGAATCACGATACTGTCTGCCACCAGCTGCTTCAGATGACGGAAGACTTCTTCCTCCGTCTTACGATCCAGTGCGGAGAAAGGATCGTCCAGGATCAGGATTGGGCGCTTATGACACAGGGTTCTCGCCAGTGCCAGCCGCTGTGCCTGACCACCGGAGAGCCGGACGCCACCGTTTCCTACGATGGTGTCCATCCCCTCTTCCATCTCTGCTACCTCACCGTCGAAGCAAACTGCTTTCAGGTACTTCTCCGGATCGTCATCATCCCCCAGCAATACATTGTTGCGCACGCTGTCATTGAACAGCTCCGGATCATGTCCTAAATATCCCACCATACCGCTGCGCTCCGGCTTGGTCATCTCGGACAATTCTTTGCCGTGGAAACGTATCCTTCCTTCGTAAGGATACTCACACAGGAAGGTCTTGCCCAGGGTAGACTTACCGCACGCCACCGCACCGGTGACACCGATGATCTGTCCGGGGGAAGCTAACAGATTGAAGTTCTCATAGATCTTCTCTCCGCCGGGATAAGCAAAGCTTACATCCGATACTTCCAGGACACCGGAAGACTGCATTTTCACTTCGTCATCATACGTTTCTTCTTTCATCAGAGGTTTGATTCGCTTCCAGGACACCTGTGCCTTATGTACCGCATTGAACAGCTTCGCCGCACTGGAGGACTTCACAGCAAGCTTGGTAAAGCAGGCTAAAAATGTGGTAAATGCAGCCACATCCCATGCTTTCCAGCCCAGTCCCAGCACATTTGCGCTGCCGAAAGACAGAATAAACAGCACACCGGTCATGGAAAGGATCCGGTACAGCGGTGGAAATGCTGTACTCCAGATATTAGCACGGACGGCGGATTTCTCATAAGCTGTCAGGTTCTCCTCGTAGGCCTGCTGCCGCTCCTCCTCACAGCCGTATACCCGGTAGGTCACCGCATTGGTGGCACGATCCAGCGTTGCAGTACTTAGAGCTCCGGACTGTTCCTTGTACACAGCTCCGGTACGCTGTACGTTGCGCTTCATCTTCTCCGCCACGACGAAGGACAGAGGCGGGAACAGAATGCTGAGGATCGCCAGCCGCCAATCATAGACTAACAGCATCACCGCATAGGCTGCCAGTGCCACACCGGTATCGAATACCTCCGTGGTGAACTTCCGCATGCCCTCGACGCAGTCATCTACATCCAGGATTGCCTTGGTTATCACATTGCCGGTACCCTCTTCTTCCAGTTCAGCACGGCTCTTATGTACCAGGCTGTCATACAACGTCTCTTTCATGTCCTGATTGACATTATTGGCAAATCTCCGCACATAGAATCGCTTGACATAACGGGCAATCTGCACGATGCCAATGGATATCACATACGCGATCACCAGCACCAGCATATCTGCATATTTTGCATTTTTTCCCAGAATGTCCACCAGACATCCCGTCATCCGCCCCTCGAACCACGGTCCCGCCAACAGTCCGAGATTATAGATCAGTCCGGAGATTGTTACCGCCTGCAGCACCCGCCACTGGGCTTTGAAATAATACAGAACCTGATCCTTTTTCGATGCATTAGATTTCTGCTTCATCCCTGATTCTGCCTCCCCGTTTTATATTCAGGTAGTAGAAAAAGATGTCCTTACATCCAATTTGGATGATAGAACATCTTTTTTGACTCTGCCAATTATTTTTCTGTAAGCTTTACATAAATAATGGCATATCTTTACGCCTTCAGAATCTCTGACAGATTCCTCTGGATCCCGGCTGCCACGTCCGGCTTATTCATGGAATAAACATGAACATGTTTCACGCCGTTCGCCAGCAGGTCGATGATCTGGTCGGTAGCATAGGCGATGCCTGCCTGTTTCATGGCTTCCGGATTATCTCCGAAACGGTCCACGATATTCTTAAAGCGCTCCGGTACATTACAGCCGGACAGTTTTACGGCATTTTTCACCTGTACGCCACGGGTGATGGGCATGATACCGGGAACGATGGGCACGGTGATACCTGCTTCTCTCACGCGGTACATGAAGTTGAAGAAGATGTTGTTGTCGAAAAACATCTGGGTCGTCAGGTACTCGCATCCGGCATCCACCTTCGCCTTTAACCCCTGGATATCCGCATTCTTGTTGGCAGAATCGGGATGTACCTCCGGGTAACAGGCGCCGCCCACGCAGAAATCTCCGTTCTCTTTAATGAAACGCACCAGGTCCGAAGCGTGGGAAAAATCAGGGAACACCTCTCCCTCATAATCCTTCGGCAGATCACCGCGCAGTGCCAGAATATTCTCGATGCCTGCTGCCTTCATCTCCGCCAGGGCTGCGCGGATACTATCACGGTCGGCGCAAACACAGGTCAGATGTGCCACGGTGGGAACATCGTACGTTTTCTGAATCTCTTGTGCCAGTGCAATGGTATGTCCTTTGGTGCTGCCGCCGGCGCCGTAAGTCACGCTCATGTAAGCGGGCTGTAATGCCGCGATTCCTAAAGCTGCCGTCTCCACACTTTCAAAATCCGTGCTCTTCTTCGGAGGGAACACCTCAAAAGAAATGGTTGCGTTATCCTTGTTCAAAATGTCTCTGATCTTCATATTGTCATCCTATCTTTCTTTCGTAATCAGCCTTTATCGTCCCGTAAAAAAATCGGCAGAAAGTCCTGTTTTTCCTCTTCCGCGGTCTCACTCTCCGCAATGATATTCCGGATGTTCTGCATGCGCTTATCCAGTGCTGCACTCTGCTGCGCACAATCGTAGAGTTCTTCCTTTAAGAACTTTGCCTGGCTCTCCGGAATGTTTTTCTTATATTGCAGCTTGTGTTCCAGGCTCGCCCAGAAATCCATGGCTATGGTACGGAACTGCACTTCCACATAGACCAGCTTCTTTGTATTCTGTAAAAAGATCGGCACCTGCACGATCAGGTGAAGGCTGCGATAACCGCTCTCCTTGGGGTTCTGGATATAATCCTTTCTCTCGATCAGGGTAATATCATCCTGCCGCAAAAAGCTCTCCGCTAATTCATAAATATCATCCGGGAAGGAACAGATGACCCGGACACCGGCGATGTCCCGGATATTCTCTTCGATGCCTTCCAACGTCATGGGAATATTTTTCCGCCGGATCTTCCTAAGGATGCTGTCGTAGGATTTCACCCGGGTCTTGATGCCTTCGATGGGATTGCGGTCATATTCCAGAGAATACTCCTGATTCAATACTTTAAATTTCGTCTCCACCTCCATGATCGCACACTGATAATAAGACATCAGCTCATCCATGGGGCGCTTATTCTTCTCGATCAGATCCAGGAACTGGTCGGAAAGTAAATGCTGTTTAAAAAATCTGCCTCTGATCGTATCCATTGTGATTTATTCCTTTTCAAAAGTACTGTGTTGCATAACGATTTTCTTTACTTCCTCAATGCTTTTCTCTGTGACCGCCGCAATCTGTTCCGGCTGCATTCCGTTTTTATGCATCCGAGCTATCATCGCTGCTTCTGCTCTCGCTTCACCGATTGCAATTCCCTTTTCTTCGATTCCTTCACTCAGATTACACATTGTACTCACATCCCTTCGCAGATTCTCTTCCATCTCAATATCAATGTCCCAGCAGATTTTTGACTTTAGCATCATATTGTGCCTTTTGATTTGTCGCTATTACAGCTCTTTTCAGTGTATTATGCATAAGGCCCTATTCCTTTCTATAAGGCCTTCTCCGAAATCCTCTCCCGAAATATATTATAGCTTACGAAAACTATTGCCACAACTGCTATTTTCACTTCCGCAGTCTCTTCCGATACCCCGCAGGGGTCTCTCCATAGGTCTTCTGGAAAGCATCGTTGAATGCCCTGGCATCGCCGAAGCCGACATCCATGGCAATCTCATAAACTTTCTTGTCGGTATCCAGAAGCAGCGTGACCGCATGTTTCAGGCGGATCTGATTGACATAGTCCTTGAAATTTTTGCCGGTGCTTTTTTTGAAAAAGCTACTAAAGTAGTAGGGATTCATATGTACTTCCTCGGCAAGAACGTTCAATGACAGGCTCTCTGCGTAGTGAAGTTCAATATATTCCAGAGCCTTATTGATGTCCTTCTTATCGTTCTGGGTCACCGATTCCCCCAGCCCATTGTAGGCAGTATCAATCACCTCTGTAAATATCTGCTCCATCTCGGAAAAGCTACCACATTTTCTCCCCTTCTCCAACAGTTCCTGCTGTTTCGGAAATGACACTTTCACACCTTTTCCGCTGAGAATTTCCTCCAGCGACCGGATCATCGTACAATAATAGAACAGCGCGTCCTCTTTTCTTCCATTGGACAGTCGACATACCATCTGACGGTAATGGTTCATTCCGTCTCGGATCAATTCCTGCTGATGTGACAAAATTCCCTCTGCAATCGCACATTTCACCTCTTCCATGCTCTGCAATTCCGTTCTGCCGGAAAAAGGAGTCTCCTTCCATGAGATCACAGAGTATTTCATCTGGTCTGCAAAAAACAGATAGCCTTCTTTCTCCACACATTTTTGGAACATCTCCGGAATCTCCTGCATGGAATGGATCTCATCGCCGCAGATCAGCAATACCTGATACCCGGTGGCACTCTCTGCCCCCTCCTTGATCTGTCCCAGTTCCTCCGACACGTCCCCGGAACCGCTCTTCTGCAACACGACCACAATGCGGTTCTCCTTCTGGAACACAATACCATCCTTATGCTCCTCAAAATATTCCTCCAGAAAACTTAACAGTGAAAACTGGATCAGGTGTCGGACCTGTTCCTTCTCACCACGCCGGAACACCGGATAGGCACAGACCGGTACATAAATCCGGTCCTGCTCTGCCGTGTCCCCGGAGAAATCCATATTTCCTTTATAAGTCACGCCGGGCTGTTCCGGTGTCTTCACGCATTTTTCAATAGCTTTTAACAATTCTTCCCGTATCACCGGTTTCAACAGATAATCCGCAGCCCCATAATCCAATGCAGCCTTCGCATACTCAAATTCCTGAAATCCGCTGATAAAAATAATATGCGTCCTGCATTGCAGACCATGACATTCCCGGATGATGTCCACTCCGCTCATGCCGGGCATGGAGATATCTAATAATGCAATCTCCGGCTGATCCCGCAGAATTGCCGCGAATGCACTTTTTCCGTCCTCATATTCCCCTATGATCTGAATTCCCAGTTGTTCCCAGTCAATAAGCTTTCGGATTCCTCTGGTAATGACCGGTTCGTCATCCGCCAATATCATCTTTATCATCGGGATTTTCTCCTTTCTCCTCGACATTCCACGGCAATACCACACTGATCATGGTGCCTACCCCCACAGTGCTGGTGATCTGGATTCCGTATTCCTCACCGTACAGATAACGGATGCGGTCATGGACATTTTTCAGTCCGATGCTCTGCCAGTTATACTGATTCTTAATGCCCGGAGCATCTCCTTCCAGCAGCCGGAGAATCTTATCAATGCTGTCCTGATCCATTCCGACACCGTTATCCATCACCGTGATCTCCAGCATATCATCCTTCCTGTGCGCCTCGATCATAATACTTCCGCTTCCCTGCTTCGGCTTAATACCGTGTACATATGCATTTTCCACCAGGGGCTGGAGGATCAGCTTGGGAACCTGCATCATAGAAGCCCCCTGGGCATTTACCATCAGCTTCACTTTGCCGTTGATCCTGCAATTCAGCAGATACACATACTTCCGTACAATATCGATCTCCTGCTCCAGCGGCACGAGATCCTGCATGGGACCGATAATGTAATGAATCTGCTGGGACAATGCCTCGATCATCTCAGGCACCTTGCTCTTCTCCTCATCCTCCAATGCCGTCATTCGTATAATTTCCAGCGTATTATACAGAAAATGGGGATAGATCTGGGACTTCAATGCCGTAAGCTCCGCTTCATTCTGTCGTATCTGTGCCAGATAAGACTGGTCGATATACTTCTTTAATTCCCGGCTCATCTCATTAAAACTTTCCGCCAGTGCCCCGATCTCATCCGAGCTCTGTACCGGAATTTCGATATCAAAATTACCTTTTCCCACTTTCTTCATCTGGTTCACCAAACGCTGCATAGGTTTCGTCAGCCTGTCGGAAAAGTAGAAAGAACCGGCAAATAACAATAAACATGACAGAATGATACATCCATACATCAGCCTCTGCATCTTACGAATATCGGAAAATGCCACCCCTGCATCCATGCAGATGTATACCGACAGACCATATTTTTTACCGTCCGCAGAGACTACGAACCAGTCTTTGTCATTCTGAATATCCTGTAAATTCTGTGCCAGATTACTTCCGATGACTTCTTCGTTATTGCTGTAAAAGCATTTCCCCTCTTCATCTACCACATAGATCTGCTCATTGCCGGTAAACTCAATACTCTCGAAAATTCTCTCTATTCTTTTGATGTCCACATCAATAAACAGTGTCGCCACATAAGGAGTTTTCCCTACCGGGCCTCTCAGATCGAAATAGTTTCTTGCCACGGTAAATACCTTGTCCGGGTTACCATAATAGTAAGCTGTGGTGTGCGGAGGAATTAATATCAGGTTCTTATTTTCCTTATCCAGCGTCCCGTACTCCACCAGTTCCTCAAATTTTTCTTCATTATTGAAAAAAGTGTTATATACGCTGTAGTGAAACGCCAAATCTTCGCTACCGTTTCCCGAAGACAGAACATGAACACTGTTAATGTAACCATCCACACTTTGCAGATATTGTAAAAATCCCTGCATGTCCCGCTGTCTGTTCGATTCCATGGATTCCGCTTCGTATTCCTCCCCGGTCAGAATCTTCCGGAAATGGTCAAAGGACAAATAACTGTCTGCACCGGTTCCCACCCCCAGATTATAGAAATAAGGCATTTTCGATATAGTATTATAACTGTCCAGTACCGTCTCCATACCGGACAACACATATTCCGTTGCCTGCTCGTATTGTATGCTCAGTGCCTTCGAGTAATCCCGGATCATTTTATTGGCAATAAAGGTTGCCAGAAGAAGCATGGGCAAAAGCCCCAACAATATCATTGTCAGAGCAAATTTGTGATACAGGTTAAAATGTTTCAAGCAGATTACCCCTCTTATTTTTACTTCTGAAAACAAATAACTATTCAGAGTCATATTCCATGACTCCGAATAGTTATAGAATAACAAATTCCATGAAATTAAGCAACTCGCTTAACCCTTGGCTGCTCCTGCGGTAATTCCCTTTACGAAATACTTCTGGAACATGCAGAAGATGATCAGTGCCGGAACAATGGAGATTACAGTCCCGGCGAATACGATATCCCATCTGGCAGTATACTGCCCTACGAAGGATGCAATCTCAACGGTGATGGTCTTCGCCTTGCCGCTGGGAAGTGCCAGATAAGGCATCAGGTAATCGTTCCAGATTCCCAGACCATTCAGGATCACCATGGATCCGGTGCAGGGTCCGAGGAGAGGGAAGGTAACCTTCCAGAAGGTCTGGAACGGGGTACATCCATCGATCTGTGCCGCCTCTTCGATTTCCAGAGGAATACCCTTCAGGAAACTGCAATATAACAGGGTACCAAATGCAATAGATCCGGAAATATAACACACAATGGGTCCCACCATGTTACCGAAGATATGGAACATCTTCATCTCCTTGAACAGAGGGAACATATACAGATGAAACGGGATCATCATACCTGCCAGGAAATAGGTGTAGATCATGGATGTTGTCTTGCTTTTTCTTCTCTCAATTCCATAAGCCGCCATAGGTACGATACATACGATCAGTACTTCCGACACTACGGTTAAGAACACGGAGTGAAGGATTGCTGTCGCGAAATCGGACTGTGCAAACAGATCCTTGAAGTTCTGCGTATAAAAGGAAGTCGGTAATGCAATCGGGTTCTTCAGGATGTCACCGTTGCTCTTGAACGCGGAAATCAGTGCAAAGAACACCGGATATAAAAACAGGATCGCCAGCAGAATAGTAATGACAAATAATACGATCTGTCCGGGTTTGATTTTCTCTACAGGCTTTCTGATAACTTTTTCTTTGCTCATTACATCTGCACCTCCCTGCTTCTTAAGAATTTCTGCTGCAGTGTATTCAGGATAATGATGATAAACAGCAGCATAATGCCGACTGCGGTACCGAAGCCCTGTCTGCCCTCGTTAAATCCTACCTTATACAGCAGATATACCAATGTTTCGGAAGTAAATCCGGGGCCGCCGTCCGTCATAACGTTGATCTGGTCGAATACCTTTAATCCATTGATCAGAGATAAGGTGAAGTTGATGGTAAAAGCACCGGAGATCAAAGGCACGGTGATGGACTTGAAACGCTGCCAGGGGCTTGCGCCGTCGATTTCTGCCGCCTCGATCAGATCGGGGGAGACACTCTGCAGGGATGCCAGGTAAATGATCATATAGTAGCCGGCTCCTTTCCATACCAGTACCACGCCGATCATAATCAGGGTCAACTTGTTGTTGCCCAGCCAGTCCTGACGAAAATTCCCCATGCCGATGTCATTTAAGATCGTATTGATCGTACCGAAGTTGTAGTTGTACATGATCTTCCAGATGAAACCGGATACAATACCACTGATCAGAACCGGAATGTAAAATGCGCTGCGGAAGAAGTTCTTGCCCCATCTTACATTGTCTACGATCAATGCTAGTGCCAGAGCAAACGCATTCTCAAATACAGAGATAAAAACGGTAAGTAATAAAGTATTTTTCAATGCATTTCCGAATCGTGCACTGGTAAAGATCTCTTTATAGTTCGCCAAACCGATAAATTTTACATTAGGGCTGACACCGTCCCAGGAGGTAAAGCTGTAATACACACTGGAAACAGTAGGTACTATAATAAACAGTGTAAAAAAGATGAACGCCGGGGCGATAAAAACAAAAGCAGTTTTATCGAATTTTCTCCTCTTCTGCATTGCATTTCCTTCCTTTCTAAAAAAGAATCCCACATCTGTCAGTGTTTCCTGACAGAGTGAGATTCTTTTATCATTGAATTATTCGATTCCCACACCTGTTACGGGGTTGAAGCTCTGAATGCTTACCTGCCAGGTCTTATTTAATTCATCACAAGCAGAATCAATATCTCTGGTTCCCTGAAGCACTTCAGTCAGGGTCTTATAGGTAAAGTTTCTGAAATCGGGGGGCAGCTCGTTGTTGCCTACACGACCGTTCCACATGGGAGCAAGGTCATCTGCGGATGCGTTGGCATCGATAACTTCCTGGAATACGGGAGATACATCCATCTGAGGCTCATCTACGGTAGTAGGGATGAAGTTCAGGGTCTCGCAATATACCTTGTAGTTCTCGGGTGCAAAGAAGAACTTGATGAAAGCTTCTGCTGCTGCCTTTTTGTCCGGATCCTTCGCTGCTTCTGCGGAGATTGCCAGACCGCCGACACCGGCACCACCTACCAGACGGGTCTTGCCGTCGGGGCTGGGAATTGCAAACCAACCATACTCGAAGTCAGGATCTGCTGCTTCGATCTGGGAGAACATATGAGTACCGGAGTACATCATAGCTGCCATATCGTTTACCAGGAAAGTGGTGATCTGGGCATCGGGAGTAGAGGTCCAGCCATCCTGTGCATACTGGAAGATATCTTTCAGTTCCTGGAAAGTTGCCTTCATAGTATCATCGGAGAAGTCCTTGGTTCCTTCGTAGCAGTGCTCGATGAAGTCCGGATCCTTGCTCAGTACCTGATCATTGTAAGCTTTGTGGAACAGGAAGCCCATGTGCCAGATATCCTGACCGCCGACTACCAGGGGAGCCATATCTCCTTTATCCTTAATGGTCTGGCACAACGTCATGAACTCATCATAAGTAGTGGGCTCTGTGAGACCGTTGTCATCAAAATATTTTTTATTGTAGATGATGCCCTGTGTATTTTCACCGGACAGAGGGGCGGTGTATACCTGACCGTCAAATTCTGTGGTGGTACGGAACAGAGAAGTGATCTCCTCAGACAGAGGCTCCAGCTTGCCTGCTCTTACATACATTGCAGTATCTCTCATCTCCATAACATCGGGGAATTCTCCAACGCTGTCCTTGGTCTTGATGAATTCGCTGTAGGCACCGCCGTTACCGGGCTCGATAGTCACGGTAATATCTGGATATGCTTCATTGAATCTGTTTACGATCTCATTCATGGAAGCCTTGGCTCCCTCATCGCCGTCAGCGAAGATGAATGTTAATTCGGTAGGTGCAGACACGATGGATTCTGCGTCAGATGTTGTAGCAGCTGTAGTGCTTTCTGTGGTGGATACTGCTGGAGCAGTGCTTTCTGCTGTATTGTCATCGGTGCTTCCGCAGCCTGCTAACATTGTAGTTGTCATTGTAGCTACAAGAACACTTGCCAATAGTTTCTTTCTCATAGTAACCTCCTTAATTCCTTCTCATATTGTTTTTTCGTAACTGTTCAGTACCTTCACAGTTACGTTTTTTCTTATGTATCACAGTTCCGGTTGGCCTTCCGTTGTTGTAATTGTAATATAGCAATTTACAAGAATAAAAAAAATGCACTTTTTTAAGGTCAAAGTACATTTTTTTAAGGATCTATTTTGTTTCTTATCGTTCGGGGAAAGTTGCCTGCCACTTTACGGTCAGTATCCCGTTCTCTACTGTCACAGGGAGAATGCTGTAGCCGGAATTCTTAAGCTCCTTGGGTTTCCAGTGATCCAGCATCAGATATGTCTTCTCATCCTTTTCAAATAAATAGGTACTCTGCCCTTCAAATGTACGTCTGTAGTTGCCGCCCTCACAAGGATTATCGATCAGCCTCCACTGCCCGCAGAGATGATCGCACTCGGCGTATAAGGCACTGTTGGGCTGCCAGCCGGTACATCCGGAGGTGATCATATAATATTTGCCATCCTTATACATCAGTGCCGGAGCCTCTCTGGTCTGATCCACCAGAACAGATGCGTAAAATCCGTCCACATCCGTAAAATCATCCGTCAGTCTCGACAGGCGCAGTGTTTTGTTCCAGTCGGAGCTGTGCACCAGCCATGCCGTGCCATCCACATCTCTGAAAAGTGTCATATCTCTGCTGTCCGTCCGGTTCGGCTGCATCTCCCGGATCACGGTAAACGGTCCGGTGGGACGATCTGCCACTGCTACTGCCACTCCCGCATAGGTGTACCTCGGTGTATCCAGGTGCATCCACATGACGAATTTCCCTGTTTTTTCGTTATATAAGACTTTCGGACGCTCACAGACATTTTCCGGCTTTATCAGACTGCCTTCCGGGCTGTCCTTCACATCAAACGCCAATCCTTCATAATGCCAGCTGTTCATGTCTCTGGAAGAATAGCAGCTGATGCCGATGACATCCACTCGAGTGGTGCCTGGGCAGTTCTCCGCTCCTTTATTTTCGCCATACCAGTACCACATATCGTCATGGCGAATGATACAGCCGCCATGGGCCTGGATCGGCGCACCGACGTCATCCAGCCATATTTTTCCGTTTTCAAACATATGCTACTCCTTCCTGTCAGAAACTTCTGTTACCCCATAAATCCGTAACAATTCCAGATCTGGTTCGGGTGTCAAAACACTCGAACCTCCGGTACACGGATTGTTTCGTGAAAATGGTACTTTTTCATCATTCCGTTCTCAGAACGGACTGTCAGTTCCTCTCCCGGGTGCTTCTCAATTACGATGCGGTTCTGACTGTTTTTATAAGCAAAGGTCTCGAAATCATCCTCATACAATGTGAAGCTTCCGTCGGCTTCCCCAAACGCCTTTACCGTCATCTCGAATACCGTATCTTTTTCCACGTGGGTAACCGGTTTTGCCAGCGGAATGATGGCACCCTCTTTTACGAATACCGGAATCTTGTCATACGCCGCATGTATTTCCAGTCTCTTTCCACCCTCCAGTTTTTCACCGGTGAAGAAATCATACCAGCCACCTTCCGGCAGGTACACGCTTCTGGACGTGCCATCCTCATAGGTCAGGGGGCATACCAGCATGCTCTCGCCGAACAGATACTCATCATCCACCATGCGTGCTTCCATATCCTCCGGATAATCCAGCACCAGGGCTCGGATGGGAGGTTTTCCGCTATGACTGTATTCCACGAAAGCGCTGTATAAATAGGGCAGCAGGCTCATACGCAGTTCAAACAGTTTTCTGCATTCCGCTGTATAATAATCTGCGGTATCCATGGTTTCTCCGGCAAGATTTTTCTCGATGTCGGTCTGTTTCCAAGGAGGACTGGGAATCCGCCAGCTGTTGATCAGTGCGTGTCCGGAAAATACTACCGTCTGCAATCTTCTGAGCAGATCGTCGCCGTTAGCACAGTCCCGCACCTCAGGGCACCATAGAAGTCCCGAAAAACCCGCATTTACCACACCGCGGATGAATTGCTTATGATCATACAGATCCGAATACAGTACAAAGGGCAACGGGGCTGCCAGTGCTCCGGAAGAACGTACCTGAGAATACGTTCTGCGGTTCTCCTGCTGATAGATCCGGTAGATCAGGTGCTGGTACATGGTGCCGATCGCCAGATGCATCTGCTCGCCGTCCATGCCGGAAGGGAACTCCGTGGAATCCGGAAATGCCCAGTTGGAGGGATTATAGTCGGAATTGTCACATTCATCCAGCTTAAATCCCGCAATGCCCTGTTTCACAAAGGTATCTCTGTGGTAGTCTTCAAATAACTGACAAGCCTCTTTTGTGGCGAAATCCGGTACCAGTCCGTTCCATACTTCATAATCACCGCTGTAAGGCACAAGCTTCTGATAGAACGGAGCCTTAGGGTACACATAGAGATGCTCCCACAAATTCAGCTTATAGCCCTGCTCCGTCATTTCATCAATCATTTCCTGCGGATGAGGGAACAGATACGACCATTTATAGGTACAGGAATAGCTGTGGGAATGCCAGCCGGGCTCCAGTCCCAGGACATCCATGGGAATCTCTTCCTTGCGGAACTGCTCTGCCAGTTCTTTCAGTGCTTTTTCATCTCCGCCGCCATAGATACGGTACCACATGCCCAGCCCCCACATGGGAGGCACACAGCCACCGCCGGAGAACAGGTTATATCTCTGAACGCTTTCCATAAAATCCCCTGCAAACAGATACAGTTCAATACCGTCCGCAGCCGGGATATCGATGATGACTTTTCGTTCTTCTTTCGCTCTCTTTAAGGCATAAATCGCCGCCTCGGAAAACTCTTCATGCGCTTCATTCTCCGCCGTCATCCCGGCAGACTGACCGCGCTCGCTGTTTGTTCCCATCAAAAATGTGGTGTAGCGGAAAGTATTTACAAACAGTCCGTATCCTGCGGAAGAAATATAAAAGGGTACCGGTGCATGACCTTCTCCGGTATTTGCCACCGGATCGGAGTTCACCTTGATGTAACGTCTCCTGCCCGCCTGGTTAAATCCCTGGAACTGCAGTCCGAAGCCGTAGATGTCTTCCTGTGTCTCCATGGGAAGGGTAACCGTGATGCCCCGTTTTGTCTTCTTCCAGTGAATCTTCTCTTCACTGACCCTGCATTCCCGGCTTACCGGGATCTGCTCTATTTCTTCTGTTCTGATTGGGAACTGTCTGAAATGCTCCGGTGTAAACTCTTCCGGTTCTCCCAATACGATTTTCCAGATTCCTTTTGCTATCTGTTGCATATCATTTCCTCCTGTGCCAGGCACAACGCTCCGATGATGCCCGGATTCTCTCCCAATGCCGGAGCCACAATATACTGTGACAGATCCTTCGGCAGGCTTACCTCCGGAAGGTAGCCGTTTAAGAACTCCAGTGCATTTTTTCTGACCATGTCAAAGACCTTCTCCTGGTGCATGACGCCGCCCCAGAGAATGATTTTCTCCGGAGAGTAGGTCATCATGTAGTCAGCAACCGCCTGTCCGATGTAATAGCTTTCCAGCTCCCAGACGTCGTCTCTTCCGGCAAGCTCTGCTCCCTTTTTACCGTATCTGCCCTGGATTGCAGGACCGGATGCCAGTCCTTCCAGACAGGCTCCGTGATAAGGGCAGCAGCCTGCGTATGTGTCCTTCGCATGCTTCTGCAGGAAAATGTGTCCGCCCTCCGGATGCATCAGTCCATGCAATAGCTTTCCGTTGATGTAGGCACCTACACCCACGCCGGTGCCGATCGTGATGTAGAGGGCGTTCTCACAGCCCTTCGCTGCGCCGAAACGTACCTCTCCCAACACAGCTCCGTTGACATCAGTATCAAACCCTACCGGAATCTGCAATGCCTCCCGGAAGGCTCCGGCAAAATCATAAAATCTCCATGCCAGCTTCGGCGTACTGGTAATATATCCATAGGTTGCCGATTTTCTATTCAGATCCACCGGGCCAAAACAGCCGATGCCCAGCGCCTCAATTCCCTTGTCCCGAAAATACTCGATCATCTTCGGTACTGTGATGTCCGGTGTCTCCGTGGGAAATACCGTTCTGTCGAAAATGTTGCCCTGCTCGTCTCCTATGGCGCATACCATTTTGGTGCCACCGGCTTCTATTCCGCCTAATTTCATGCTAAACTCCTGCCTTTCCCTGCTTACCACAGCAAAATGCCGGTTCCGGTAAGCTTATACAGTGCCTCGATAAAATAGTAATCCGCATATACCATAGTAAAATGATGTCTGTTGTCGTGATATGCTCCGGTACAGTTCTGTACGATGGCATCGCAATCCTTTGTAAAGTCCGCTCTGGTCTCCGCAATGGCCTTCAGGATCTTAACAGCTGCACGGATGTACATCTCTTTCTCCAGCTCCGGCACATGCTTCGCTACTTCTAAGAGTCCACCGGCGATAATACATGCACCGCAGGAATCCTCCCATGCCGGCTGCGCAGGCTGGCGGAAGTCCACGGGAATGATGCCGTTCTCCGGAATGTTGGCAATGCAATAGTGTGCCACTTTTTTGGCAGTATCCAGATATTCCTGTTTGCCGGTGTGGGTATAGCTGTTAGCAAAACCGTACAGTGCCCAGCCCTGTCCTCTGGTCCAGGAAGAGCCTTCCGCATAACCCTGTCCGCCATGGCTCTTCACCATAACTCCGGTCTCCGGATCAAATTCCACGATATGGCATACCGAGCCGTCCGGACGGATGAAGTTCTCCATCACGGTGTCCGCATGCATCATGGCAATCTGACGGAACCTGGGATCTCCGCTTTCTTCGGAAGCCCAGTAGAGCAGGCAGATATTGAACATGCAGTCGATGATTGCCCAGCCCCTGGTGTCACTGCCCGGTACTTGATTCCATGCCCGGATGAACTTACCCACCGGATTGAATCTGCCTGCCAGGAGGCTGGCTGCATGCATGGCGATCCGTTTGGAATCTACATGACCGGTCAGACGGTAATCTGCAACTGCGGTAGGCAGGAACATAAATCCCACATCGTGATGCAGTCCGAAATAGCTTTCAAAGCATTTCTCCATTTTCTGTTCGGAGACCCGTGCGATCTGCGCATATTTTTCGTCTTTGGTGTCCTGATACAGCAGCCACATAATGCCGCCCCAGAATCCGTTGGTCCACCAGTTTAATCCGTCGTCGTGATTCCACTCTTTATCCTCTGCGGAACGATCGTCGTAATTGCCGTTCTCGTCTGTGGTGTAGGGGATGATGTCCTTGTTTTTTTCACTGACCCATGCCATTTTCTCTTTTACTTTTTCTAAGACTTCTTCTGCCCATGCCTGATAATTTTCCATGTTTTTCTCCTGTCCTTTTCACTGTTATTTGGTTCTATGTTTACGGTTTACGCATTTTCTATGCCTTCACCCGGATATCCTGTCTGACGATGTCGCTGTTCTCGATCAGGTACGGCTCCAGTCAGGATAATAGTTCTCCGAGGTCACCTCTCCCGGATGGAGTAGCTGATCCAGCACGGAAGGATATTCCGCGGGAATGTCTGATTTCTTTACCCCACCGATACTCCGGTAGCGGATATTCTGTAAGGTCACACCCCGGATCGGATGATGCTCTTCCGCATCCATGCGGATGCCGTTAAACCTCGGTTCCCCCATGATGTCATTGCCGAAACGATAATGTGTGTTCTTCATTTCTTCGGAATCGACTGCCATGAGATTGGTGATCGTGATATTTTCCATTCTTCCGATCTCCGGCATCTGTTCCAGTTCTACGGAGCTTCCGTAATCATCCGTCTTAAACCGGTTATTCAGGATCATAAAAATCGGTCTTGTCACATCCCGCATCGTTACATTCTGGATCACAATATTCGAGATACTGCCGCCTTCCGTACACTCGATCTTGATGCCTTCCCGCCAGACTCTGTTCATGGTGCAGTTACTGATAACTACGTTGTAAATATCTCCAATGGATTTCAGGCCGATCCGGATCCCCGCACACAGGGATGTGAATTCACAGTTGCTGATATGGATATCCTTCACAGGATATTCTTTCGAGCTGGATTGCAGGCACAGGTTGTCGTCTGTTCCGGTAATACTGCAATCCTTTATAAATACATGGGCACATCCGTCAAAATCCAGCCCGTCGCCGTTGTAGCGTTTCTCGTTATGAATATATACTTTACTGATCCAGATGTACTCAGAATCCAGAAAAGCTGTAGTCCACGCCGCAGCGTCGCACAACCGGATGTCCTCGATATGTATCTGTCTGCATCGTAAAAAACGGATCATCATCGGACGATAAATACTTCCCTCGTTGGGAAATGCCACCGAACTGCCTTCAATACTTCCTTTTCCACAGATCCCGATATTTTCCAGATCTTCTCCGTAGAGAAAACATCTGTCCAGTGCTTCCTCGTTGCGATATCTGTTGTGATGAACATTTTCCGCATAATCTCTGATATCGGGACTTGCCTTTAATGTCGTCCCCTGTGCAACTTCCAGCGTCACATTGCTCCGCACTCCCGGATATTCCATATCATGCCGGATACCTCCTCTTATTTCGTTATTTTCATGGTAATCAATTGACATGACAGTTACAATATCTTACAATGCTAATAACTGACATATTCTGCTTTTTTCAGGAGGTCATATATGATATACGTTAACAGTTGCGGTCATGATTCCCATCACCCGAAGCCTTGCAATATAGAGCATAAGCAGGGAGTACCGGACTACCTTATTCTGCTCATCAAGCGGGAATCCTGGATTTATCTGGATGGAGCGAAGCACATAGTGGCTCCCAACTCTCTGATCTGTTTTCCCCCGGATACATACATTCATTATGGCTGTGATGTCATTGGTTACAATGATGACTGGATCCATTTTCTTCCGGACGACCGTGAGTGCGATGCTCTCCGGAACCTGCTGCCACCCACATGCCGGATTCTGCAGCCCTATAATTTTCACAGATTATCGGAATATGTCCGTATGCTGTCGGATATTTTTTTCAGCAATTCCCGTTACAGACAGGAATCCATTGATTCTTTCATGCATATTTTTCTATACGCCCTGCAGGATGAACTGGCAGCGGATTTCGGTGATTCCAGCGTACAGAAATATTATCCTGCCTTTTCCGGACTTCGGACGCAAATCTATAATAATCCGGCAAATGACTGGAAGGTTCCGGTCCTGGCAGATTCTCTCGCCTTAAGCCTCTCGTATTTTCAGCATCTGTATAAGCAGTTCTTCGGCTGTTCCTGTCAGCAGGACATCATAAGTGCCCGTCTGGAGCTGGCAAAATATTATCTGACCGGAAGTGACATGAGTATCCGCAGCCTCTCGGATTTCTGCGGATATGACAATGAGCTGCACTTTATGCGGCAATTTAAAAAATTTGTGGGAATGACACCGACAGAATATCGGCGGAAACGTGTGCCGACAGGCACACATGTAAAAAGCCCGGTTACGCATTAAAGCGACCGGACTTTTGTTTTGCTATAAAATCAAATGGTTGAGGCGATGATCTGCATCTTGCCCTGTAACTCTACCTTGCCGTAGCCGTCAGGCAGGATCAGGTGGTCACCTTTTTTCAGATGAGTACCATTCAGGGTGCCTTCTCCTTCGACGACACTCATGAGGACGAACGGCTTATCCTGCCAGGTCTCCACACGATGCTCCACGTCGATACGGTATACGGTGTAGTAAGGGCAGCGGATCAGCTGCTGGATCGCATCGTCCTTTTTCTCAGTGTGGACCACGCTGTTGTCTGCGGACTTGGCGGGAACGGTGATGACATCGATACTCTGGGCAATGTGCAGCTGTCTGGGTTTGCCGTTACTGAGTCTGTCATAATCGTATACACGGTAGGTGATGTCACTGCTCTGCTGGGTCTCCAGAAGAAGTGTGCCGCCCTTAATGGCATGTACGGTACCGGGATCGATCTGGATGAAATCTCCGGGTTTGATAGGAATCTCACGGATGAATTCCTTCCATCTGCCCTCATGGATCATTTTTTCCAGTTCTTCCTTCGTCTTCGCATTGTGCCCCACTACCAGTGTGGCATTCTCCTTGCAGTCTAAGATGAACCAGCACTCTGTCTTACCCAAGGATCCGTTCTCATGCACCTTCGCATATTCATCATTCGGATGCACCTGAATGCTGAGGTCGTCCTTCGCATCAATGATCTTGATAAGTAACGGGAAACGATCCATTCCCGTATCCCCAAACAGTTCGGGATGCTTCTCCCACAATTTGGACAGCTTCATGCCCTTATAAGCTCCGCTTGCCACGGTGCCGTCTCCGTTCGGATGGGCGCTGATCCCCCAGCACTCCCCGATGTCATCTCCCTCGATATGATAACCGAATTCTCGATTCAACCGGGTGCCGCCCCAGATGTTATGGGTGCATACCGGTTCTAAAAATATAATATCTTTATTCATGATCCTGTTCCTGCTTTCTTTAAATTTGCCCCTTATGCATTTTTATTTATACTAATAACTCACCGTTCCCCGGCTGTCAATCATTTTTCGAAATTCGTTTCATGACCTCCATGCACATTCTGCCGTTATGGTAGGGGCATTTCCAGGGCTCCACAATAGGGCGGTCAGGATAGGGATTGCCTTCCGGATCCACTTCCCAGAACCATTCGGAACCGGGTCTCTTATCGATCACATGATCTCTGATAAATGCCCATTCATTCTCTGCCGCTTCCAGGTATTCCGTCTTCTCCGGCTCTTTCTCATAGCCATTTAAGAAGCCGATGACGGTCTCCGCCTGTACCCACCAGATTCTGTGTACATTCACGACACCTCTGTCACATTCATTTGCCAGGGAATGTCCGTCGAATGCCACCTTATAGATCTGTGCGGTAAGGTCTCTGGTGATGGCATACATCTTCTGAGTCAGTTCCGGATCGTCCAGAACCTTGCAGCCTCTGTCGATCAGCCATGCGGTCTCGATGTCGTGGCCGTAGGAATGCAGATCCAGAATGGTATTATAATGCTTATCGAAAAATACTTCCTGTCTGTGGAGCTTCGGATTATAAACTTTCTCAGCGAACACATCCATGATCCACAGAAGGCGTCTGCGCACTTTTTCATCGCCGGATACCCGGTACAGTTCGGTATAGGCCTCGAAAACATGAAGCAATGTGTTCATGGTCTTGTCTGCCAGCACACCGTTCTCCGACAGTTTCTCGTTGGATTCCGGTTTGAAATCTCTGGTGAACGCTTCCAGATATCCCACCTCATCCATACATGTAGTCTCGATCAGGGTAAACAGCTTTTTGGCAAGTTCCAGGGCTTCCACATCCCCGCTTGCCTCATAGTAAGAGGACAGTGCGTAGATGCAGAACGCCTGATTGTAGGTATGTTTTGTGGTATCCTTCGGGGTTCCGTCATAATTTAAGGACCAGTAGATACCGCCGTATTCTTTGTCCAGACAATAGTCTTTCAGGAAAGCATAGCCGTGCTTTGCCTCATCCAACAGGCTTTCGTCTTTTAACAGTGTATATGCGTTGGAGAAGAACCAGGTGATCCTGCTGTTCAGGATACAGCCTTTTTCCGCTTTTTTATCCAGGTTCAGGTCGTAGTCCAGCCATCCATAATAACCGCCGAACTTGTCATCTCTCATACCTTTCCAGAAAGGAATGATTCCATTTATCAGGTGATTCTTGATCTCTTCTCTCATTTTCATATCTGTTTCTTCCTTTCTCAAATACATTAAAACACCGCCGGGTTCAAAAAATCAAACGGTACTTTCGATTCTGCTTTCAGAAATTGCATCAGCATCAATCCGCAGCGCATGGAGACCCGCTCCTCTCTGAGAATCCGCAGTGCCTCCTGTCTGTCCGCCAAGACCACCTGGATGTCTTCCGTATTCTCCAGCTGCTGTCCCACCTGTTCCGTCACCGTGCCGAAGATCATGCTGCCGCTTTCGTCCGTCAGCCCCTGCGCCAGGAAAAATCCTCTGCGAAATGCCGGTTCTCCGCCTTCGTAGACTGTGAACTTCCAGCCGGTCTCCTCTGACATTTCCCGGCAGGCAGCCTCCTCTGCGGTCTCTCCCGGCTCGATCAGTCCCGCCGGCAGCTCATACAGATAGTCATTCACGGGATACCGGTATTGCCGCTCCAGTACCAGTTTCTCCCCATCCTCTGTCACCGCATAGACAGCCATTCCCTCAGGACGCATGCTGTGGGTTCTGTGCTTGATGTTATTTTCATCGTTGCGGGAGGCAAAATAATAATGAAACGGCGTTCCGTTGCATCCCAATGCATCAATATGATACAGATTCAGGAACGGATTATCTGTTATTTTTTCTATTTTACGATAATGTTTTTCATCGTTCTTTTCTATGTTCAGCCTGTTCACCATGTTCAACCCATAACCTTCTCTTTCTGCGCAGCACCTGTTACATTTCCTTTCTTTTAATATAGCAAGCTACTTTCATCTTGTACATCTGCTTTTTCATATATTTGTAACTATTCAGAGCCATGCAAAACTGCAATCTGCGAATGCTTGCATTCTGGCAGATAAGCAGTTTTATATGGCGAAGTAACCACATGAGCAAAAATTAAGCCTCGCAGAGGCGATTTTGCGAATGGGGTTCTGAATAGTTACATATATTTTAAAAAAGCCCTGCAATACACTTTTCGTGCGCTGCAGGACTCTGTATTTTTATATTTTTGTATTTTAATCTCTTAGCGGTCCATCTCAGCAATACGTCCGGTGGACTTGTGCTCCTTGATGATTCCCTGAATCTCCTTTAAGTCGGTGCACAGCAGGTCGCCGGGGATGGTGTTCTTCAGGGCACTAATGGCATTACCATATTCCAGGGCTCTCTGGTACTCGCCGGGATGCGCCAGCAGTCCGTACAAGACACCGGAGATATAAGCATCACCGCTTCCGATACGGTCTACGACTTCGATATCGGTGTAGGGAGCCTCTTCATAATAGGCATCGTCCTTCGCACTGTAGATGATAGAGCCGAAGGTATGGCGCTTCGGGCTATGTACGATACGCTGTGTGGATGCCACGATGGAGATCGGGTACTCCTCCGTAAAGCTCTTCATAATGCTCTTGGCATCGCCTTCCTTCAGGAAAGTCAGACGTGCGGTATCTTCGGAGCAGAAGAAAATATCCACATAAGGCAGAATGGATTCGATGCATTCCTTCGCCTCGGCGCCGGTCCAGAGATTGCCTCTGAAGTTCACGTCGAAGGAGATAATCGCTCCCTGTGCCTTAAAACGCTTGATCATCTCGATGGCGGTAGCTCTCAGCTCGGGGCTCAGAGCCAGGGTGATGCCACTGGTATGGAAGCAGCGGGTATCACTGTAGATCTTGTCATCATAGTCGTCTACGGTCAGCTTGTTGATCGAAGTATTCTTACGGTCATATACGATACGGGGCTTTCTCGGATAAGCGCCATTCTCGTAATAATACACACCCAGTCTGGCATCCTTGTCATCATCGTATACCAGATAGTCATCGCTGACGCCGCAGAGACGTACACGGTTCTTAATATATACACCCAGGTCATTCGCCGGAAGCTTGGAAATGATGCCGCAACGCAATCCCAGCATTGCCGCGCCGGTGATAGCATTCAGTTCTGCACCTCCTGCCTGCTTGCTGAAGCTGTCGCCTCTGGTAATACGCTCATTGTCGGGTGGTGATAATCTCAGCATAATCTCTCCCAGGGAGAGCAGATCAAATTCCTTCTTCTCAGTCAATTCCATAGTATAAACTCCCATCTGCATGTTTTGCCAAATGTTTTATCGAAATTTCACCGTTGCACCTTGCAATGATGAAACCCCTTACATTTTTTCTTTACATTTGTACTATATCACAGATGTGCGGCGTCGGTAAAGACACTGAACATTAATTAAAAATTTAACGAATCCACGTATTCAAAATAGTCATCTTCACTGGCAAATAAGATATATTCATTCTCCACATATCCCATGTATCCGCTGGCTGTTACATATCCTTTCATGAAAAATACCTCCTTATCAGGTCCCATGTTCCCGGTTCTGATAAGAAGGTATCATATTTAAAGTCCCTTAAAACTCTCTTAATTTTCCCGTGCCGGTTCTGTTTCCAGCACCAGAGATTTCATCTCTTCCAGCAGTTCCTCTGTTTTACCCATCAGGAGCTCCGCGTCGGTCTCCACCAGCTCCATTTTCTTATATTTATAAGTAAAAAACGGATTGCCATAGGCGGTAAAACTTAATTCCTCGCCGTGTTTTTTCAAAAATGCCGGGATCTTCAGCGGATCTATAGCGGCATCCGGGCGGAAATTAAAGGTGATCCTGCCGTTCTTGCCCTTGATCTCCGTCATATCCAGCCCGTGGGCTGCCATACGGATCAGGGCGATCCGAAGCAGATTATCCACTGCTTTCGGGATATTGCCGAAGCGGTCTAACAGCTCATCCTTCATCTCGTCCCGCTCTTTTATGGTCTCGATACCGGCGATACGCTTGTAAATATCCAGCTTCTGCGTCTCGTTCACGATATATTCCGCCGGAATATAAGCATCCACATCCAGGTCGATCACCGTGGTGAAATCCACCGTGGTATGAATCCCCTTCAGATTCTGCACCGCTTCGTTTAACATCTTACAGTACAGGTCGTATCCTACAGCTTCCATATGCCCGTGCTGGCTCATTCCCAACAGATTCCCGGCACCGCGGATCTCCAGGTCACGCATGGCGATCTTGAAACCGCTGCCTAAGTCCGTGAATTCCTTGATTGCCGCCAGGCGCTTCTCCGCTACTTCTTTTAACATCTTATCCCGCTTATACATCAGGAAAGCATAAGCATTGCGGTTGGAACGTCCCACACGCCCTCTGAGCTGGTAGAGCTGGGACAGTCCCAGATTATCCGAATCGTGGATGATCATGGTATTTACGTTAGAGATGTCCAGCCCAGTCTCGATGATGGTGGTGGACACCAATACATCGATCTCGCCGCCTACGAAATCGAACATGATCCGTTCCAGCTCATGCTCCTTCATCTGTCCATGGGCGTACGCCACGTTGGCTTCCGGCACCAGTTTTGCAATCTGAGCTGCCACATCCGCGATATTATTCACCCGGTTATAGACATAGTAGACCTGTCCACCCCGCGCCATCTCCCGGACGATCGCCTCTCTGACCAGTTCGTCGTTGTATTCGCAGACAAAAGTCTGGATCGGCAGCCTGTCGTTGGGTGCCTCCTCCAGCACACTCATATCACGGATACCAATGAGACTCATATGCAGGGTACGGGGAATGGGCGTCGCCGTCAGAGTCAGCACATCCACGTTCTCTTTTAACTTCTTGATCTTCTCCTTATGAGCCACACCGAAACGCTGCTCCTCATCGATGATCAACAGTCCCAGATCCTTGAACTTCACATCCGCTGACAGTACTCTGTGGGTACCGATGACGATATCCACCATGCCCTTTTCCAGGTCTGCCACGGTCTTTTTGATCTCCGAAGGCGTACGGAAACGGCTCATCAGAGCAATATTCACCGGAAAATCCTTCATTCTCTGCACAAAGGTATTGTAATGCTGCTGTGCCAAAATCGTGGTGGGCACCAGGTACACGACCTGTTTTCCCTCCTGCACCGCCTTGAACGCGGCACGGATGGCGATCTCGGTCTTGCCGTAACCCACATCTCCGCAGATCAGACGATCCATGATCCGGTGGCTCTCCATGTCCGCCTTGGTATCCGCGATGGCATTCAGCTGATCCTCTGTCTCCTCGAAGGGGAACATTTCCTCGAATTCCCGCTGCCATACCGTATCTTTTCCAAAGGCGTAGCCCTCGCTCTGCTGTCTCACCGCATACAGCTCCACCAGATCCTTCGCCACAGCACTAACGGCACTGCGCACCTTGGTCTTGGTGTGCTCCCATTCCTTGCCGCCTAATTTATTCAGCTTCGGTTTCTTCGCCGCATCGGCAGAGGCGTATTTCTGAATTACATCCAGTCCGGTCGCTAGAATGTACAGATTGCCGCCGTCCCGGTACTCGATCTTCAGGTAGTCCTTAACGACTTTGTCCACCTCAACCTTCTCGATGCCCTTATATATCCCCAGTCCGTGGGTCTCATGCACCACATAGTCACCAATCTTCAGGTCGTTGAAATCGTTGATCTTTTGCCCCTGGTAGAGCTTCTTCTTTTTCTTCTTGCGCTTCTCCGCCCCGAAAATATCACTCTCGGACAGTACCACGAATTTCAGCCAGGGATACTCAAAGCCCTTATTCACATGACCGTAATAGGTCAAGATCTCCCCGGGCTGTACTTCCCGCATGGGGTCTTCCGTGTATACTGCCGTCAGCCCTGCATCTTCCGTGTTCCGCAGGTCCTCCGCCAGACGTTTTGCCCTGGTGCGGGAGCCGGATAGTAACAGCACCCGGTAGCCGTTCTTTTTATATTTTTTCAGGTCCTTGACCAGGGATTCAAAACTGTTGTTATAGGGAGCAATGTTGCGGGCGGCGATATCCACATGCTTCTCCGTCCGGAAATACCCGTACTTGGTCTCCATGGTCGCAAGAGTCACCACAGCGTTTTTCTCCAAAGTGGCTGCCACCTGCTCCCCACTGTAGAGGATGTTCATCTGCCCCGGCAGCACATAGCCTTTTCTCGCACGCTGCTCCATACTCTCCCGGAATTCCAGTTCGATGGCATCCGCCTGTTCCTTCACTCTCGCCGGTTCGTCGATGTAAAATACCAGCGACCGTCCCGCCATGTCCGCCAGCAGTTCCGGCATGGTCACGGTATCTTCATAAAAATAGCGGATGTAGCCTTCCAGGTTAATTTTACTCTGAAATTCCAGCAACTGTTCCTTCAGTTCGCTCACCTGGGTGGCGATCCTGTGGGCTTCCTCCGGCTGGTGGGCATCCCGGAAAATCTTTTCCTGCTTATTTGCCTCTTTTTCAAGCTTACTGATGCCCTTGCGAATCTGATTCTCGGACAACACAAACTCCGTCGCCGGGTAGACGGCGATACTCTCCAGTTTCTCGATGGAACGCTGGCTCAAAATATCGAAGCTACGGATAGATTCCACCTCGTCGCCCCATAGTTCGATACGGTACGGATTCTCCTCCGTCAGGTCAAAAATGTCCACAATACCACCGCGGATGGAAAACTGTCCCGGGCTCTCCACCTGGTAAGCCTTCTCATATCCCATAGCCACCAGTCTTGATGCCAGTTTACTTTCATCCAGGCTGCCGCCCCGCTCGGTGCGGATGATATCCTTCTCCTCCCACAACACCTGGGGCGTCATCAGCGCCGCATAGGTAGTGACGATGGTGACAGGCTTCCCTTCCACAACTCTGCGCAGTGTCTTGATTCGCTCCTGCACCAGCTGATTACCGTGGATATCTGCCTGGAAAAAGATCAGATCTTTTGCCGGATACAGCATGACATTTCTGTCATAAAAACGGTATTCCTCGTAGATCTCCTTGGCTTTTAAGTCATTATAAGTAACGATGACCTTGTATTTCAGGCCATCGCTGAGTCCGTAGATCATATGAAGTTTCTGGGAGTCCACGCAGCCGGACAGAGCGACGGTGCCTTTGCCCTGTCTGACGACTTTACGGATCTCATCATATTCCGCCAGTTCTTTTAATGGCGCAAGTAGTGCCTGCATTTCTTTTTCCTCTTGCTAATGACCGTTACGCTTTCTTACTATTAAAATGGTTCATGGCTACATCCGCGCTCTCGGTGATGATCATGCGGATTGCCTCTGCGGCAGTCTTCGCCGCCTCATCCATGATTTTCCTCTCTTCTGCCGGAAAATGTCCCAGCACATAATCCGCCAGATCAAAATTCTTCGGCTTCTCTCCCACGCCCATGCGGACACGGATAAAAGTATCATGCCCTAACATTTTGATGATATTCTTCAGACCGTTATGCCCGCCGGCGCTACCCTTTTTGCGGATGCGGATCTGTCCCACATCCAGGCTGATATCATCGGAGATCACGATCAGCTCCGCGGTATCGTCCACCTTGTAATAATCCACGATCTCCCTGATGCTCTCGCCGCTTAAGTTCATGAAGGTCTGGGGCTTCGACAGAATCACCTTCTGCCCTGCCACATAGCCCTTGCCGATCAATGCCTTGTGCTTGCTCTCCATGACAGCAATATTTTCTTCCTCTGCTAATCTGTCTATGACATCAAAACCGATATTATGTCTCGTATTTTCATATTCTTTGCCGGGATTCCCCAGCCCTGCGATAATATACATAGCTTTCTCCTTATTCTCACGCAATAAATGCTGTATCTTATATTGTCGCATTTTTGCAAGAAAAAAGCAACTGCCCCCGGAGGCAGATTTTCCGAGGGCAGTATATTCTACTATTACTCAATAGTCACCCGAAATTCCCGTTTTGTAAACGAGTTTCACGCTTTGGTCATTTTTCACAAATTTTATTTTCGGAAGAACCACCAAATTTTGCATAGCATATTTCGTTACTTATTTTTCCGGCTCAAAGCTATCTATTCCCGGTATTGTATTTTATAATGGTAGTGGAGTGTTACCAAAACGGTAAGCGGTTCACCTTTCGCCAAAGTGGATACATTTTGAGAGCTTCCAGTATTATCGGAGGTGATTCGAATGGGAAATCTATTGAAAGGTACATAAGATGGCAGAAACAGCTGTAGGCATTGTCGGTATTGTAGTTACGAGTATCAGTATCATCGTAACCATGATCAGTATCGTACAGACTGCACGGTAGCACTCTTTTTCTTTATACTACCACTCCTTTACATCCCCGTCAATTATAAATCTCCCTAGGCATTGGATTTCAGTTCTGGTGCCCGGGACAATATTTTTACTTTGTAGGCATATTTAACGCTTATAGCTGAATAAGGGTATAAAGTCAATTTATCTTGACGTATACCCTCAATTTAAGAGTACCGAGGGTATATGAGCTGGATCATATACGTCATACCCTGTTTATAAGGGAAATTGTTTGAATATCAACCATTGTGGGACGTAAAAATAATTTTCGTGGGTATAGAGTGTAACAAAATGCTATAATACCCTAATCATTACTTGTGGGGAGATTAAAACACCCCCATACTGAGCCAAAGCATTAAAGTATAGTGAATCGACCCAGGTCTTGACTTTTTACGAATTATTGTTATACTGAAACAGTTGTATTGCTCGCCGATTCCCGGCGTTAAATGAATCGAGTGTTCGTGACCTTCCACTCGTAAATAAAAACTAAAGGAGAAAACAAATGAACAAGAAAGTACTGTACCTCGTACACGGAGCGGTGATCGCTGCTCTCTATGTTGTGCTGACCATGTTAGCCAACGCTCTGGGACTGGCAAATTATGCCATTCAGGTCCGCTTCTCGGAAGCCCTGACGATTCTTCCCGTATTTACCCCTGCTGCCATACCGGGGCTTTTCCTGGGATGTATTATCAGCAATACCATGACTGGCTGCATGCTGCTTGACATCGTCTTCGGCAGCCTGGCAACCCTTATCGGCGCATTTGGCACATATCTGCTGCGTGATAAGAACAAATGGCTGGCTCCGCTGCCTCCCATTATCGCCAACACCATCATCGTTCCTTTCGTGCTGGCTTATGTCTATAATTTAGAGGGCGGCATTCCTTATTTCATGCTGACCGTAGGTATCGGCGAGATCATTTCCTGCGGCATTTTGGGTATGTTGCTTCGCACTGTGTTACAGAAGTATCGCAAATATATTTTTGACGTACAAAGATAATTTCCAAAAATGTAATTATTCAGAGTTACCCCAAAATTATATTCAAAAAGGCGTCCGGATCTTTATAGGTCCCAGACGCCTTTTACTTTACCCTATATTAATTATCTGTCTTCATATACGTGATAAAATGATTGCCGTTCTCCGCAAACCACGTCGTAGCATCATTCATTCCCTTTTTGTATAATTTTCCGGTGGAAGGCTCCATGATGACAACGTTGAATTCATTAAATCCGGTCACCAGTACTGCCTCACCGTCTTCTAAAATCGCCAGCACGGGGATGTCCTGGTTGACATAATACAGCACCGCATCCAGGCTGCATCCGCTCAGATCCAGCACCTGCACGCCCGTCATATTCTCCGACAGGATCTCGATCGCCGTCTTGCCCTGTGCCAGGTCATACTCAGTATTGCGGGTGATTCCGGCGTGCCGCAGGATATTGTCCAGACATACAGTCAGGCTGTTCTTCTGCTCCGTGACGCTCTCCTCCTTAATCGCCATGATCTGGTTCCGGCTGACACGACTGTCCTTCAGCCATACGGTAATTCCCCGGTCGTTGGTGACAATACCGGATGCATCATAAGCTTCCTTCACCGCACTGCCCGGTGCACTGTAGATTCCCTGTACACCATACGCATTATAGACATAATATCTGGGCACCTCGCTGACCGCATCCAGCTCCAGCTCTCTGCCACCTTCGAATACGACTTCCTTGGGGTTCAGTACCTTGATGGTCTTCGTATCAATGGAAGATTTCGTCTGTATCTGTACATAGCGCTCATAAATATCGATGCTCGCCGTAACCACCTTATTCTGTCCGGCTTCCTCTTCCACATTGTTCATGATCTGGTCATCCAGGACCTCCTGGTAGCTGCCGCTCTCTGTGCGCTGCAGACGGGTCAGTGTGATCTGGTTGCCCTCGATCATGCATCCCACGACATAAATTCCTTCCTGCCCATATTCCTTCAGGGTGGTACCGGAAGAATTGCTGATACATACCTTATACATGGGATAGAATACCTGTCCGGAATTCTCCGTGCGGATATCGCTCTCCCTAGCCACACCATAGATAATATCTTCTCCCATGAATCCTAAGGGACGGATTGCCTCGCCTTCTTCCGCCCGGATCACGGTCTGTTCTCCGGTATTCAGGTTCCGTACATTCAACTGATTGCTGTGGTTGATGTCGTCCCCCTCCTGCCATACGATGACCTCATGGTTCTCCGATACCTGCAGGCTGTCATCCTGGCGGATGCTCACCAGCTGCTCTGCGGTTCGGTTCTCCAGATCCACATCGTAGACGCCGTTTTCCAGGAAAAAGTACAGATGCTGCTGCCGGTTCCGGTACAACAACTGGTTCATCTCATCCTTCAGCACTGCATAACTCTTGGAATAGGGAATGTAGACCTCTTCCTCGATAGTGTTCAGGGAATTGTCATAGCTTAAGACCTGAATGCCGGTCTCCCCTTCATGTCTGCCGCGGTTCATATAACCGTACACGGCGAATTTCACATTGCCGCCCTCATCCACATCCAGAATCTTGATGTCATGATGATCATACAGTGTCCTCTCATCCGCATTATCCTTGTCATAGAAGGAGAAGATCACGGTCAGCCCGTTGGTCGCCGCATTATAACTGAGCAGCTGTCCCATATCGGAAAATACCACGGTATTGCCGTCGGCACTCTCCATCATGTCCACATTTTCATCCGTGATGCCCAGTAAAATCTTGTCATTGGCATACATCCGCTCAGTATCGGGAATCTGCGTCATGGTCCGCTCGTAATCCAGCAGATACATTCTCTCGGAGGTGTATCTGATACGGTAATATTCTTCCACATTGTAGTAGGTCTTATTTTTGCCTTCGCCGGTAGACACGACAAAATCCATCAGCAGCGATGCCACATTTCCGTTCACCTGTGTCAGACGGATCGAAGCCGCATTTTCCTGTGTCGGCTCCAGGCTGCCCCAGGTGATCTGCTGGAAGCTGCTGTGAATGTTCACCTTATGGAAAGTACCGTTGTCTGTCAGCTTAGAATTCGGCTCCAGGTATTTGGTCAGTTCCTTCGCTGCTTCCTTGTCATAGAGTTTCCCATGAAAATCCGTGGCGAACTCCAGGATCTCCGCAATATGCAGATCGTCGTTCCACAAAATCGTCGTATAATAATATACCTCCTGCTCCCCGTCCAGTTCCAGGATCAGAGTCAGGCTATACTGCGTGTTGGTATCAATCAGATCTTTTAATGCCAGTGTGACGGGAATGCTTTTCCCGCCCGCTTTCCATCCGGTGACCTCTCCGTTCTCGATCAGGCGTGAGCCGTCAATACTGCGGACTTCCATGGAGATACTCGTGACCTCTCTACCATAGGTATCCACAGTGAAATCCGCCTGTCTCTCCGTCCCCAATACGGTCACGCTGTCTTTCTGGTACGCCACGTCCATCTCCGTCGTGTTGCCGTGCAGCTCATTGCATGCCACACCACCGCTCTCCATAGTGATCACGGGGAGCGTAGCAGGTGCCATTTCCATGGTCATATTGTTGTGTCCCTGATTCATAATGCCGCCGATGATCAGCGCGGATGTCAAAAACACCACAACGCACACGGCAATTTTAATTATCGTTTTCTTCATTCTTGCTCTTCACTCATTTATTATTCAACAGTTTGTCCAGTGTCGGTGCCACATGCAGCAGCTCTTCCACCCCACGGATGTCCGCACTGCGCTTCGGGCGCATGCCGCTCTTTTTCACCGCACGGATCAGCAGATTCTTCGGCGTATGTTCCATGTCGATGAATTCCAGGATCTGTGTCTCGTAGCCCTGCCGCTCCAGGAGATTCGCCCTGAGAGCATCTGTGAGCAGTGCCGCCATGCGTTCCTTGATGATGCCGTATTTCAATACAGGTTTTAAAGGGTCGCACTGAATCTGCCGGTTCAGTTCATGCTGACAGCAGGGCACCGCCAAGATAACCCGGGCACCCCATTTTACTGCCTTATCCAGGGCATAATCCGTCGCAAGGTCACAGGCATGCAGGGTCACCACCATATCCGCCACATCCGTGCCCTCATAGGTGCTGATGTCTCCCCGCTCGAACTTCAGATTCTCATATCCTAACTTCTGTGCCAGTTCGTTACAGTGTCTTATCACGTCAGTCTTCAGGTCCAGTCCGGTCACCTGAATATCTCTGTGCTGTAATTCATGCAGATAATAATACATGGCAAACGTAAGATAGGATTTACCACAGCCAAAATCAATAATACGGATCGGCCGGTCCGCCGGCAATTCGTCGATCACATCCTCGATGAATTCCAGATAACGGTTGATCTGGCGGAACTTATCGAATCTCGACTTCGTCACTCTGCCATCCGGGGTCTGCACTCCCAGTCCCACCAGGAAATCCACTGGCTTCCCTTCCTCTAAGCTATAGTGCTTGGTCCGGTTATGGGAAAGTGCCTGCAGGTTCTCTTCGCCGGCAACGTCTTCCGCCTTCGGTGCATTGCCGGTGTTCTTCACTTTCAGTGTCAACTTTCCCTTTTTGCTGACCAGTGCGGTAGCATGCAGACTCTTCGCGGTAAATTCGCCCTGTCTGAACTGTTCCTGAAGTGCAGTGCAGATTCGATCCGTCAACTGTTCCGCTGTAAAATTCTCATGAAATACCTGGGTTCCTCTGTAAGCAGTCTCCTGGAACAACAGTTCCCCGCGGATCAGTACCGGGCGGATCTTCACTTTCTGGACCTGCTCCGGGTCACGGCTGTTGCTCAGGATGATCTGCTGTAAGTCTTTATTTAAAATTTTCTGTAAAAGTGTTTTCAAATTTTCCATAATTTTATTGTAATAACTTTATCTCATTTGCACAACTAAAAAATTACAAAAGCACCGCGTCTTCCGCCGTGCCTTCTTTTGTAGATCTCGTCGCACACCAGTACCTGGATCAGATCTCCGGAGACTTTTTCCGATTCCTGCTCCAGAATCTTACCGATGGTATCTGCGATCCGGTAGATGCTTAAACGATCCGGATACTCGTCATAGATCATGCTTCCTTCATAGTCGTATTTGTCCAATATTTCCGCAATTCTGCGCTGACAGCGTCTTACCTCTCCGGGATAGGTCTGCTGCAAATATTCCAGATCGTTCAAAAGTTCCTTGTCATCCATTCTTCCGGGATATCCGGGCAATGTCATAAAAAAGGGGCGTGATACCATACTTTTTGCCTCATGCTTTTTTATAGCATATGCATTGTTTTCCCATAAAGTGAAAAAACAGGTGCCGCGATCTTATCGCAGCACCTGAATTCTTGCCATTGCTCTCTGCAATGCCGTCTCTGCCCTGGCAATATCCGTCTCCGGCGTCTTGCTGCGCAGTCTCTCTTCCGCACGGTGCAACGCTGCCTCCGCACGGTTCTCATCGATCTCGTTCGGCCACTCGATGATCTCTGCCAGAATGGTAACTCCTTCGGGAAGGATCTCGGCGAATCCGGAGTGCAGTGCTGCCTCTTTCTCTCCGTCCTTCTCCGTAATATGCAGGATACCCGGCTTCACGATCACCGTCAGAGGAATGTGACCCGGAAGGACACCGATCTGTCCTTCCGTGGTATTGAATTCTACCATATCCACAGTTCCCTCATAGAATACTCTTTCCGGGGTTATGATACGAAGTGTGAATTCTTTATCTGCCATATCTGTACTCCCCTCTCATGCTATGCATGAACCTTTGCCAGTACATCATCAATGCTTCCGGCATTCAGGAAGTAGCTCTCCGGGATATCATCATGCTTGCCGTCCAGGATCTCACGGAATCCACGGATGGTCTCGCTGATAGGTACATATTTTCCTTCCAGACCTGTGAACTGTCCTGCCACGAAGAACGGCTGGGACAGGAATCTCTGGATCTTACGGGCACGGGATACTACCAGCTTGTCTTCCTCGGACAGCTCGTCCATACCGAGGATGGCGATAATATCCTGTAATTCCTTATATCTCTGCAGAATCTCCTGTACACCGCGGGCGGTCTCATAATGCTCCTTACCTACGATTCTGGGATCCAAGATACGGGATGTGGACTCCAGAGGATCTACTGCGGGATAGATTCCCAGTTCTACGATGGAACGGGACAGAACCGTGGTGGCATCCAGATGTGCGAATGTAGTCGCAGGTGCCGGGTCTGTCAGGTCATCCGCAGGCACATAAACTGCCTGTACGGAAGTAATGGATCCGTTCTTGGTAGATGTGATACGCTCCTGCAGCGCACCCATCTCTGTCTGTAATGTCGGCTGATATCCTACTGCGGAAGGCATACGGCCTAACAGTGCGGATACCTCACTTCCTGCCTGGGTGAATCGGAAAATGTTGTCGATGAACAACAGCACATCCTTACCACCCTTGTCACGGAAGTACTCTGCCATGGTCAGTCCGGTCAGACCGACTCTCATTCTCGCTCCGGGGGGCTCATTCATCTGTCCGAATACCATGGTGGTCTTGTCCAATACGCCGGATTCCTGCATCTCGTGATACAGGTCGTTACCCTCACGGGTACGCTCACCTACACCGGTGAATACGGAATATCCGCCGTGCTCGGTAGCGATATTACGAATCAGTTCCTGGATCAGTACGGTCTTACCTACACCGGCGCCGCCGAACAGACCGATCTTACCACCCTTCTGATAAGGACAGAGCAGGTCAACGACCTTGATACCGGTCTCCAACAGCTCTGTGTCCGTAGACTGTTCTGCGAAGGTCGGTGCCGCACGGTGGATAGGCTCATAAGATACGCCTTCCGGTGCCGGCTTATTGTCGATCGGCTGACCCAGTACATTAAATATTCTGCCCAGGGTATTCTCTCCTACCGGTACGGAGATCGGAGATCCGGTGGCAATTGCCTCCATTCCTCTTACAAGTCCGTCGGTAGTACCCATGGCAATACATCTGACAGTATCATCACCCAAATGCTGGGAGACTTCTACTACCAGTTCTCCTCCATCTCTGGTAGGGATGCGGATCGCGTCATTGATCTCGGGAAGTTTCCCTTCGTCGAATCGTACATCCAGTACGGCACCGACGACCTGGGTGATCCTTCCTTTATTCTCTCCTGCCATTTCTACCTCTTTCCTGCCCGCCATGCGGGCATGTTCCAATAATTAAAGCGCCTCTGCGCCTGCAATGATCTCTGTAAGCTCCTGGGTAATGCTTCCCTGTCTTGCGCGGTTGTATTTCAGTGACAGATCACTGATCATATCCTCCGCATTGCTGGTGGCATTATCCATTGCCTGCATACGGGCACCGTTCTCACTGGCTGCCGCTTCCATCAACGCACCATAGATCAGACTGGAAATATATTTCGGTATGATCATATCCAGTGCTTCCACATCTTCCGGTTCAAAATTCATCAGTGCATCGGCACCCTCTGTGGGTTCGTTCGCCTCTGCATCGTATTCCACCGGCAGAAGCTTCAACAGCTTCGGCTCGTGGCTCACCGTGTTCTTAAAATGTGTGTACGCCAGATAAATCTCGCCGATCTCGCCGGCTGCAAAAGCTAACAGCAGCTTGTCTGACAGAAGCATCGCCTCGGCATACGCGGGCTCTTCGATGATATCCGGATAGGATTCCTTCACAGTATATCCCTTTCTCTCCAGGATCTCACGTCCCTTATTACCGATGGCATAGACTACAACGTCTTCTGTCTTCCAGTCCTCCTGTCCGGTGATCAGTTTGGTCACGTTGGAATTGTAACCGCCTGCCAGACCTCGGTTGGAGGTGATGACAATGACCGCCTTTTTCGGGGAAGCACCCGGAACGAGATATCTGTGTTCCAGATGCCCTACCCTGGACAGGACATTATTTACGGTATCATACATACAGTCAAAATACGTCTGAGAACGTTCTGCACCTGCTCTGGCTCTCTGAAGCTTTACCGTAGATACCAGCTTCATCGCCTTGGTGATCTGCTGTGTGCCCTGAATGCTGGTCTTACGGCGCTTGATATCACGCATTGATGCCATAGTTACCTCTCATTCTGCCGTATTATACGGCTGACACACTTATTTCAGAAACTCTTCCTTGAAAGCATTCAGTGCTTTTACAAGCTTCTCTTCCGTCTCATCAGAGATCACTTTTTCTTCAGCGATGGCTGCGGGGATCTCGGGATGCTTGGTATCCAGATACTCGAAGAACTCCTTCTCGAATCTGGTGATATCCTCTACAGGCACATCTAACAGGAACTTCTTGGTTACTGCGTAGATGATGATAACCTGATACTGTACCGGCATGGGCTGGTACTGAGGCTGCTTCAGCACTTCCTTGATCCGTTCGCCCTGTGCCAGCTTCTCCTTGGTATCCGCATCCAGTTCGGAACCGAACTGTGCGAAGGAAGCAAGTTCTCTGTACTGGGCAAGCTCGGTACGAATAGGCGCTGCGATCTTCTTCATTGCCTTGATCTGTGCGGCACCACCTACACGGGATACTGACAAACCTGCATTTACCGCGGGACGGAAACCGGAGTTGAACATCTCTGTCTCCAGATAGATCTGTCCGTCTGTGATAGAGATAACGTTGGTCGGGATGTATGCGGATACATCTCCCGCCTGAGTCTCGATGATGGGAAGTGCCGTCAGGGAACCTCCGCCGTATTCTTCACTCATGCGGACTGCACGCTCTAACAGTCTCGAATGCAGGTAGAATACGTCACCGGGATATGCCTCACGTCCGGGCGGACGACGAAGGAGCAGGGAGAGTGTACGGTATGCGGTAGCATGTTTACTTAAGTCATCATACACTACCAGTACGTCTTCTCCGTTCTCCATCCACTCCTCACCGATGGCACAACCGGAATAAGGAGCAATATACTGTAAGGGAGCCAGGTCACTTGCTGTGGATACCACAACGGTGGTATATGCCATAGCGCCGAACTCCTCCAGTGTTTTTACGATATTTGCTACGGTAGATGCTTTCTGACCGATAGCTACATAGATACATTTTACATTCTGACTCTTCTGGTTGATGATCGTGTCGATCGCAATAGCGGTCTTACCGGTCTGACGGTCGCCGATGATCAGCTCACGCTGACCTCTGCCGATGGGAACCATGGAGTCGATTGCCTTGATACCGGTCTGGAGCGGCGTGTCTACGCTCTTACGAGTGATAACACCACTTGCCACACGCTCAATCTTACGGAATTTGTCGGTCTGGATGGGTCCCTTACCGTCAATGGGCTGTCCTAAGGAGTTCACTACTCTTCCGAGCAATGCGTCACCTACGGGCACCTCTACCACACGTCCGGTGGTCTTGACGATATCGCCCTCTTCGATATTGCTGGCACTGCCTAACAATACGACACCGACGTTATCTTCTTCCAGATTCAGCACCATGCCATACACATCGCCGGGGAACTGTAACAGCTCACCCTGCATGGCATTTTCCAGTCCATGTACACGAGCGATACCATCCGCTACCTGGATGACGGTTCCGACATCGGAGACATCCAGTTTGGAAGAATATCTTTCGATCTGTTCCTTAATGACGGAACTTATTTCTTCTGGTCTTAAATTCATGGATCTGTCGCACCTTTCCTTCAGCCGGTCATCCCAGCTGAATATTTAATAATTGTTTCTTCATATCTTCGAGCTTGGTCCGGATACTGCTGTCCACTACCCGGTCACCTACCCGGATCACCATTCCGCCGATCAGTGTCGGATCCACACGGTAATACACATCAAAGGAACGGTAGGAAGTCGTAGCTAACAGTTTGTCTCTCACTGCCTGCTTCTGCTCCTGTGTCAGTTCCACTGCAGTACTCACATATGCGGTTCCCATTTTCTCGGATTCTCTGACCAGCTCGGTGTAATAAGCAAAAATAGCCTTCAATGAGCCGTAGCGTTCCTTGGTCACCACGATCTTCAAAAATTCCGTCAGATCGTCGCTGACCCTGCCTCGGAAGACATTCTCCACCATGGAGAGTTTCTCCTGTTTGGGGATCCCGGGATGCTTCATCAGCTTGTCAAATTCCGGATTTTCTTCCAGGATCTTCTGAAGTTCTGCGGTCTCATTCATCAGCTGGATCGCATTTCCATGGTCGACTGCCGCTTCGAAAAGGGCTTCTCCATAGACTTTGGAAACTAATTTTGCCATGTGTCCTCACCCATTTCCTTCAGCGTCTCTTCGATCAGGCTGCTCTGTCTGGAGGCGTCTATGGAAGTGCCTACCAGTTTACCTGCCATGACAGATGCCACGGATACGATCTCCTGTTTGATCTCGTCGGACATTTTCTGCTTTTCCAGTCTGGCTTCTTCCTGTGCTCTCGCCAGGATTCTGGCTGCCTCTTCCTTCGCCTGTGCGACGATGCGCTCCTCATTCTGGAGAGCACGTCTTCTGGCATCGCTTAAGATATCCTCTGCTTCTTTGTCGATGCCCTTCAGCTTCGCCTCATACTGTTCCTTCAGTTCTGCGGCTTTTTCCTGATTGGTCTTCGCTTCTTCCAGTTCTCCTCTGATCTTATCTTTACGATCATTTAAGAACTTTCTCGCCGGATTGAACAGGAAATAGCTGAGTGCCAGGAACAATACGAAGATGGCAATGATCATCAGGCAGGAGTCTGCCAGCAGCTGCCAGTCCAGGTCAAACAGTCTTGACATGGTCTCGCCTTCTGTTAATAGTATCATTTTCATCCGCATTCCTTTCGTTTAATCAGGGAAGTAAGGGCTTTACGAACAGCAGCAGCATAGCTACAAGCAGACCATACAAACCTGTGGTCTCTGCAACTGCCTGTCCCAATAACATAGTAGAAGTGATCTCGGACTTAGCGCCGGGATTACGTCCTACTGCTGCAGCCGCATGTCCTGCTGCGATACCCTGTCCTACACCGGGTCCGATACCGGCGATAAGTGCCAGACCTGCACCGATTGCAGAACAACCTAAAATAAAGTTTTCATTAAAATCCATAGTAAATCCTCCTATTATTGAGATTCTTAAGAATCTTTCTTGCATTGTTTCGTAAAGCGATAACGTTCTAAGCGTCTCCTCTTGCATCAGCAATATAAGTCATGGTGAGCATACAGAATACATACGTCTGGATAGCTCCGGAAAACAAATCGAAATATACATGCAGGGCTGCGGGCCAAGCTGTCGCGATGATCCCCAACAGTCCATAAATCAGCGCCATCATTACCGTTCCAGACAGTATGTTGGCAAACAGACGCAGAGACAAGGATATTGGTACGGCAATATCACTGATCAGATTGATAGGCAACCAGATAGGCAGCCAAGGCGGCAGTGGAGAACACATGCCTGTCCAGATCTCCTTCGGTTTCTGAAACTTGAACTGATTATAATGAATCAGTATAAATGTCAAGACACCGAGAGGCAGTGTCACGCCATAATCCGCTGTGGGGGGACGCAGTCCCAACAGACCGGAAATGTTACTCACCAGAATGAAGATGAAGATCGTTCCGATGTAGTTATAAAACTTCGGCGCCGCCTTGCCCATGGGTGTATCCACCATGGCGTCCAGCTTCTCCACGATCAGCTCCACTACGTTCTGAAGTCCTTCCGGAACTTCTTTGGCTTTAGCCATACAGCGGTTGGCGGCAATGGCAAAACCAATGATAATCAACATGATGATCAGCAGACACACATGCGTGGTTGTTATCCATACCTCATGTCCGAAAAAGGAATATTTGAACACGCCATGTATCATAAAGTCGATATTGTCGGCACCGGATAACAGAATTCCATGTTCCATTGTTTCACCTCCTTATTCTTTATTCTGTTGTTCTGTCACTTCTCCATCCTCAGAAGCTTCTTCGGAATCCGCTGAGATTTTATCGCTCTCCGCGGTCTCCTCCGGCATCGCCTGGGGAATCGGATCCGTTTCATGAAACATTTTATTGCATAATTTATGGGTAAGCGGCTGTAAGAACGCCGTTACTTTCATACAGATCACATAGGCAAAAAAGAATATCAGAGGATTCATCACCTCTGTCTTCATCAGTACCAGCAGGATAAAAATCAATATCACATAGCGCAGGAGATATCCGCGGATAATCATCTTCTGCGCAGTCTTCTCCGACTGATCCAGCGCCCGGTCTAAGGACATGTACATGTGATATGTGGCAGCAAGTGCCAGCAATATGCCGAACCATAAGCTTCCTGCATACATCACTTCGTCCTTCACGAAAAAAGCTCCGATGACCTGTGCCAGCACTCCCAGGAACAGGATTCCCAGATCCATCTCCAAAACGGTTCTATTTATCTTTTTTAGTGTGTTTATCATCGCTGTCTTCATAAATTGTCCTGGCCATCCGGTATACATTCTGCCCTCCTGCCACGGCTCCCATACAGAAAAGCAGGATCATCCAGAAGTTCGTTCCGAAATGTTTGTCCAGCCAGATACCCACTGCTGACATCAGACAGATCGGCACCAGCATATTAATGCCGAATTGCACGATCAATGTCACCGATTGGAACACGGTTCTGTCATAGGGCTTCTTTTTTCTTGACACTGTATCCTCCTGTGTTGATTACTGCTTTCAAAATTCATTTTTGTGCATTTTTAAAAATAATGTTGCCTAACAGGGCAAATCTATAGTTATTATAACGAAATCTTAACACGATGTCCAGTAAAATTCCCCTCTTTAAATGGTAAAAAATCTATAAAATTACACGAAAAAAAGATTGACTTGAAAGTCCCCCGGAAGTACTATTTGAGTAACTATTTTAAGAATTAATTCAAAGAAACTTTTACTGCAATTTACTATAATTTACCTCAGAAAGAAGGCTTGTCACATGCAGACCGAAGCAGCCAAAGAAGAAATCACGATCCGGACTGCCACACCGGAAGATGCCGGCGTTTTAGTAGCTATTTACGCTCCCTACGTGGAGAACACCTCGATCACTTTTGAATATACGGTTCCATCCGTGGAGGAATTCACTGAGCGAATCCGGCATACCCTCTCCCGCTATCCCTATCTGGTAGCAGAACAGGACGGCGTTCCCGTGGGCTATGCGTACGCCTCCGCTTTCAAGAGGCGTGCCGCCTATGACTGGTCCGTGGAGACTTCTATCTATGTGAGCCGCGACCTTCGCGGCAGCGGCGTCGGCAGTCTGTTATATCAAAAGCTGGAGGAATACCTGACCGCCCAGCACATCTGCAATGTATGTGCCTGCATCACTTATCCGAATCCCCCCAGCATCTCATTCCATAAAAAGCACGGCTATGAGACCGTGGCACATTTTCATGCTTCCGGCTTCAAACAGGGCGAATGGCATGACATGATCTGGATGGAGAAGACATTGTGTTCCCACACAGTGCCGCCACTGCCTTTTATTCCTTTCCCGGAACTCTGACGATATGCAATATACATAAGGAGAAACGCTATGAGTAACGAACTTCAGATCTACCGGAAACGACTGATCCCGGAAGAATGCATTCTGTTAAAGGACGATATTATCGTAGAACAAAACGATGATTATATTTTGACAAAATGGAAAACACTGAATCCCAAGACCACTTTTTCCCACGGCTGTTCCTGCTATTATCTGAAGGAAGGCTTCAAGATCAGCAAATTCTACCGTCATGACGGGTCTCTGTTGTACTGGTACTGCGATATTGTAGAATACACCCGCCGTCCGGAGGAGAATTCTCTGATCGTTACCGATCTGTTGGCAGATATTATCCTCTATCCGGATGGCAGAATGCATGTGGTAGATCTCGATGAGCTGGCTGAAGCATTGGAAAAGGGACTGATCACTCAGTCCCAGATGAGCGCCTGCCTGCGCCAGTTAAATAACCTGATCACGATCATCTATCGCGACAAATTCGACAGACTGCAAAGCCCCTTGGAGAAAAGCGAGCTGTAGTTACTTTTTGCTCATGTGTTTACTTTACTCTGAATAGTTCAGCAAATTTCCGATGCAGTGCCCCAGAACAGTCAGCAGGGTGATGTCTTCATCCGACCACTTTCGGTTGCGGTTAAACACTTCATAATTGACCATTGTATAGGGAACCCCTTCTTTTCTGGTCAGACATCGAAGTGCCGCTCCGATCTCCTGCTTTTGTGTCACGGCATAAGCCGCCGGATTCTGGGAACGCAATTTTACCATGTTGGATTCTATAAAAATATCATCCTCACCGAACAGTGACAGATACTTTTCATCTTCAAATCCGGGACGACCGTCCGGAGCCTCCGCCACATAATTACCGTTTCTGCAGACAAGCTTATTGCCTCTGTCTGAAAAAATGGTGATGCCGTCCAGGTCATACAAGCTGCGGATCTGCTGTAATTTCTCGGGGTTTTCTACAATAAATCCTACCCCTTCCCGGCACATTCCGGTGATCATCTCCGTAATAACTTCCCGTTTCTTCTCTTTAGATACCGCATACGCCATTGCCATGTTCTGCATGTCATCGGTCTCTAACTTGCCGTGAAGTCTCTCTTCATAGATGATATGGCGGTTCTTGCCTTTTTCCTTTGCCAGGTACAATGCTTTATCCGCCTTGCGCATCAGCATCTCGTATTCCGTTCCGTCCACAGGGTATTCGGATACACCGATGGATGCTGTCACGTGAGTCTTCGGGTCGAAGGCAAGGGCGAATTCTTTTGCGATGGTCTTAAGCAGCGTCTTCAGCTGTTCTCTGGTCTCCACCTTTTCCAACAGGATCACATATTCATCTCCGCCGAAACGTCCGATGACGCCCCGCTGTCCTGTCAGCACCTGCATGATCTCCGCCACTCTTCGGATGACCTGATCCCCGAAAATATGTCCATAAGTGTCGTTAATATGCTTGAAATCGTCCACATCAAGAATCACCAGCCATCTGGTAGTAAGATCCTTGCTGTTTAACCTCTCGATGGTGTACTCCGTCCATGCCCGTTTGTTCAGCAGACCGGTGCCGGCATCTCTCGCTGCCGGAGTCAGATAATAAGCTTCCTTCTCATAGTTTTTCCCCGGAATGATAATGCCTGCCACCATGTCACGCTTTTTGGGAATTCTGGCACCCTTAACCTTCCACATTTCTTCATCTTCCTGGTCACGCACGAACTCCATCTCAAAAAAATCTTCTTCGTTACGCAGATGTGCACAAAAGGTCCGAAGCTGATCCTCCATTCCTTCGATATCACTGTTTACATGTGGCTGCTCCAGAGACCGGATAAAGGCGTTCACCGTGCCTTCATATCTGGTTATGGCACGCTCGTTGACATATTTAT
>CAVFMG010000002.1:51060-58197 GCA_963623435.1 Odoribacter splanchnicus
CATATTTATAGACTGTTAATTCATCCTGCTTCGCCTTGTATTCAAAAAAATAGACATCCTCAAGCGTCATAAAATGACGGTATTTCAAAATACTCTGCTCCAGAATCAAATTACGTGTCTCCAAATCATGGATATCGAAAATTGTGATCTGATACAGTGGAATTCCATTTTCCGTCTGATCACTCTGTTCGATGCGCATATACACGTTCCGGGTACTGTCTTTCAGGTTATACAGTACGGTAATCAGCTCCACCGGAACGAACGGCTCCGCTTCCACAGCCTCCTGCAGAAGTTTACCGTCCTCCGGCAGGATCAGCTCATTTATCGGTCTGTAGGAATTTTCTCCCACAAATGCATAATAAGGCTCTGAAGCCTTTGCTGCTATCAGATTCTGTCGAACGAAGACCTTCCAGTCCACGATTCTGTTTGCATACCCCTCTTGTTTGGCACAATTAATTTTCATAGTTTTCTGCTTTCACTTTAGTAAAACACATGTCCTCCGATATTGATACCGGTCAGTCCCTCCACCGGTGTACGGAAGTATACACAGTTACCCACATTAGTCACACCGGACATTGCCTCATCGGCTGCCTGATAGCAGCGGCTGGTAGCCATATTGGCTGCCAATGCCAGTTCCAGTCGACCGCTGGCTACCGGTGAGAACTGTTTGTTCTGGTAGATCACTCCCACTACCGTGTTGGGATACACGGAACTTCTGACACGGTTAATGACTACACTGCCCACTGCCAACTGACCCTCATAGGGTTCGCCGCCTGCCTCGCAGTAGATCAGGTTCGCTAGCAGGTACCGGTCTCCCTCTTCAAAGGAAATATCGGAGATATCCCGCCAGGTGGCATTTGCCGCCTTTTGGGACATGGCGATCTCTTCTGCCAGCTTTTTCCGGAGTGTTTCCAGGTTTTCTTCTTTTTGTTTGATCTCTGCCTCGTATGCCAGGGCTCTCTGTTCTGCTTCGGAGATGTCTCCGGCATATTTTGCGATATTGTTAGATGTCTGGCTGATCAGACCGGACACCTTGCTTTTCTCGGCTTCTGCTTCTACTTTCAGATTATCCAGCTCTGCCTTTTCCGTCTGAAGTCTTGCTTCTTCCTCTTCGATCAGCTGGCGGTTCTCCTCGAATTCCTTCAGCTTTTTCTGGTCATACGCTGCGATCCGTTCAAAAAAGTCCGCTGCATTCAGCAGCTTGTCAAAGCTTTGGGCATTTAAAAGCGCGTTGATGTAGCTGGTCTCGTTCCGTTCATACATATCCCGGACCCGAATCACCATACATTCATACTGCCATTCTTCGGTCGCCTTCGCTTCCTCCAGGCTTTCCTGGGTATCTGCGATCTCCTGCTCCTTGTCCGCGATCTGCTGTTCCAGATCCGCCAGATTGTCGCTGACCTCCGTCAATTGACCGTTCAGATTATTCAGTTGTCCCTTGAGGGAATTCTGTTCTCCCTTCAGGTTCTCCAGATTGTCATTTTCCTGATTCAGCTGGTTCTGCAGTTCATTTTTCTCCTGCTGTTCCTTCTGAATCTGCTGCCAGGTGCTGCTGGTAGCTTCCACTCTGATATCTTCTGAAGAAAAGGCTCCCGCAAGGATCACCGCTGCAAGCAGCACAGCTGTCTTCTGTAGGCGCTTCAACCGTTCTACTCCTTTTATCTGTTGCTCAGACCTCGATCTGTATCATGCGTCCCGTCTTGCGGTACTGCACATATTCCACGCCGGCGGCATCGAACATACGCTTTGCCGCCAGGTTGGAGGGGGTTCCCCGATACTTATCGCTGTCGTATACTACCGTGCGGATTCCCGCCTGAATGATGGCTTTCGCGCATTCGTTGCAGGGGAACAGGGATACATACAGCTTCGTCCCCTCCAGGGATCCGCCGCGGTAATTCAAAATGGCATTCAGTTCACTATGTGTCACAAAGGGATACTTTGTGAGATTCTTGTCCTCCGCGTTCTCCCTCTCCCAGGGAAAATCATCATCGGAACAGCCCTTGGGGAAACCGTTATATCCCATGGACAGAATCTTGTTGTCCGGGCTGACAATACAGGCTCCCACCTGGGTATTCGGATCCTTGGACCGCATTCCCGACAAATGGGCTACCCCCATAAAATATTCATCCCAGCTGATATAGTCACTGCGTTTGGCACTCATCGGTGTCTCCTTTGTACTATTTGGTACCGAAAATACGGTCTCCTGCATCTCCCAGTCCGGGAACGATATATCCGTGGTCATTCAGCTTCTGATCCAGGGCACCGATATAAATATCTACATCGGGATGTGCTTCCTGCATTGCCTTAACTCCTTCGGGTGCTGCGATAATGCACAGCAGACGGATGCTCTTGCAGCCCTTGTCCTTTAACAGCTGAATAGCTGCGATGGAAGAACCGCCGGTTGCCAGCATGGGATCTACGACAAATACTTCACGCTCTGCGCAGTCTGCGGGCAGCTTGCAGTAATACTCTACGGGCTTTAAGGTCTCGGGATCACGGTACAGTCCGATATGTCCTACTTTTGCAGCGGGAATCAGAGACAGCATTCCGTCTACCATGCCAAGTCCTGCACGCAGGATGGGTACCAATGCTAACTTCTTGCCTTTTAACTGTTTTACGGTAGTCTTGCAGATGGGAGTCTCAATCTCTACCTCTTCCAGGGGCAGATCCTTGGTTGCTTCGTAACCGATCAGCATAGCGATCTCACTGATGTTCTGTCTGAAATCCTTGGTACCGGTCTCCTTTCTGCGGATAATTCCGATCTTCTGCTCGATTAAGGGATGATCCATAACTACTACTTTTGACATATGATTGTCCTCCTGTGTTTTGTATATGTTTGATTGCTGTACCTTAGATCTCTTCGATCAGGCTGATTCTGCGGCTGTGTCTCTCTTCCCCGGAAAAAGGTGTGTTCAGGAAAGTCTCCACGATCTCCAGTGCCAGGTTCTCGCCGACGATACCGGCGCCCATTGCCAACATGTTGGCATCGTTGTGAAGTCTGGTCATTTTGGCTGACAGGGGATCGGAGCAGAGTGCGCAGCGGATACCCTGCACTTTGTTGGCGGAAATGCTAATGCCGATACCGGTAGTGCAGATGACAATACCTTTTTCACAGGTGCCGTCTGCTACAGCTTTTGCGGCTGCATGTCCGAATACGGGATAGTCACAGCTTGCCTTGCTGTCACATCCGAAATCCTGAAAAGGAATGCTTTTCTCCTCTAAATATTTCTTTACTCTCTCTTTCAGATCATATCCGCCATGATCACTTGCAATTGCTATCATTTTATTTTATCCTCCTTGTTCGCGCTTACAGCGTTACTACTTTATGTCCCGCTGCTTTCAGCAGGCGGTTCATGATTGCCTGCCCGAAGCCTTCCGTGGAAAATCCCTCGGAATAGATCTTCGTCACGCCCTCATCATCGAATTCTCTTAAGATCGTATACAGATGTCTGGCAATGCTGTCCTCGTCCTTACGGCTGCCGACGCTTTTTACCACATCTGCGCTGTAACCGGAGAGCATCTCTTCCGTTCCGATGATACCGGTCTTCTCTCCCGCCGTATGGTCTGCGGCTGCCGCCCTGTTAATATACTCTCTGACCTGTTCGGGCTCTCCCTCTACGATGGTGAGTTCTCCCTTCGGTGCATAATGTCTGTATTTCATGCCGGGAGCCTTGGGAGCCTGTCCGCTGTCTGCCCGCAGAATCGTGGTATCTGTATCCACCGTTCCCAGCACTGCGCTGAGCTTCTCCTGGGTGATATAACCGGGGCGAAGGATCTGGGGCGGTGTCACCGTCAGATCGATAATGGTGGATTCCAGTCCGATTCCCACTTCTCCGCCGTCGATGATGGCATCGATCCGTCCCATCATGTCTTCCTCGACATATTTCGCCACGGTGGGGCTGGGCTTGCCGGAGGTGTTGGCGCTGGGTGCCGCAATGTAGCCGCCGCTGTACTCGATCAGCTTCTGTGCTGCCGGATGGGACGGCATCCGGATCGCTACCGTATCCAGTCCTCCCGTAGTCTCCCGGGGGACCGCATCGGATTTCGGCAGGATCATGGTCAGCGGTCCCGGCCAGAATGCGTCTGCTATTTTTTTTGCTTCTTCCGGCACTTTACTCGTGATCTTTTCGATATCTTCAAACCGATAGATATGCACGATCAGTGGGTTGTCGGAAGGTCTGCCTTTTGCGGCATAAATCTTCTGAGAGGATGTGGGATTCAGTGCATCACCGCCGAGACCGTATACTGTCTCCGTGGGAAATGCCACCAGTCCTCCCCTTTTCAGGAGCTCTCCCGCAGCGCGGAGCTTTCTGTCATCTTCCTCGCTGACAGCTCCTTCTCCGGGATGAATCTTTATGATTTCCGTATCCATATTTTTACCTTCTGTCATAATAATGCATTTGGACATAGTATAGCATATACGATATAAAATGGAAAGATTGTTTCTTATCAGTTTTCCCTGTTTTGATTTTCCATTCGTGCTATATATTGTAAGATCCCCTTATGGATGGACCATGCCACTCTGTCCTGGTATGCCTCATCGCACAGTTTTTCCGCCTCTGCGGTGTTCGACAGGAATCCGCACTCCACGATCACGATGGTTCCCTTCGTCTTTTTCAACAGATAATAGCTGTCATTCGCCTTGATCTGTCTGTGGTTCTCCGGATCGAGGTCTTTCGTCATCTGCTTCTGCAGCAGTTCCGCCAGCTTCTGTCCACCTCCACTTCCATTATAATAGAAAACTTGCGCTCCGTGGACATACTCCTCCGGGTAGCTGTTCTGGTGGATGCTTACCGTAAGGACCGGATCCGTCTCTTCGATTTTCTCAATCCTGCGTTTCATATCCTGGACTTTTTTATTGGAGGCATGGGCATCGTACAATCCGCCCTCCGTCTCTCTGGTCAGTACCACCCGCACGCCTTCCCCTTCCAGATAGTCTGCCAATTTCCGGGCAATACTTAAATTAATGTCTTTCTCCAGGCTTCCGTTGATTCCTATTTTCCCGGGATCATCCCCTCCGTGCCCCGCATCGATGACCACGACAGGATCACCCGGGGCGTGGCTCCCCTCCCTGCGTGCCCCGACCGCATTCACTGTCTCCACATATTCCGCCGTCTCCCTGCCCACCGCCGCCATGGCGATCAGCAGCAGACACACCATAATAGCACGTAAAGCTTTCTGCTGTTCCATCCCTGTTCTCCGTAACTATACTCTCTATGATTTTATATGCTTTCCTCTGTGGAAATATCTTCCGAAAATTAAGAAATCCTTTTGTTTTCCCCTATTGCATCCCGTCACCGGTTCAGCGTATAATAAACACATGAAATCGAATAAAAATATTTTATCCACAATTTTATTTATCTTCGCCGGAATATGTATTCTGGCAGCGGTTATTCTGTTCCTAAGGGGGCGCATGGAGGATCGTCATATGGAAGAGACCCTGGATGAATTACGTCCCACCGTCTCCGAAGGCAGTACAAGTACTTCCGCGGATGTCACTGAGGCTGTCGCTTCCGTTCCCACAGAATCCGCCGCAGAAGAGACACCCGCTACCACGGAGGAGTTCGACCGTGTTCCCAATCCGTATGCCGACAGCTTTGTTGCCAACAGTGACATGGTAGCATGGCTCCAGATCCCGGGCACCGACATCGATTATCCGGTCATGTGGACTCCAAAGGACGAGACCTATTATCTCTACCGTGCTTTTGATGGCAGTGAGAATAAGAATGGCTGCCTGCTTCTCGATGATGAGAGTTGCGTAGATCCTCTGACGACGAACCTCATCATCCACGGTCACAATATGAAGTCCGGTGCCATGTTCGGCAATCTGACGGATTATGAAAGCTTTACCTTTTACGGGGAGCACAAATACATCATACTGTATACCGAGGAGTGCGAACGGAATTACGAGGTTATCGCTGTCTTCCGTTCCCAGGTCTACAAGAAAACAGATCAGGTATTTAAGTTCTACAAATTTTTCCAGGCAGATACTCAGGAAGAATTTGATGACTTTTATAACAATATCAAGCAGTTATCCCAGTACGACACCGGCGTTACGGCAGAGTTCGGAGACCATTTCCTGACCCTGTCCACCTGCGTCTACCATGTAGAACAGGGACGGTTCGTAGTCGTCGCCAAGGAAATCGAGCCCGGCGACCACTATCTCCCCGTACAGGAATAGCCCACTAACTATCAGGAGGATTTTTCTTATGAAAAAACTGAAAAAATTTGTTACACTGCTTACTCTGGCAGCTGTCTGCATCGCCGCTCCCGGACTGGGCAAGATTACGGCAAAGGCAGCAGAGCCCACCACTTACGTGGTACGTTATCTGGAAAGCACCAACACTCACGGCTCCGGCTGGTATTTTGAAGTAGCTTCCGCATGGGATGACAACGCATTCCACCGTGAGACCTACTACATGATGCAGGATATCAAGGATGGCGATTACGTAGTCATCGATACCGATGCTTCTTCTCCTACCTTCGATCTGAATTTCCCGGTTCGTCTGGGCAACCTGACCGTGAACACCGCAGCCACTGTAGTACCTAGCGCCAAGGGTTATGATGCTGTATATATCTTAGACGGCTCTACCGCTTCTATTAACGGTGATGTGGCACATGCTTATGTATACGGTTCCGCACATGCTACCTTCGTGAACAATGTAGATGTTCTGGAAATGCTGGGGATGGGCACCGGACTGAACAACCTGCATGCTTACATCGGATGCCAGGGTACCGTAAATCATCTGATTGCAAAAGATAACGTAGATCAGCGTACTTATTTTGAATATTACAACTTTGCAAAAAATAAACTGGATATCTATGATGGTTCTGTAAAGACCGAAGAGCAGTATTACAGCAAGACCGCTCCCGCTGCCACCACAGAGACCACCACTCCCAAAGCTACCGCTGCTCCTGCTGCCACCACTCCCGCACAGACGACTACTTCCGGCGAGTATGACAACGTGCCCAAGACCGGTGAGAGCGCATTTCCTCTTTACCTGGCAGGCGCCGCTGTTCTCTTCGTTGTATCCGGATACGCACTTCGTAAAAAGAATGCATAATCTGTAAACTCATTTATAAATCGAGTAGGAGGCGGTGACTAGCCGCCGTCCTCTCACAGCACCGTACGTACCG
>CAVFMG010000003.1:0-44773 GCA_963623435.1 Odoribacter splanchnicus
GTTCTGGATGATCTCAATCTATACATCCGCGAGAACGAATTCCTGACACTGTTGGGACCTAGTGGCTGCGGAAAGACTACAACCCTTCGTATTCTGGGCGGCTTCGAGACTCCTGACAAGGGTCAGGTCATTTTCGAAGGCCGGGATATCACTAACCTTCCACCCAATAAGCGCAATTTAAACACTGTATTCCAGAAGTATGCCCTGTTCCCCCATATGACCATTGCGGAGAACATTGCCTTCGGATTAAAAATCAGCGGTAAGAGTAAATCTTATATTAACGATAAAATTAAATATGCTCTGAAATTAGTCAATCTGGACGGTTTCGAGAACCGTATGCCGGATTCCTTAAGCGGCGGTCAGCAGCAGCGTATCGCCATTGCCCGTGCTATCGTAAATGAGCCCAAGCTTCTGCTCTTAGACGAGCCTCTGGGGGCTCTGGATCTGAAGCTGCGCCAGGACATGCAGTACGAACTGATCCGTCTGAAAAACGAACTGGGCATTACCTTTATCTATGTTACCCATGACCAGGAGGAGGCTCTGACCATGTCCGATACCATCGTGGTCATGAACCAGGGCTACATCCAGCAGATCGGCACTCCCGAGAGCATCTACAACGAGCCGGAGAACGCATTCGTTGCCGACTTTATCGGTGACAGCAACATCATCGGTGCCACCATGATCAGAGATCGTCTGGTAGAGATCCTCGGTGCCCGCTTCGATTGTGTGGATACCGGTTTCGGTGAGAACAAACCGGTCGATGTAGTCATCCGTCCCGAGGATGTGGAACTGGTAGCTCCGGAAGAAGGCACCATTCAGGGTACCCTGACCCACTCCATCTTCAAGGGCGTTCATTATGAAATGGAAGTTATGGCAAACGGTTTCGAGTGGCTGGTACAGTCCACGAAGATGGTTCCCGTAGGAACCAAAGTCGGCATCAAAGTAGATCCATTTAATATTCAGATCATGAAGAAGCCGGAATCCGAGGATGAGGAGGCCATTGGAGTCAATGAATAAAAAATTATTGTCACTCCCTTTTATCTTCTGGTCAGCCATGTTTGTCATTGTGCCTCTGTGCATGGTCTTCTACTATGGTCTGACCGATAAAAGCGGTGCTTTTACATTTGATAATATTCTGGCGATTGCTACCGCCGAGCATTCCAAGGCTCTGTGGGAGGCGCTGAAGTTATCCGTGATCAGCACGGTGATCTGCCTGCTTCTGGCATATCCCCTTGCCCTGATCCTATGCAACATGAATGTGAATCAGAATTCTTTTTTAGTGCTGATTTTCATTCTGCCCATGTGGATGAATTTCCTGCTTCGTACCCTGGCATGGCAGACTTTGTTGGAGAAAACGGGTGTTATCAACAGCATTCTCTCCGCTCTGCATCTGCCGGCGTTAAATATCATCAACACACCATCCGCCATCGTACTGGGTATGGTATATAACTTTTTGCCTTTTATGGTACTGCCCCTGTATAACGTACTGGTCAAGATCGACAAGAGTGTGATCAATGCTGCTTATGACCTGGGTGCCAACGGCGTACAGACATTTCTGCGGATCATTTTCCCCTTAAGTCTGCCCGGCATGGTCAGCGGTATCACCATGGTATTTGTCCCTGCCCTGACTACCTTCGTTATCAGTAAGATCTTAGGTGGCAGCAAGATCCTGCTCATCGGCAACGTCATCGAGCAGGAATTCACCCAGACCGGCAACTGGAATCTGGGAAGCGGACTTTCCATCGTGCTGATGCTGTTCATCATATTTAATATGGTAATCTCCGTAGTAACGGATAAGGACGGGGAGGCGAACACATTATGATCAAAACAACGGCACAGAAAATATATCTGGGGCTGATCTTTATTTTTTTGTATGCCCCCATCGTTACACTGATCGTACTCTCCTTCAATGCCAGCAAGACCCGTGCAAAATGGGGAGGGTTTACGACCAAATGGTATTCCGCTCTGTTCCAGAATGAGCAGATCATGCAGGCTCTGTGGAATACCCTGGCACTGGCTGTATTATCCGCGTTGATCGCCACTTTCATCGGTACGATCGCCTGCATCGCCATGCAGTCCATGAAACGTACCAGCCGTACGATTCTCATGGGAATCACGAATATTCCCATGTTAAATGCCGAGATCGTCACCGGTATCTCCCTGATGCTTCTGTTCTTAAGTATGGGAATAAAATTCGGTTTCGGTACCATACTGTTGTCGCACATTACCTTTAATATCCCTTATGTGATCTTAAGTGTAATGCCCCGTATGAAGCAGCTGAACCCCAGCACTTATGAAGCTGCCCTTGACCTGGGTGCTTCTCATACGTATGCCTTTTTCAAAGTGGTATTTCCGGATATTCTGCCGGGTATCCTGTCCGGTTTCCTAATGGCATTTACCATGTCACTGGATGACTTTATCATTACCCACTTCACCAAAGGTCCCGGTGTCGACACCCTGTCCACCAAGATCTATACGGAAGTGAAAAAGGGCATCAAGCCGGAAATGTATGCATTGTCCACCATTATATTTGTAACGGTACTGATTTTACTGTTCTTAGTGAACTACACACCCAAAGGAAAGAAAAAGTAAACACTTTTTCAATATATTCAGGAGGAAAATGAATGAAAAAATTTATTGCACTGCTTCTGTGCGGTATCCTTACCGCGACTGCTCTGACCGGCTGCGGGTCCTCTTCCGCTGGTGGTGAAAACGGTGAAGTCATCGTCTACAACTGGGGCGAATATATCGACCCCGATACCATCACCATGTTCGAAGAAGAGACCGGGATCAAGGTAGTCTACGATGAATTCGAGACCAATGAGATCATGTATCCCAAGGTAGAAGCCGGTTCTTCCGCTTATGACGTGGTATGCCCTTCGGATTACATGGTACAGAAAATGATCGAAAACGATCTGATCCAGGAGTTGGATTATGACAAGATTCCCAATGCCAAGGAAAATATCGGTGCCCAATATTATGAGCAGGCTGCTGCATATGATCCCGGCAATAAATACTGTGTTCCTTACTGCTGGGGAACGGTAGGAATCATCTATAATAAGACAATGGTAGATACACCTCCCACCAAGTGGGCTGATCTCTGGAATGAAAAATATGCTGATGAGATTCTGATGATGGATTCCATCAAAGACAGTTTCATGGTTGCCCTGAAAAAAAACGGTTTCTCTTCTAACACCCTGGATGAATCCGAACTGCAGATCGCCACACAGGCTCTGATTGCCCAGAAGCCACTGGTACAGGCATATGTGGTAGACCAGGTACGTGACAAAATGATTGGCGGCGAGGCTGCCATGGGTGTTATGTTCTCCGGCGATGCCCTCTATGTTATGAGTGAAAATGAAGATCTGGATTATGTCATCCCCGAGGAAGGCACCAATGTCTGGATCGATGGCTGGGTTATCCCCAAGAACGCTCCCAACAAGGAAAATGCAGAGAAGTTCATTGATTTCATGTGCCGTGCAGATGTGGCTCTGAAAAACTTTGAGTACATCACTTACGGTACTCCCAACGTAGCTGCCCAGGAACTGATCGAGGATGAGAATCTGAAGAACTCTCCCATCGCATTCCCGGATCTGACCCAGTTCAACAACTTAGAGACATTCCAGTATCTCGGTGAAGATGGCGAGGAGCTCTACAACAAATACTGGAAAGAAGTTATGTCCAACTAATTTTCCTACAGGCAAAATAAACCCCTGATCCGTTTGTCGGTCCAGGGGTTCTTTGTTCTTAGGAATTCTGTTCACATCCGCAGGTCTCGCATCTTCCGTCATTTCTTCTGGAAAATGCCGGATCATCCACGGGTGTAAAGTTCGGGAAATCAGGTCTGGGCGGTCTGCGTCCGCCGTCCTCCGATCTGCGTGCACCGCAGGAATTCGAATTGCTGTTTCCGCAAGAGTTGTTGTTTCCGCAGGATGCGGAATTGCCGCAGGAGCTGCGATTATTGTTTCCACAATTTCCACAGGAATTTCCGCCACAAAATAGTAACAATAACAGAATGATACAGTTCATAGGATCCTCTACTTACCACTTGTTTTTTACTATTCTATTCTGCATTCTCCAACTGGTGCCAGTCCATGCTGTGCTTATGTTGTACCAGTTCCTCTTTGATGAACCGGAAGGTCTTCTCTTCTCCCTGCGCTGCCAGCATCTCCAGCACATATAATAGCTTTGCCTTCGTCTCCGGATAAATCGGTGCCTTATCGGTGCCCTGATAATAGTAGTCTAACGGTGATCTGTCCGTGTATTTGTCGCCCATATAGACCTTGCTGGCGGCGATCCGGTCCATAATCATCTCCGCAATATACCGGTCCGGCATAGGTACCGGTGTCATTCCGCCGGGCAGTGCCTGCATGCTGTAATCAATCCAGTATTCGTAATGGTGCTTGTTCCTGCCCTTATGATGCAGCCAGGCGCTGGAATAGCCGATATCCTCTCTCTCCGCGTTGTTGGGACTGCGGTCGCCCTGGTAGTATTTTGCCCCCACCCAGAACTCTGTAGGGCTATATTTCGACATATCATGTAACAGCCCCTGCTTATACAGACCTACCTTAAAGCAGCCCTTTGCCACCAGAATCTTATGGTGAGTGATTGTTTTAAAATGTTTCCAGATATTATGCATTTGCATTTCGTTCTATCATCTTTCCTCGGAAGTCTCCGCTTTCTTTTTACCGGATCTTGCCGCAATTTTCTTCCCTGTATCCTGTGTCATCCCCATCACACCTTCATAGACAGCAATACTTCTGGGGGCGATGGTTCTGATCTGATCCTTCGCCTCTTCTTCCCTCTCCTGCGTGGTCAGAATGTCTTCCGCATTTTCTGTTGCCAGAACCAGCTTCCATTCCATGCCCTTCGGCAGCTTCGGGAATGCCAGCTTCTGAGGCTCCCAGTGCATATTCATGGCAACATAGAGGAAGGAATCTTCCCCGCCAGTTTTGGTCTTCGCATATTTTCCGCAGTACATTATACCCACATGTCTGTTATAGCTCTCGGTCTGGGGTCTCCAGGCGTTCTGTCCATGGTAGGACAGATCCGGATAACCGCAGGATAAGGTATCGAGAATCCGAAGTTCCTCCTCCAGATGCAGGATAGGATGTGCCTTACGGAAAGCAATCATCTGCTTCCAAAAGGCGAACAACTCCGCGTTCTTTTCCTTATCCTGCCAGTTTAACCAGGTGGTCTTATTATCCTGACAGTAGGGATTGTTATTGCCCTGCTGGGAATTTCCGAATTCGTCTCCCATGAAGATCAGTGGTGTGGACTGCGTCAGGAGCAGCATACAGAAAGCATTCTGCAGCTGTTTTTTCCGAAGTGCCAGCACCTTTTTACGACGGGATACCCCCTCTTCGCCACAGTTCCAGCTGCAGTTGTAATCATTACCGTCCCGGTTGCCCTCACCGTTTGCCTCATTATGCTTATGGTCATAAGATACCATATCCATCAGCGTAAAGCCGTAATAGTTGGACAGATAGTGAATCCGTCCCATATTGGCGGGGATATGGCGCATCTCGTATAATACCCCCGCAAGCATATTGTCATCGCCCTTTAAGAACCGGCGCATGGTATACAGATAGTCATCCCGATACTCCGCCAGATTCCGGTATTCCGGCTTCGTGACAGGATCGTAGATCCGGGATGCATCAAAATTGTAGTACCACAGTTTGGTACCGGTCAGTGACGGATCCTCTGCCAGTGCCTTTGCGGGCACCTCTCCCATCAGATGAAAGCCGTCCACATGATAAGATAATACCCAGAACCGCAAAATATTCCCGATCTCTGCCACATCCATTCCCTTCGGAAAATAAAATTGTAACATCACTTCCATGTTGCGCTTATGGAATTCCTTCACCATACTGCGCAGTTCTTCTGCCGGATCCTCCCCTGCCGCATAGGCTGCCTTGGGTGCATAATAAAATCCCGGCTGATAGCCCCAATAGTTCAGTACCCGGTATCCGGGGCGCTCTGCGTCCTTTTCCCCTGCTGCAGCCGCCATATCTGCGGATGTCTGCGGAAGTGTCTCTTCCGGGACCTCATCAAATTCATAAATGGGCTGTAATTCCACCGTAGTGATGCCGATCTCCTGCAGATAGTCCAGCTTCTCCATAAGTCCCGCAAAGGTTCCCCTGTGCGTCACACCGGAAGAAACATGCATGGTAAAACCGCGGACATGCAGACAATAGCATACACTCTCCTGATAAGACAACATCGGATGCGCATCCTGCTCCCAGTCAAAGTCGTCTCCCGGAAATACCGCAATACGGTTCGCATTCTTCCGTGCTTTCCCGTATGCCGGCTTACTGAAAAAGCCCCTTGCCTGCGGATCCGGCACGTAAGTGTCTTCCTCATAGAACTGGTATGCGGTATCCGCCGGATCCAGCTCTAAATATTTGCAGTACACATTTCCCATCCGTTCGTCCTGTCGGAACGGAATCCTGTGTAATTTCTTGCCGCTTTTTCTGTCATATAAGAGAATGCCGCAATCCTTTTTCCCGGACGCATACGCGAAACGGATCGCTCCGTCTTCCACATGTGCTCCCAGGGGGTAAGGTTTTATTGCATGCTTTTTTTCTGTCATTGTCATACTCCATTTTCTCACTTCATAGTCTTATCCCACTATTTTATTATAGACGGTAGTCTTAAGAAAAACAAGCGTTGCAAGAATATCCGTAAACGGTTATAATAAGGGAACAAAGTACTGTTACACCCAAAAAATATCACAGGAGGATTCCCATGGGTAAAAAAGAAAGTTATGAAGATGAAGAAATGACCGTTGAGCTGGAGCTGGAAGATGGCACTGTCGTAAATTGTGCGATCATTACCATTCTCACCGTAGAGGAAAAGGATTATATCGTACTGTTACCTCTGGATGAGGACGGCGAAAACGAGGACGGAGAAGTATGGTTCTACGGTTACTCCGAGAATCCGGGCGACCCGAACGAAGAGCCTATTCTCGCATACATTGAAGATGATGATGTCTACGAAAAAGTTGCCGATGCTTTTGACGAGTATCTGGACAGCTGTGAATTCGACGAGCTCATCGACGATACTGACTCAGAGGAATAAGGAATCTGGAAGGGAACCTGGGACGCTCTGCTGTACCTGTAAGGCAGAGAAGTTCCAGGTCTTTTTTTGCTCTGGTCATCGCCACATAGAAGATCCGTCGCTCTTCTTCAAGATGCTCCGTATCCGATGTATTGCCGTGAGGAAATGTCTTCTCATTGCAGTCCGGGATCCATACATGATCAAACTCCAGCCCCTTGGCAGCATGCACGGTAAGCAGGCGGATTTTGCTGTCCCTTCTCTCTTCCCGCGTTCCATTCGGTTCCTGTCGCTGTAACTGTTCTGCGTAAAGTTCCTGTGCCTCCTGCCATTCTCCGAAATCTCTGTATTTTCCCGCATCCTCCGTAATAAAATCCAGTACTTCCATCCATTCCGCCAGATCTGCCTGCCCTTCCCCGGCTGCCCGCAGGCGCAGAAATTTCTCATATCCGCAGGCCTTTCGCAAGAACAGAATTGCCAGCTTCAGATCTGCATTTCTCACGAACTCCATCTGGCGTTTCAGTAAGCAGACGGCATCATAGGCTTTCCGACACCCGGATTCCCCCATTCCGCTCATTCGCTCTGCATAATAATCTTCCAGTGCCTGTAGCGAAACTTCCTTCCAAAAGGCTTCCCTGGAGATATTCCGAAACGGCTTATTGACGATCCGAAGGTAATCGGCTCTCGCAGCCTCCCCCTGCGCTACCCGCAGATATGCCATGATATCCTGTACAATAAAATGTTCATAAATATTCTTCCCCTTTTCCTTCATGGTAAAGGGAATGCCCGCCCTGGTAAGACCGGCTGCCATGCTCTGCATGGACAGATTCGTCCGAAACAGCACGGCACAGGTTTCTCCTTTTGTCTGTGCTTTCAGTCTGTGGATCAGATATTGCTGCTGTTCCTTCGCCTCACGGAATTCCCGGATTCCTACCCGGTATTCCTCTTCGCTTTTTCGCTTATGAGTTTCGCAGGGCTCCAGTTTTTTCGGGAATCGATCCCGATTCTCCCCGATCACTGCCAGGGATGCCTCCACAATATCCTGATGGCTGCGGTAATTTACAGAAAGCACGATCTGTTTGGCACCGAATTCCCGCACAAACTGCTTCATGCATGCCGGTCTTGCGCCGCGGAAACCATAGATTGCCTGATCATCATCTCCTACTGCGAACACATTCTTATGTTTCTCCGCTAACAGCCGTACAATGCAATACTGTCTGTAATTAATATCCTGAAATTCATCAATCAGAATATGGGAAAAGAGAGATTGCCAGTAAGTCCGCTGTCTGACATCTCTCTGCAAAAGCTCCTCACATTCCTTCAACATATCGTCAAAATCCAGTCCCCCGGTTTGTTTCCTTGCTTCTTCATATGCAGAATAAATCCGCGAGAAATCTTCTTTCCATTCCTCCGGAAGTCTGTCCCCTGCTGTCTTTTCGTCTCCGGTATTTTTATAATAGCCAATAGCGCCCAAAAAACTCTTTGCCAGTTCCGGCAATTCTGCGGCGGATAATTTTTTATTTTCCTTTACTTTTTTCAGAATCGGAAAAATAAGTTCTCTTTTCTGTTTCTCATTTAATAGGTTACCTGGTGAAATTCTGCCCGATCTGAGCAGGATCTGATAAAAACAAGAATGAAATGTTCCAAAATTGACGGTGGAATTCTGTGGAGAGATCTGTGCAAAACGCTGTCTCATGGAAAGTGCCGCCTCCCTGGTAAAAGTGATCACCAGAAGCTTCTGCGGCGGAATCTGTTTCTCATGGATCAGGTATAGGATCCTCTGGGTAATGGTAAAGGTCTTGCCGGAGCCCGGGCCCGCCAGTACTAACAGCGGACCCTCTCCGAACGTTACAGCCTCCCTCTGGGAGGAATTGCATTTTGTATAATCAGACATTCGCCTCTAATAATTCGATTCCTTTGCGGATTCTGTTTAAGGCTTCCTCCTTACCCAGGACTTCCATGATCTCTGTAGCACCGGCAGGTGTCATCTGCTTGCCGGATACCGCGGTGCGGATCGGCCACATGACATAACCGTTCTTGCAGCCCTTTTCCTCCACATATTTTACAAGAGTCTGATACAACCCGTCATTGCTGTAATCCTCCTGTGCCTCCAGGATCGGAAGCAGGTCTTTTAATACCTCCAGAGAAGACTCTGCGGTGGTCTTCATCTTCTTATGAGTGTACATTGCCACATCGTACTCCGGAAGTTCCTCGAAGAAATCTACCAGTCCGACGATATCCGGGAATACTTCGATTCGAGTCTTGACCATGGCTGCGATCTTTTTTAGATCCAGAGGCTTGCTGATTGCCGCCTTCAGGTAAGGCTCTGCCATCTCATAGAACTTGTCAAAGTCCATAGTCTTCAGGTATTCACCGTTCATCCAGCGCAGCTTTACAATATCAAATACTGCGGGAGACTTGCTGATACGATGGTAATCAAATTCCTTGATCAGTTCGTCCAGAGAGAAGATCTCGCGATTGTCCTCGGGGCTCCATCCTAACAATGCCACATAGTTCACGATAGCTTCGGTAATGAATCCCTGATCAATCAGATCCTCGAAGGAGGCATGTCCGCTTCTCTTGGACAGCTTCTTGTGGTTCTCATCGGTGATCAGTGGCAGATGAATATATGCCGGTACCTGCCAGCCGAAAGCTTCGTACAGACGAACGTATTTCGGGGAGGAGGACAGATATTCGTTGCCTCGTACCACATGGGTGATGTTCATGGTATGGTCATCTACCACGTTTGCAAAGTTGTAGGTAGGGTAACCGTCGGATTTGATCAGGATCATATCATCCAGCTGGGAGTTGTCTACGGTAATGTCTCCGTATAACTCGTCATGGAAAGTTGTGGTACCTTCCTTGGGGTTGTTCTGGCGGATGACAAAAGGCTTGCCTGCAGCAAGATTTGCCTCGATCTCTTCCTTGGACAGGGACAGGCAGTGCTTGTCATATACGGTGATCTCCTTGCCGTCCACGACCTCGGTCTTCAGGGAAGCCAGTCTCTCCTTGTCACAGAAGCAGTAATATGCCTCTCCCTTATCGATCAGTTCCTTGGCGTATTTCATATAAATACCGGTCTTCATACGTTCGCTCTGTACGTAAGGGCCGTAACCGCCGTCCTTATCGGGGCCTTCGTCATGTACCAGTCCGGTCTTCTCCAGAGTACGGTAGATGATCTCGGTAGCGCCTTCCACATAGCGCTCCTGGTCTGTATCCTCGATACGGAGCATGAAATCTCCGCCGGCATGCTTTGCAATCAAAAATTCATATAATGCGGACCGCAGATTACCTACATGCATTTTACCTGTAGGGCTGGGTGCGTATCTTGTTCTGATCTTTGTCATTTTCTCCTCATTTCTGTAAGGAACCCGCCGCTGGAATACTGCTTCCGCTCTGCGCTTCCCTACGTATATATTCCTGTCCGCCACTCTTAGAGCAGACCTTGTTCTTATTCTACCGCCTTTTTTCAAAAACTGCAACAGTTAAGATAAGGATTTCGGATGGGGAAGGTTCCATCTGTAATGTGCTGCCAGGAACCGGATCGCCATTACCACAAATGCGGCGATAAATACCGCCGGAAGTCTGCCGATGCTGCGGTACAGCCAGACGCAGCAGATGCCTCCTACAAGGGATGCACAGGCATAAATATGTTTTACAAAAATATAGGGTTCCTCTCCCGCCATCATGTCACGCATCAGACCGCCGCCCACACCGGTGAGCATGCCGATAAATACCAGTAAAAAGGTATTATCCGAGTAACCGTTGTCGATGCCGGACATCACTCCCAGAGAGGTGAAAATCCCCAGTCCTACAGAGTCCATGATGAGCATGGTCTTATCATAAAAGGTACCCAGTCTTCCGCTTAAAAGATCCTGCTTGATATAAAGCAGAACGAAGATTGCCAAAGCTGTGATGACCGACACCACAACATACACGGGCTTCTCCAGCGCCGAAGGTAATTTTCCCAGGATCACATCCCTGGTCATACCGCCGCCCACTGCCGTTACCACGCCCAGTACACAGATGCCGAAGATATCCATACGCTTCCGGATTCCCACCATGGCACCCGACGCTGCAAAAGCGATGGTTCCTAAGATTTCCATAAAAAAAATAATACTGTCCTGAATATTCATAAAATAATTTCTCCTAAAAGTTCTCCACGATATTTTATAGTATCTTTCTTGAAATAACAATATGTAATTTCTGATAAACTAAAAAACCATCACTGATCAGTGACGGTTTCGTAATTTATCAAATTCATTTTTAAGCGCTTCACCGGATAATTGGAGTTCTCCTGTTTTATTTATTCGTTCTCTAAGATTACCATTTCCTGATCCACGCTCTCGTCAGGAACCTTTTTCTCGGCTTCGTTCTTGAACTTGTCCACGGCTCTGGCAGCTACGGGGATAGCGATATTGGTACCGGCTCCGGCGATACAGCCTCCGGGACATGCCATACCCTCTATCAGGCAGCCGTTCATCTTGCCTGCCTTGGCAAGGAGCAGGGCTTTCTTACACTCTGCCAGGCTCTCCGCATGCTGGATATTGACCGGCGTACCGGGATAATATTTCTCGATGCAGTCCTTGATGGCATTGGCAACACCGCCTGCCACACCGTAACCTCTTCCGGCTGCGGTGGCATCCTTCATCTCATCCATTGCCTTGATCTCATCTAATAAGATTCCCTTCGCCTCAAACATACCGGTCAGTTCCTCAAAAGTGATAACGAAGTCCACGTCGGAACGGACGGTACGTCTGCTGGCTTCCAGTTTCTTGGATGCGCAGGGTCCGATGAATACCACGGAAGCCTCCGGGTGCTCCTGCTTGATCAGGCGGGCAGTTGCCACCATAGGGGTCAGCTCATTACTAATCTTATCAATGGTCTCAGGGAACAGATTCTTCGCCATCACAGACCAGGAAGGGCAACAGGAGGTCAGAGCGAACTGCTGCTTGCCGGTTGCAACTTCCCTCACGTAATGCTCTGCTTCCGCCATGCATCCCATATCAGCACCCAGTGCAGTCTCATAGACATCCGCAAAGCCCAACTCTTTCAATGCTGTCTTGAACATTTCCGGTGTTACCTTAGGACCGAACTGTCCCGCAAATGCCGGTGCTACCTGGGCAATAATGGTACGACCGGATTGCATGGCGCGGATCAGCTGGAAGATCTGGGATTTATCCGCAACAGCTCCGAAAGGACAGCTTACCATACACTGACCACAGGACACACATCTCTCGTTATCAATAACGGCTCTTCCCACATGGTCCGACTTGATGGCTGCCACACCGCAGGCTGCCTTACAGGGACGTTCCTTATGACAGATAGCATCATAAGGACAGATCTCACGGCATTTTCCGCACTTGATACATTTGTCCTGATCAATGACGGATTTTCCGTTTTTCATGGAGATGGCACCCTTGGGGCAGACACTCTGGCAAGGGTGTGCCAGACATCCCATGCAGGAACTGGTCACCTCATAACGGTTCTCCGGGCAGGCATTACATGCGGAAGGAATGACCTGCATCAGAGGGGGCTCGTAATATTTTTCATCAATATTACTCTCTTCCAACCCTTGTGTCAGATGACCGGGGCGATCGCGGTTCTCCGGACGCAAACTCATACCCATGGCCAGACGGATACGCTCGCGGATGATCGCTCTGTCACGATAGACGCTCTCCCAGAACTCCGACTCTTCATAATCTACGATCTTATAAGGCAGTGCCTCCATATCATCCTTCAGATTCTTGGAATTGTACGCCAGATTGGCCACTTCCTTAAATACCCTTCTTCTCCGCTGTCTTACCGGAGTATCGATCCCTCTCATGCTGCTCATATCATATTACCGCCTTTTGATATTTTTTTAACACACTACCCATATTAAACCATACTGCACCTGTAAATGCAAGAAAAATCACAATAAAAATAGGATCTCTCACTGTTTTTCGTGAAAGATCCCATCTTTTTATTTTTTGTTATTATTTCATAACAACTCTCTTGAAGTTCTTCTTACCTCTGCGGACTACCACGCCTTCTTTGTCGAACTGCTCGGGAGCGTAAGCGGTCTTCACATCGGTGACTTTCTCATCCGCTACGACAACTCCGCCCTGCTCTACGGCACGTCTCGCCTCGCTGCGGGATGCGGACAGTCCGGATTTCACCAGAACACCAAGAATATCGATCTTACCATTCACAAAATCTGCCTCGGTCAGCTCGCTGGTAGGCATCTCTGCGGCATTACCGCCACTAAACAGTGCTCTTGCGCTCTCCTGTGCCTTCTTCGCTTCTTCCTCGCCGTGTACCAGGTTGGTCAGCTCGTATGCTAGGATCTCCTTCGCCTGATTCAACTGGCTGCCTTCCCATTTGTCCATCTCATCGATCTGCTCTAAAGGCAGGAAGGTCAGCATACGCAGACATTTTAAAACATCGGCATCTGCCACGTTTCTCCAGTACTGGTAGAATTCGAAAGGAGTGGTCTTGTTGGGATCCAGCCATACGGCACCCTTCTGGGTCTTACCCATCTTCTTGCCCTCGGAATTTAAAAGCAGGGTAATGGTCATGGCGTAAGCGTCCTTGCCCAGCTTTCTGCGGATCAGTTCGGTACCGCCTAACATGTTGCTCCACTGATCATCACCGCCAAACTGCATGTTACAGCCATATTTCTGGTATAAGGTCAGGAAGTCAAAGCTCTGCATGATCATGTAGTTGAACTCTAAGAAGCTTAAGCCTTTCTCCATTCTCTGCTTGTAGCACTCTGCGGTCAGCATGCGGTTAACACTGAAGTGTGCTCCCACGTCTCGAAGCAGTTCCACATAATTCAGATTCAACAGCCAGTCCGCATTGTTGACCATCAGTGCCTTACCGTCACTGAAATCAATAAAACGGCTCATCTGCTTCTTGAAGCAGTCTACGTTATGCTGGATGGTCTCTTTGGTCATCATGGTACGCATATCACTTCTTCCGGAAGGATCACCGATCATTGCAGTACCGCCACCAATCAGAGCAATGGGCTTGTTGCCCGCCATCTGCATTCTCTTCATCAGGCACAGTGCCATGAAATGTCCTACATGAAGGCTGTCTGCTGTGGGATCAAAGCCAATGTAAAAGGTAGCCTTTCCGTTATTGATCAGCTCCTTGATCTCCTCTTCATCTGTCAGCTGTGCCAACAGTCCTCTTGCTTTTAACTCGTCAAATACTGTCATTTTCTTTTTCTCCTTTTCTGACATAAAAAAAGCCCGTCCCTTTCAAAAGGACGAGCTTAGTCTCTCGTGTTACCACCTAATGTTCCCGTCAGACTCACATCTGACAGCTCAGTAAGTATCTATCAATACTTTCGGCGGATATCGGTGCCTGCCGTCCTGATCTACTCGTTCGGGATCTTAGGATCCGTCTCTTTCCACCGGCTGCTCCGGGATGTATTCTTGCTCTGCTTCTGTGCGCCTCTCACCAGCCGGCTGCTCTCTGTCAGAAGTGGAGGAACAGTACTTCTTCCCTTCATTGCATTGTTCTTATAATATGTTTGCGCTAAACATGAGCTTATTATAGCCAGTTTGCGTTTTTCTGTCAATACTTAAATTCAGCATTGTCAGGATGTACCTTCCAGCCTATGCTTCCGGCCAGGGCAGATGAGATACTTCCAACTTCTTGTCACGCAGCATCAGTTCCTTTACCGCCTGATCCGCAGGCTTGCCGTCAAACAGTACTTCATTTACCTGCTCGATAATAGGCAGCTGAACGTCATATTTTTTCGACAGTTCCATGGCAGCCTTGGCGGAATACACACCCTCTACCACCATCTGTACTTCCTTCATGGCTTCCTCGTAAGTCTTGCCCTGTCCGATGAGGATACCGGCACGACGGTTACGGGAATGCATGCTGGCACAAGTCACGATCAGATCGCCGATGCCGGTCAGTCCACAGAAGGTCTCGAAATTGCCACCCATGGCAGTACCCAGTCTTGCGATCTCGGTAATACCTCTGGTGATCAGTGCAGCCTTCGTATTGTCTCCATAGCCCAGTCCGTCAGCAATACCGGCAGCCAGTGCCACGACATTTTTCAGTGCGCCGCCCAGCTCGATTCCCAGTACGTCGGGGCTGGTGTAGACACGGAATACCTCGTTCATAAACAGATTCTGCACATACTCCGCACAGCTTTTGCTCTTGGAGCCTGCAACGATCGTCGTAGGAATTCCGCGGCTGACCTCCTCCGCATGGGTCGGTCCGGACAGTACCGCCACCTGTGCCTGGGGGATCTCGTCTTCAATGATCTGTGCCTGTGTCATCAGGGTGTGCTCCTCGATTCCCTTGGAGACGCTGACAATTTTCTGTCCCTGTGCTACCAACGGGCTGATCCTGTGTGCTGTGCTTCTGGTGTAGGAACTTGCCACAGCCATAACCAGCAGATCCTTGCCCTCGATGGCAGATTTATCATCCGTCGTAAAGATCATATCCTCCGGAAGCTTTACTCCCGGCAGCATCTTGTGCTCGTGATTCTCCTGCAGCATCTGAATTTCTGCAGGAACCGCAGACCATACGGTCACTTCATGTCCGTTCTTATGTAATACCACAGAAAGTCCAATGCCCCAGCTTCCGCCGCCCAATATACATACTTTTGCCATAGATTATTTGTCCTCCCCGGAAATTTCCATCTGCGCCTCTGCAGACTTCTTCTTGAACAGATAGGTCTTTCGCTCATTGCCGTGGATCAGACGTACAATGTTCTGTCTGTGCTTCCAGTATGCCATGATCGTTAAAAACGCGGTGATGGCATACATTTCATACAACTGTAACTGCGGCATGGCGCCGAACAGCCCCGTCTGTCCGCAGACTACCATCTGGATCATAAATCCGGCATATACCAGTAAAGAGCCCAGAGACACATAATGTGTCGTCAGGAATGTACCGAAGAACAGTACCACGCCCATCACAATGAAATAGGGATGGAATGACAGGATCAGTCCTGCGGTGGCAGCAATTCCCTTTCCGCCCTTAAATCCCATGTAAAACGGGAAGTTGTGTCCGATAATGGCACCTGCACCGGTGTACAGGCACAGCAGATAAATATTTTCCGGATGACCGGTACTGAATAAGGCTCTGGTAATGCATACGGCGATGATACATTTTAAACAGTCTCCCGCCAGCACGATCAGTCCCGCCTTGGTTCCTAATACTCTCAGTGCATTGGTGGTACCGGCATTGCCGCTTCCGTACTTACGGATGTCGATTCCTTTTGCCTTACCGTAAAAGTATGCGGTCTGAAACAGACCGAACACATAACCGATAAGTAAACAGATAACACGTTCCATTATTGATCTTTTTCCTTTCGTTCTCTGATAATAAATCGAAGGGGAGTACCCTTGAAGCCAAAGGTCTCACGGATCTGATTTTCAATATATCTGGTATAAGAGAAATGCATCAGCTCCTTATCATTTACAAAGATCACGAAGGTAGGGGGCTTTACCGCTACCTGAGTAATGTAATACAGTCTCAGTCTCTTACCCTTGTCGGAAGGGGGCTGCTGCATTGCCACTGCCTCTGCCATGATCTCATTCAGCACACCGGTAGCCACACGCATGGCATGGTTCTCGCTGACGATATCGATGGTCTCGAACAGTTTCGGCAGTCTCTGTCCCGTCTTTGCAGAGACGAACAAAAGCTCCGCATAGGGCATGAAGGATAAGGTATTACGCACTTTCTCCGTGAACTTGTAAATGGTCTTGTCATCCTTCTCGATGGCATCCCATTTGTTCACCACAATGATCGTAGCCTTTCCTCTCTCATGAGCGATTCCGGCAATCTTCGCATCCTGCTCCGTAACGCCTTCCTCTGCGTCAATCATCAGTACCACAACTTCCGCACGCTCCACGGCGCTGACGGTACGGACGATCATATAACGCTCTAATTCTTCCTTGATCTTATTCTTCCGGCGAAGACCGGCAGTATCAATGAAGACATATTCCTTGCCGTTATAAGTGATCTCGGTGTCCACCGCATCTCTGGTCGTACCAGCAATGTCGGAAACGATCAGACGGTTCTCACCTAACAGCTTGTTGATCAGGGAAGACTTACCGACGTTCGGTTTGCCGACGATAGCCACACGGGTGCGGTCATCCTCTTCTTCCTCTGCCTGTTCCTTATCAAAATATTCCGTTACTGCCTCTAACATGTCACCGATTCCCAAACGGTTCACTGCAGAGATCGGATGAGGATCGCCGATGCCCAGGTTATAAAATTCGTAGACATCTGCCATATACTTTTGGAAGCTGTCCACCTTGTTGACCACCAGTACTACCGGCTTATGGGAACGCCGCAGCATATCTGCCACTTTGGAATCTGCATCCACCAGTCCCTGCTTCACATCCACCAGGAAAATGATCACATCCGCCGTCTCCATGGCGATCTCCGCCTGCTCTCTCATCTGGGACAGGATCACGTCCTTGCTGTCCGGTTCGATACCACCGGTGTCGATCAGGGTAAATGTCATATCCAGCCAGTGGATATCCGCATAGATACGGTCTCTGGTAATACCGGGCGTATCTTTTACAATAGATATATTTTCGCCAGCCAGTGCGTTAAACAGGGTGGATTTACCCACATTGGGGCGTCCTACCACAGCAACGATAGGCTTGGATTTTCTCTTTGCCATAATTTCCTCCATTCTTACTTCTTATCTCTTAGTTCTGCCCGGAATCTTCGATTCCAAGCAGCGCGTCCACAAAATTATATCCGCTTGATTTTACAATATTCACGGGCACTTGTAAAGCCCCCTCCACATCTGCCAGCGTATAATCATCCAAGAACAGATCTGCCCCACTTCGCAGGACATTCCGGGGAAGATACAATGCTTCTCCTAGGTTCTTGTCCTTTAACTGCTTCACGATATCCTGTCCGGTCAGAAGTCCGGAGACTGTGATCATCTCTCCGAAAAATTCATTGATGATCTCATAGACAGAAACCTCCAACCCAGGGTATTCCGCCATCAGTTCTTCCGACATCCTCTTTATATAAGGAAACGCCAGTCTTCCTGTCGCCAGGGAGATTTCTCTCGTCCCTTTCCAGGGAAGCTTTGCACCATCGTGGAATTCATCTAAGAGAAGACGGATCATGCCGACGCCGTTTTCTAACTGCAGATAGCCGTCGTAGCGTTCCTCTTCCGGCACCTCTCTGCCCGCTAAAATATACCACTCGTCACTCGCCTGGATAAAATGGGTTCCGTATTTTTCCATGCAGATCTTCTGGTATTTTTCAATCAGGTCAATGACCTCTCCGGCATCCTGCGCGTTGAAGGGCTCTAAAGGATACAGTCCTTCACGGTATTTGGACAGCCCTACCGGTACTACGGAGACACTTTCCACATTCGGCAGATACTCCATCAGCTTCTGAATGCTGTATTCCAGCTCCTTACCGTCGTTCACGCCCTTGCAGAGCACGATCTGTCCGTTCATTCGGATCCCGGCAGCATTCAGGATATCCACCTTTTTCAGGGCATCTCCGGCGAAACGGTTGTTCAGCATTTTGCAACGAAGCTCCGGATTCATCGTCTGGAACGAGATATTGATGGGGGATAAATGATATCTGCAGATCCGGTCGATATCGTGATCCGACATATTCGTCAGTGTCACATAATTCCCCTGTAAAAAGGATAAACGAGAATCATCATCCTTAAAATAAAGGGTATCCCGCATGCCTTTCGGCATCTGATCGATAAAGCAGAAAATACATTTATTATGACAATGTCTGTATTCATCCATCAGACCGTTCTCGAATTCGATTCCCAGATCCTCATCAAATTCCTTGTCGATCTCTAAGAGCCACTGTTCTCCGTCCGGCTTCTCCACCAGCATCTCAATATAGGTATCCTGGGTCAGGAACTGATAATCAAAAATGTCCTCGATCTCTGTGTTATCTATCGCCAGTACTTTATCTCCGGGAGTGATCTCCAGTTCCTCTGCGATACTGCCCGGCTTTACTGTTTTTACAATATGTTCTTTTTTCTTCATTCTGTTTCACCTAACCAACTTTCTCCTATCCATTGTACAAGAAATTCCTTGACGTGTCACTAGCATAATGATATAAAATAATTGTTATATTCAGAAATAGTCCTGCAAAAAATAAGCATCGAAGATGCGCTTTTGCGAATGAGGCTCTGAATATTTTTACGAACAATAAAGCTCGTCCAGGAGGGACATTATGCCTAATTTACACGAATTGGAAAATGCCATGCCTGTGGCTCCTTTGAAGATCATCGCTCTGCCTTCCGCAGAAAAAATGGGACGCCGCATCAATGATTACATGGTAGAGTTCCGTAAGAGTATCCACAATGATAAAGTAAAAAACGATCCTGCTTTCCACGGCTATATCGAGAGCAACTATCTCGTAGATGTAGATGTACCCCGTTTCGGAAGCGGTGAAGCCAAAGCCCAGATCAGCGAAACCATCCGCGGCAAGGACCTGTTCATCTTAACCGATGTATGTAATCATAGTATTACTTACAATATGAACGGCTATACCAACCACATGTCTCCCGATGACCACTATCAGGATCTGAAACGTGTCATTGCTGCCTGCAACGGCAAGGCAAGACGTATCAATGTCATCATGCCCTTCCTCTATGAAGGCAGACAGCACCGCCGCAGCGGCAGAGAGTCCTTAGACTGTGCTTATGCATTGGAAGAGTTAAGAGATATGGGAATCGATAATTTTATCACTTTCGATGCCCACGACCCCAGAGTACAGAACTCCACTCCCTTAAACGGCTTCGATAACTTTACTACCCCCTACCAGTTCATCAAGTCCCTGTTAAATTCCGAGGACGACATGATCGTGGATAAGGATCATCTGATAGTCATCAGCCCGGATGAAGGTGCACTGGACCGTGCTATTTATTTTGCAAGTGTCTTAGGTGTGGATACCGGTATGTTCTACAAGAGACGTGACTACTCCACCATCGTCAACGGCAAGAACCCTATCGTTGCCCATGAATTCTTAGGTGACAATATCGAGGGTAAGGACATCATCATCATTGATGACATGATCTCCTCCGGCGGAAGTATGTTAGATACTGCCAAGCAGCTAAAGGCAATGCATGCAAGACGCGTATATATCTGCTGTACCTTCGGTCTGTTCACCGATGGTCTGAAGAATTTCGACGCAGCTTACGAGCATGGGGACTTTGATAAGGTCATCACCACGAACCTGACTTATCTGCCTCCAGAGATCTATACCAGACCTTACTTCGTGGAAGCAGACATGAGCAAGTTCATCGCTTCCCTGATCGATTTCATGAACCATGACGCATCTCTGTCCAATGTCATGGCGACCACAGAGAAGATCCACGGCATCGTAGAAGCCTACAATAACCGCAAGGATATGAACGAGTTCCATTTCTAAGGCACAATATAAAACGCAGAATCCATTATAGTTTGGTTTCTGCGTTTTTCTTTTACTAATCTTTACTTTTCTTCATTTTTTCCTCTACCGCCTTCTCGGGCTCCTGATACTCCGGGAAATCCAGCAGGATTTTGAACAGATCTCCGTCTAACTGGATCTGGAATTCACCGTGCTGTGCCTTGGTAAGGTTCTTCGCAATATACAGTCCCAGACCGCTGCCCTCCGTGGTACGGGAAGCATCTCCGCGGATAAACCGCTCAGACAATTCCTCTCCCTTTAGATTCATGGGACGATCGGAAATATTTTTCAAAGAAGCGATGACTCTTCCCTCCGCCACCTGCATCTCCAGATAGACTCTGGTTCCTTCCAACGCATATTTACAGATGTTCTGGAAGAGGTTCTCAATGATTCTCCACATTCTGCGGCTGTCCGCATAGATCATGCCCGGCTGGTCACTGCCATCGAAAATGATCTGTAGCTTTTTCTCCTCCAGTCTGTCGGAGAACTCTCCCACCGCCTGATTCAAAAGTTCCGTCAGATTTAGCGGCTCCAGATTCAGCACAATATTACCGGAAGAGATTTTGGAAGCTTCCACCAGGTCATCTGTCAGCTGCTTCAGTCTCTGCGACTTGCTGTCTAATACGGCAATATAGCTCTGTGCCGGTTCCTCTGTGACCTTCAGTCGTTTTAACAGATCCACATAATTGATAATGGATGTCAGAGGGGTCTTGATGTCATGGGAGACATTGGTGATCAGATCGGACTTCATCTGCTCATCCTTCATGCTGGTGCTTACCGCTTTGCGGATACCTTCGCCGATATTATTTACCGCATCCGCCATCTCTCTGTTGTCTCCGTGGAGTGCCTCTGTATCCAGCTTGTAATCCACTTCACCGTCACGAATCCTGCGGATTCCCTCCACAATATCGATCTGTTCCGCTTTCTGCTTAAAGCGCAGCACACCCACGATACCGTCCAACACGATAGCCGCCAGTGCCGGAAGCAGCCACAAAGCGCCCCTATCCCGTAACAGATAGGCTGCAAATATTCCCGCCAGGTTGGCAAGCAGGAACAGATTATACGGAATCAGGGAGCTGATGGCGGAATTCCTGTGGGATACCACGAAATGTACCGCTTTTCCGAAACTGCTCACGATCCAGTGCAGGAAACTGTCCTTCCACATATTGTGGGATTTGATTCTACGGATCAAGCTGTACCAGAATACGTTGAATCCCATGCTGACCGTAAATCCGTAGATGGCAAATACGCCGTATGCCGCCAGTCTCGTATATTCTCTGCCCTGAATCTCGGAATGGCTTAGGTAGACCTTGTTCGCCGTAGTCATGAGATAATCATATCCCAGCCTTCCCGCATAAATACATGCAATGAACGCCAGAACCATGAACTCGATCCACACATGGTCAATGCCGTTCAAATACAGTACTGGCTCATCCTCTTCATCATAAGCCACGCCTGCCGTCACTGTCAGATAGATACCGATGAGCAGCCACAACACCACTAACAGGATCCCGCCACCGATCAGATACCAGATATTCGGTGCGATTCTCTGGAATACCACATTAGCGTTATAAAAGGCATCTCCCTCTACCGCATAGTTCGTATCCACCGCGATCCAAATATGTGTCATGTCCGGATACGCATAATCATATTCCTTCAGATAATGATAGATCTCCGTCTCCGTCATACCGGTATTGCCGGTAAATTCCAGACTGTCCGGATAATAGATCAGGTAACGTCTGTATTCGGAAAAATAATCGGTGATCTCATTATCCGAACTGTTCTCGATCTCCGATACATTGGTATAAGTCCGGGTAAGACCGTCCGGGGTCACCATACGAACTGCGTACTTCAGGTTTCCTGCATTTTCCCGGTACAGATCATTACAGTTCTGATATTGTTCGTAGCTGGCAGCCAGGGTATTCACCGTCAGTTCCAGGTTGTTCTGCAGTGCGATATAGTCTACCCAGTTGGTCGCATGGGCAATCAACTGTTTCTCCCCGTCCACGGTGGCATACCGGTTCACGATCATGGGAAAATATACCGTAATCGTTCCGTCATCCTCCCTGGACACCCGGATATCCTGCACGCTCTCCTTCACAAAATAAGTAAATGCCAAATCTTCCAGCCGTTCCGTCCTCTGATTCTCCGGAATGGCTTCGATCGCCTGCAGCACCGCTTCCTGTTCCTTCGCGGTCTGTTCTGCTTCCGTCACAAATTCCAGTTGTCCGTCCCCATCCAGTTTAAAATGCTCCGGAGAAGTCACGGGTCCGAAATAATTGACGAAATCGGACATACTCATAATACGATCTGTGTACTCCACACCGTATCTTCCCCATTTGATCAGATCTTCCAGCTCATAGACCGCCGTTACCGGACAGTCCACACCGCCGCTTTTTGCGGATGCGAATTTCGTAATATCGATCTCCTTATAGGGATCAAACTGATCATTGGTCTCGATCTCTCCCTTGATCACCATAAGCTGTATGATATCCGATACCGCACTCTGAAAAAGATCATGAAATATCACGGAATCCTCAAATTCCGTCTCTGCATCCAACGGTGACAGTTCATATACTTTGGTTCCGTCTGCAGTATCCACTGCAAGATAAGAATTAAATAACACTGCGGCAATGGCGACTAACAAAAGCAATGCCGCAGTCTGCTGTACCAGTCCCAATAACAGCCGCATTAATGTCTGTTTTCTCATGACTGCTCCTTATCAATCTTATATCCGACGCCCCATACTACTTTCAGATATCTGGGTTCCTTGGGGTTGATCTCGATTTTCTCTCGAATATGCCGGATATGTACCGCTACCGTGTTGTCCGCTCCGATGGCATCCTCATTCCAGATACTTTCATAGATCTGGTTGATGGAAAACACCCGTCCCTGATTTTTCATCAGAAGTAACAGAATATTATACTCAATGGGGGTCATTTTCACCGGCTCATCATCCACCGTCACCTGCTTGGTATCATCGTTTAAGATCAGTCCGCCCACCTGGTAGATTGCCTTGTTCTCCCCGGTGAGACTTCCTAAGGAAGTATATCTGCGGAGGTTGGATTTCACTCTTGCTACCAGTTCCAGGGGATTGAACGGCTTACAGATATAATCATCCGCACCGATATTCAGTCCCAGGATCTTGTCCGTATCCTCGGATTTGGCAGACAGGATGATAATAGGAATACTACTGTACTCCCGGATCTTTAACGTTGCACGGATGCCGTCTAACTTCGGCATCATGATATCCATGATCAGCAGGTGAATATCCTCCTTATCCAGGATCTGAATTGCCTGTTCTCCGTCATAGGCTTTGTATATTTTATAACCATCCTGGCTTAAATAGATCTCTATTGCATCTACGATCTCTCTGTCGTCATCACATACCAAAATATTTGCCATACTTCTCTCTTTTCTGCGTTTGCACGCTGCTCTCACCATCTAAAAATTATTCACAGTTGTTTTTCAGCATTAAAAAAGCTGCAAGATTCCCTCTTTGTCCGTGGCTGGCACGATGTGAAAATAAATATTCCGGATTGTGGCAGGTGCAGATATCCGTCACGGTCAGATGTTCCGGAAGGATCCCTGCCTTTAACAGAATACTTTCGTTGGCTTTCCACAGATCCAGCTGATACTTTCCCTCTGCCTTTCCCGGCTGCAAAACCTCCTCCGGGAAACCGTCCCGAAACTGCTCCGCCACCTCTTCGCTCACCTCATAACAGTCCACACAGATAGAAGGTCCTATGGCTGCGATCAGGTTCTTCGGATCGCTGTGGAAATGCTCCTGCATAAATTGTACCATGCAGGCTCCCATACCCGCCACAGTTCCTCTCCAGCCGGAATGTGCCAGCCCGATGGCTTTTTTCACCGGATCCACAAAATATAACGGCACACAGTCCGCATAAAAAGTCACCAGTGCAATTCCCGGAAAATCCGTTGCCAGTCCGTCGATATCATCGTAGGCATTCGGTCCGGTAATGCCGTTCCCAAGGTCTGTCTCCGTCACCAGGCGGATGTTGGTGGTATGGGTCTGTTTCGATGCCACCATGTGTTCCGTATCGGTTCCCAGCACTTCACCGATACGTCTGTAATTCTCACGGACACACTCCGGATCATCTCCTCTGGAAAAGCTTAAATTCATAGTGGAATAGATTCCACTGCTGACGCCACCGGTTCGGGTAGTAAATAAATGCTCCACGATACCGGTCTCCTCTAACTTGGGGAATACCAGGTATTCCAGATCTCCCTTTTTCCTCTGCTGTATATCGTCCGGATCGCCGCCGTTACTTCTGATTAACTGATACATTCTCTATCTCCTCGTACGATAATGATGTAGGAATGCATTGGGAATCCATATGATCTGTTCTCCCTGTATCGCTACCACATCATAACGTACCCATGTGTTCTCATCATATTTATGCAGGATTCTGTAATAATCCGCTACTTCACAGATCATTCTCTGTTTTGCAGGCGTTACAGCTTCCAGCGCCGATCCTTTTTCAGTTCCGGCGCGGTATTTCACTTCCACGAAGACAAGATATTTCCCGTCTCTGGCGATGATGTCGATCTCGCCGTTCCTGCCCCTTCGGAAGTTCCGCTCTAATATCCGCATTCCCTGTTTTTCCAGATAGTCTGCCGCTATCTGCTCATATACATTCCCCGTCTGTCTGGTATTCAAGCTTTTCGTCTTCCCCCGTTTGCCACACTCTCCCTCACCATGCGGTGATCCACTGCATCTACAAATACCAGGATCTCTGCCACTACCTCATATAATTCCGGCGGGATCATTTCTCCGATATCCAGTCGGGACAGCGTGTCTGCCAGTTTGTCATCCCGGTGGATCGGGACGCTGCTCTCCTGTGCCTTTTCTATAATTTTCTCCGCCAGGATTCCCTTACCGCTTGCCACAACTCTGGGTGCGTCATCCGACGGGTCGTATTCCAGGGCTATCGCCTGTTTTACCTTCTTTTTTTCGTCTTCCATTTGTTTCCCCCTGGGTAATTCCTAACATATACTCCTCTCATAGAAAGCATCCGTTGCCTGTAAACAGTCACGTGTGCTTTCTATGGAGAAGTTATGTTCTCACATCAAAAGCGTACTGCGCTATCGGAACGCTGCCCTCGGTCTTAAGGATCGGTGTCATCGCCTGGGCGGTCTGCTGCAGTTCAGTCCGCAGTGTAGTCTCGCAGCTGCAGTCATATCCCCGCTTTTTTAACCGCTCCGTCAACACATCCATATTTGCCTCCAGATAGTCTAAAATGGCATCATTCTGCACATAGAACTTCGTGCTCACCTTCATGTCCTGCATCGCCACATAGACATCCAACGCTCCCAAATGCTCCATGTCCAGGTGCAAAAGTGCACTGACCTGCCCGTCTCTCTTCGCCAGATTTCTCTTATTCGTATAGACAAATAATTCCCCGGTCTTATGCTCCCCTTGTCTCAAATGCAGAGGCAGTTGAATATAGGCGTAGGTCTGGTTGATCTGCTGTAAAAAATCCACATTCTGGCTTAAGTTCGATACTGCCTGATATGCCTGGGAGCCACTCTGTCCGCTCTCTTCCAGACCGGCAGCCAGCCCTTTTAACTGTCGTCCCAGTTTCTGATACAACTGTTCTACTTTTTCCTGGGAAGCCACATCCTCAGGACGCATGCTCCAGCTGTCCATAAGCATTTTCCCCGGCAGTCCAATATTTTTCGCATCCTGCAGCACCGTCCGCAGCAGATGCACATCCTTCGTATCCAGTCCCTGTTGTAAGAGCTTCTGTATATTCTGTAACCGGGCGGTATCTGTCTCCGTGGCAGGTGCCGCTTTTTCTGCATCCGCACTGCCGGGCAGATTCTGCTGTGCCGTTTCTTTCGTGGCTGTAGCTGTATCCGGCACTTTGCCGGTATTCTCTGCCGTTGTCTCTTCCGTCTGCAGAACTTCCGGATGTTCCTCCACGATAGTCTGTATTATCTCCGGATTCTCTCCCTGCGCCGCTACGGATGCTTCGGGCACTTCCCCTTCTGTCAGCAACAGGTCTGTAATTTCCTGATATAACCTGGCAGCCTGCTCCACATCACCGTCTGCCACCATCTCCTGCAACGCATCGGTCAGTGCTCCGGAAGTATCCGCAATCCCTTCCGTCAGCTGGTGGGTCAGATTCCGGTAAGATGCCATCTGCGAAATATTTTCTTCCGTCACCGGCAGTCCCAGCCTGTGAAGATTGACAATATCCAGGATCTCGGCATTCTGAAACGTATTACTTTCATGCCAGATCTGCTGCAATGTATTTTTATCAATGGGGAGTCCCGCATCCATCAGCTGTTTTGTCATCGCCACCGTACTCTCATTTGCAGGCAGTGATGCCATATCCAGTGCTTTCAGCACCGTTTCTTCTGTCGCCATATTCGTAAATAACGGGCTTAAATTCAACGTCTGGCCATTGCTTTTTACCTGAAACGTAATGTTCTGTCCCAGGTCCAGACGGATGTCCGCATCCACCTTTGCATCGATGAGCACATCCTGCAACAGACGGATCTGCGCATTGCTGCCCTCTCTGGAGACGATCTCTCCCCGCAGGGTCTGCCCCGGCACCAGCGAACGGATCTGGCGGCTTACCTGCTCCGTGTTCCGGCTGTCCGGTGTCTGTATTCTGTTGTTGTCCGCAATTTTGTTATCCTGCGAAAACCACCCTGTCAGCTTCATATCCCATCTCCTCCGGCATTTTCCATTATTAAAAGCCGAAATTCTTAATAAAACTGTGTCTGTGAATCGGTGTCGGTCCGTATTTCTTCAGTGCCGCAATGTGTGCCGCACTGCCATATCCCTTATTGGAAGCGAAATCATATTCCGGGAATACCTCGGCATACTGCTCCATCAGCCGGTCTCTGGTCACTTTTGCCACAATACTTGCCGCTCCGATAGAAATACTTTTGGCATCTCCCTTGATAATAGGCACCTGTCTGATGTTCACCTTAGGGATCGTCACGGCATCGTTTAACAACAGATCCGGAGCCGGAGTTAGTTTCCCGATGGCTTCCCGCATCGCCTCATAGGTTGCCTGTAAAATATTGATCTCGTCGATCCGTTCCGGAGAAGCATAACCCACTGCCCAGGCAACCGCTTCTCTTGTGATCACATCATAGAGTTCCTCTCTCTTTTTTTCAGATAATTGCTTGGAATCATTAATATACAAAATATGACAATCCTTGGGCAGGATGACGGCACCTGCCACCACGGGGCCGGCAAGAGGTCCTCTCCCCACTTCATCGATACCGCAGATATAGGAATACTGCGAGTATTCTCTCTCATATTTTTTCAGATTTTCGATCCGCTGTTTTTCTTTTTCCAGAGCGTCCAGCCTCTTTCTGGCGCTTTCTACCAGCTTCTGCACACCGCTCCGCGGATCTTCCTCATATTCTGCTATAAATTCAGGCAGCCTTTCTGTAGAAGCTGCCTGTAATATCTCTTTGATCTTTGCTGCACTTTCCATTTGTTTTCCCTCATCTGCTGTCTGGTCACTGATGCTTCAATACGCCGAAATCGGAAAGCGGCCAGATTCGCAGCCAGGCTTTACCGATGATGTCCTCTCTCTTGATATTGCCTACCATATCGGTCCGGCTGTCACTGGAATTGTTGCGGTTGTCACCCATGACAAAATATTCGTCCTCCCCCAGCACGATGGGGTCCGCTGCCCTGCCGATGGTCTCCGGCTTGATGACTTCCCGACCGTAAGACTCTTCCAGTTTTTCACCGTTTATGTAGATGCTGCCGTCTTCCATGATCTGCACCGTCTCCCCGGGCAGACCGATGATGCGTTTGATATAGTAAGTATTCGACTGGTACTGAAACGGGAATACTATAATATCAAAACGCTCCGGATCATGGAAGCGATAACTTAATTTATCCACGATCAGGTTATCCCCATTGTGAAGGGTATTCTCCATGGAAGCTCCCTCCACTTCGGTGCGCTGTCCCACGAAGGTGATCACGAGCCATACCGCTCCCAGGACACAGAGCAGGTAAATGGCGGTGTTCAAAAATTCTTTCATTACTTTATTCATTGTCTGCGTTTGTCCTCTCCAGTGTCATTCTTCCCAGTTTGCCGCTGCGGAAATCATCGATCAGAAGTCCGGCTGCCTTCACCAGGTCCAGCTGTTCTCCCTTGGTGTAGCACTTACGGCTCTCCGCCACAGCTTCCAGCACCGCTATGGGCTCTTTTGTGGGATCCGCACCGTATCTTTCCTGCAGGGATGCAGGGTAAAATCTGCTGATCTCGCGGATCAGATCACATGCCAGTTCATCGGGAATCAATATCTCATCATTCATGGATCCGATAAATGCCAGCCGCATTCCAACCTGATGATCCTCGAATTTGGGCCATAAAATGCCGGGAGTGTCTAACAGCTCCAGTCCTTTGTTCAGTCGGATCCACTGTTTTCCTTTTGTCACACCGGGCTTATTGCCGGTCTTGGCACATGCCTTACCTGCGAGCGAATTGATAAAGGTGGATTTTCCCACGTTGGGAATTCCTACGACCATAGCACGAACCGGACGGTTCACGATACCGCGCTTTCTGTCGCGCTCGATTTTTTCCTTACAGACTTCCTGTACCAGTCCCTGGATTGATTTGATGCCGGCTCCGGTACGGGAATTGATCTCCAATACTCCCATTCCCTTTGCCGCAAAATATTCCACCCATTTTTTGTTCCAGGCGGGATCTGCCAGATCGGATTTGTTCAATAGAATCATGCGGGATTTTCCTTTTCCCAGTTCATCGATGTCCGGATTTCTGCTGCTGATAGGGATTCTGGCATCTACCAGCTCGATGACCAGATCGATAAGTTTTATATTTTCCTGCATCATACGCCTTGCTTTGGTCATATGACCGGGATACCACTGATAATTCATTCGTTTCCTCTTTCCTTTATTCCTGCATTCCTTTATTTGATGAAGCCTATACCGTCTGTGGAAGAGCTTAAATGGAACCATGCCTTCCCTACGATATCATCCTCGTCCACCGGACCGATGTTCGCCGATCTGCTGTCTTCACTGTTGTTGGGATTGTCACCGATACAGAAGTATTCCCCGTTCCCAAGGATCAATTCATTCGCTGCGATTCCCGCATCCAGGATCCTTTCCGTGACCCATATGCTCTCCTGTCCGTTCACGTACAGTGTTCCATCCGCGATCCGGACTTTATCCCCGGGTCCCGCCACGACTCTTTTGATATAATAATGGGAATTCTCATTGCCATTGGGCAGAAATGCCACAACATCTCCCGCCTTGGGGGAAGACAATATGTAGCTGAAACGGTCAATGTAGATCTGCTGTCCGTTCTCTAACGTCGGTTCCATTGACATGCCGACCACTCTTGCCGATCTTCCAAAGAAGATCACCATTACTCCGGCGAGAAACACAGACAATGCAATACCGAAGATCCAGCTGAAGATCTCCCGCAAAAGTGCCTGACTGATCTTTTTCTTTTTTTTATAAAAACTTAGTCCTTTATTCCTCAATGTTATGCCCTATCTCACTATCCAAGTTTACAAGTCACAGTGTACCATATCCGGGGTGTTTTTTCAAATATAAAAGGCAGCTGTCCGAAAACAGCTGCCCTCACCGGTCAATGTAATTATTTTACTAATTCCTTAACCTTTGCCTTCTTACCAACACGATCTCTTAAGTAATTCAGCTTAGCACGTCTTACTTTACCTTTTCTTACAACTTCGATCTTCTCTACGTTGGGAGAGTGTAAAGGCCAAGTCTTCTCTACGCCGATACCGTTGGAAGTCTTTCTAACAGTGAAAGTCTCTCTGTTGCTGCCGCCCTGTCTCTTCAGTACAACACCTTCGAATACCTGAATTCTCTCACGGTTACCCTCTTTGATCTTGCCGTATACCTTAACGGTATCGCCGACTTCAAACTGATCAACGGTTGCTTTTAACTGTTCTGCTTCGATCTCTTTGATAATGTTACTCATAATGAGCCTCCTTCATAAAATGGATGTTCTTAATACCCTCAATTCGGTAACAGAGGACCATCTCGTTTTCACAACATTCAGATTCTACCATAAGCCCGCATAAAAAGCAAGCTTTTTTTATCTGTACAGCCACCAGATCACAGCTTCCGACAGATTCAGCCCCAGGCTCTCCTGCAGGCGTATGGAGGCATCATTACCATCCACAATATGACCATAGGGAACAAAGCCCTGCTCTCTCTGTCTGTTGATCAGATACCCCTCCAGAGAAGCCGCCAGCCCCTGCCTGCGGTATGCATGCTCCACATACAGCATTCCCATGCTGCCATCATTATGGCTGCCGATGAAGCCACAGAGTTTTCCCTCAATGTAGATGCCGTACACATCTCCGGCTGCGATCCTCTCCCGGACATAAGTATCATCTCCCAGATGATAATGCTCCGCCACGTAAGGAGCCTCTGCCTCCGTCAGCTGCCGGATATCCTTATGCCTTACCGGAAGCGGTTCGCCTCTGGTATAACATGCCTGGGAACACAGCATACTGCCATGATACCCCAATACGTCGCTGATCCGGTCGTTCCACCTATCGGTTACGGTCACCATGCTGTGCTCCGCCACGTCCCCCGGAATCAGGGGTAGCATTTGTTCCAGATGTTCCTCATCCTCTGCATTTAACATAGCATTATGAATCTCCGGCAGGTAGATCAGTACATTTTTCCCCTGCGCATAAAGGACTTCTCCCCGTCCTCTTGCCAGGGTCTCCATCATATGAATAAAAATGCGTTTCTTCGCGGAAAGTTTTTTAATCACCCGCTGTTTTTCCTGGTATCTTGCATAGAGATCCGGACGTCGCTCTTCGGTGCGGTGCTCGGACTGCTCCAGGCGCCAGGCATTGATTTTTTTATGATTACCGGACAAAAGTACTTCCGGTACTTTCTTCCCGTGCCATTCCTCGGGACGAGAATACTGGGGATACTCCAGCAGATCATTATGAAAGCTCTCCGTCTCGGCGGATTCGTCGTTATTAAGCACTCCGGGCACCAATCTCGCCACAGCGTCCACCACGACCATCGCCGCCAGTTCTCCGCCGGTGAGGACATAATCTCCGATGGAAATATAATCCGTCACGATCTCTTCCAACACTCTCTCATCGATTCCCTCGTAATGGCCGCATAAAAGCACCAGTTCCTCTTCTCCGGACAGTTCTTTCGCCTTTTTCTGTGTAAAAGGCTCTCCCTGGGGAGTCAGATAGACACAGCGCACCTTTTTTTCTCCTGCCACCGCACGGTAAGCATCATACACCGGCTGTGCCTGCATCAGCATTCCGGCACCGCCGCCATAGGTGTAATCATCCACTTTCCCATGCTTGTCCTGCGTGTAATCCCGGATATTCACCGCATCGATGGAGATCAGATCCTTCTCCGCCGCTCTGCCTAAAATACTGGTCGCCAGTCCCTGCTGCACCATCTCCGGGAACAGGGTCAGAATATGAAACTTCATCATAAGTCAAGCAGTCCTTCCAGTACATGCACCTGCATCGTGCCGTTCTCCACATCCACGTTCAGAATACACTGTTTGATAGCGGGCAGAAGCAGGCTCTTACCATCCGCCATTTCCACCTCGTAGACATCGTTGGCACCGGTCTCGATCACATCTTTTACCGTACCTAATTCCTTACCGTCTTCATCCTGTACCTTCAGCCCGATCAGATCCGCGATGAAATACTCATCTCTTTGCAGACGTACCGCATTTTTACGGGTCACATACAGACTCTTCTGACGGTATTTTTCTATATCATTTATGTTGTCCAGTCCTTTGAATTTTAAGATCACAAACTGTTTAAAGAACTTGACACCCTCGATTTCCAGATTCAATTTTTCCCTGCCGGTATCCAGAACGACTTCCTTTAATCTGCGGAATCTTCTGGGGTCATCCGTAGTGGGATATACTTTTACTTCTCCTCTCACCCCGTGGGTGGAAGTGATAATGCCGACCTGTAACAGATCTTCCATATAGTCTTACTCCATTCCGGCTTTTAGCCAAAAAACGGAGAAACATACGCCTGTATGTTTCTCCGCTCAACGTCTGTGACCTTCTAATCTGAATTAAACGATCTCAACGTCCACTCTTGTGTTGTCTTTGGATGATGCTGCTTTCACAACGGAGCGGATTGCCTTTGCAATACGTCCCTGCTTACCGATCACCTTACCCATATCGGACGCAGCTACATGAAGTTCAAGGACGATATTTTTCCCTTCTGTCTTCTCAGTTACAACTACTTCATCCGGATTATCAACGAGTGCCTTTGCAACTACTTCTACTAGTTCCTTCATAATCCACCTCCGATGAATAGATATTTAGAACTTATTTCTCGATTCCTGCAACCTTGAAAAGCTTAGCAACCTGCTCGGTAGGCTGAGCACCGTTCTGTAACCACTTCTTAGCCAGCTCTTCGTTGATTTTGAAAGTGGAAGGATCGGTGGAAGGATCGTAGGTACCGATCTCCTCGATGAATCTACCGTCTCTGGGAGAACGGGAATCTGCTACGATAATTCTGTAAAAAGGAGCCTTCTTCTGTCCCATTCTTCTTAATCTGATCTTTACTGCCATTTCTTTTTCCTCCATTAATAAAAAATAAATTTATATGATAAGAACTGATTGTTCATATCGGACTAAAATTAAATAATACGTGCTAGAAAAATCTGCCGCCCATGCCGGGGAATTTTCCGCCGCCGAACATACCGCCCATGCCGCCGCGACCTTTTTTACCGCCGCTAAACTGCTTCATCATCTTCTGGGTCTGCTCGAACTGCTTGATAAACCGGTTCACTGTTGCGATATCCACACCGGCACCTTTTGCAATACGGTGCTTTCTCTGAGGAGTCAGGATCTTAGGATTCTTGCGCTCTTCCTTCGTCATGGATAATACGATGGCTTCGGTACGTTTCATCTGGGTCTCGTCGATGGCGCCCTCCAGGTCCGATGCCTTAATGCCCATTCCGGGAAGCATTCCCAAAATACTGGACAAACCGCCCATGTTACGCATCTGCTTCATGCTCTCCAGGTAATCTTCAAAGTCGAATTTACCTTTCTTCATGCGCCCTGCCATATCGCGGCTCTTCTCTTCGTCGATATCGATGCTCGCCTGCGCCTTGTCGATGAGGGATAATACATCGCCCATGCCTAAGATGCGGCTTGCCATACGGTTGGGATAGAACTGCTCTAAGTCAGACAGCTTCTCGCCCATACTTACGAAGAGGATCGGCTTGCCGGTGACTGCCTTGATGGAAAGTGCCGCACCGCCTCTGGTATCGCCGTCCATCTTGGACAGGATCACACCGTCGACGCCTACCTTTTCATCGAATTCTTTTGCCACATTTACGGCATCCTGACCGGTCATGGCATCGACTACCAAAAGTGTCTGATGCACGGTCACGGTCGCTTTGATCTCCTGGAGTTCCGCCATCATGTCTTCATCTACATGAAGTCGTCCGGCAGTATCGAGGATCACTACATTATGTCCGTTCTTCTCCGCATACGCGATGGCATTCTGTGCAATCTCGGCAGGCTTGTGATCCGTTCCCATGGAGAACACATCGACTTCCTGCTTCTTACCATTGATCTGTAACTGTTCAATGGCTGCGGGACGATAAATATCGCAGGCTACTAACAGCGGCTTCTTGCCCTTGAGCTTCAGCTTGCCGGCAATCTTGGCAGTCGCGGTAGTCTTACCTGCACCCTGAAGACCTGCCATCATGATGACGGTAATTGCCTTGCCGGGCTGCATGGCGATCTCTGCGGTCTCACTGCCCATGAGATTGATCATTTCCTCATTTACAATCTTGATCACCATCTGTCCGGGATTCAGACCGTTCATGACATCCTGACCAATGGCACGTTCTTCCACTGCCTTCACGAACTGTTTGACTACCTTGAAGTTAACATCGGCCTCCAGGAGCGCCATCTTGACTTCCTTCAGTGCGGACTTAACATCCTCTTCCGTCAGACGACCTTTGCTTCTTAAGTTTTTAAAAACATTTTGGAGTTTGTCTGTTAAACTTTCAAATGCCATTTGCTGCTCCTTACCATTCCTTTAAAAGAGATCTGGATAATTCCCGGATGCGGTCCATACGTTCTCCAGGATCCGCGTCATTCTGTGCAGTCAGCTGTTCGATCTCACCGATCTTCTCCTTGGCTGCCATGAAACGTTCCACCAGATGAAGCTTGCTCTCGTAATCCTGCAGGATCCGGTCGCAACGCTTGATCAGATCATGGACGCCCTGCCTGCTGATGCCCTGTTCTCCCGCGATCTCACTGAGAGACATATCATTATATACTGCATCCTCATACACTCTCTGCTGATGCTCGGTGAGAAGCTCACCATAGAAGTCATACAACAGATTCTGTTCTAAAATCCTGTCCATCTTATCCAGTGCCTTTCTATAGGTCATGCGATATGCACCTTGGCTATCATACTATAGAAATTCCTGGGTGTCAAGTATTTTTTCTTTACACCTGTAAATGTTTTTAATATACCCGGATAATGCCTGAAATCTCTCTTACCACGGACATTCCTTCCATGATGCGGATGGCATCGTTGAAGTGCCTCTCCGTCACAAGATCGGTGATGACCACGATCTCGGCGATGCCATCGTGGCTGCGCTTCTGTACCATCTGGGCGATGCTGACATCGTTGTTGCCCAGCACTCCGGCGATATTCGCCAGGGCTCCTGCCCGGTTCTCTACCTGTAAGCGCAGGAAGAAACGGCTCTTCGTCTCCTCTACGTCCAGTACGGGAAGCTTCTTGTGGCTGTCACTGCCGATCTTGCCGCAGCTTCCGTGGATAATATTGCGCATCACGTCGATGACGTCTCCCAGTACCGCACTGGCGGTAGGCATCTGTCCGGCGCCCCGTCCCATAAACATGGCATCATCGCATGCCTCTCCATGCACAAACACGGCGTTGAAGGAATCTCTGACGGTGGCAAGGGGATGGCTGTCCGGAATCAGTGTGGGATGTACCTTAACTTCGATTCCTTTGTCCGTAAGCTTCGTAATGCCTAGCAGCTTGATCACGTAGCCGAATTCTTTCGCATACTGGATATCCTCTGCGGTGATCTTCGTGATGCCCTCTGTATAGACCTGAGGAAATGTTACCCGGGAGCCAAACGCAATGGATGCCATAATGGCGATCTTGCGTCCGGCGTCATAGCCTTCCACATCGGCTGTGGGATCTGCCTCCGCATAGCCAAGTCTCGTCGCCATATCCAGTGCTTCCTGATACCCCATGCCTTCCTCGGACATTTTCGTCAGGATATAGTTTGTCGTGCCGTTAACGATTCCCATGATCTCAGTCAGCCGGCTTCCCGCCAGACTCTGACGTAAAGGTCGGATAATGGGAATGGCTCCTGCCACTGCTGCCTCAAACTGTAAATCACATTTATTCTCCGTGGCGATCTCAAACAGTGGATCTCCGTACTCCGCCAGCAAATCCTTATTGGCAGTAACCACCTGTTTTCCCGCCTTCATGGCTTCTTCCACATAGGTTCTCGCAGGCTCTATGCCGCCCATGACTTCAATAACGATCTGGATCTTGGGATCCTCTAAGATTTCCTGCCAGTTATCCGTGAACAGTTCCTGCGGGATTCCTTCTCTTACCTTTCCCGGATTCCGCACCAGGATCTTTTTGATCTCCAGCTGTGCCCCTGTTTTCAGGCAGATATCTTCTTCCTGCATTCCTGCCAGTTTGTATACACCGCTGCCCACGGTTCCTGCGCCAAGTAACGCTGCATATATCTTACGGTTCTCGCCCATGTTTTCTCCTCCCGACCGGTCGCTTCTGCAGCCGGTAACTTGCTTTATGTCCAATTATAGAAAACTTCCGCTTATAACGCAACAAAAACCGTCCCTTTCAGACGGTTTTTGCCATAGTTTTGTTTTTTATTTTATTCCAGTGCCTTTTCCAGTTCCGCGATTACGATCTTCAATGCTTTGATTCTGGCATATTTTTTATCCACAGATTCCAGAATATGCCAGGGCGCATACTCCGTGCTGGTCTTCTGCAGCATCTCATTCACGGCATCCTCGTACTGGTCCCATTTATCCCGGTTGCGCCAGTCTTCGTCCGTGATCTTCCATTGCTTCTCCGGCGTGTTCTGCCGCTCTGTGAAACGTTCCAGCTGGGTGTCTTTGTCGATCTGCACCCAGAATTTGATGATCACTGCACCCCACTGGGACAGTTCCTTCTCGAACTCGTTGATCTCGTTGTAAGCCCGCTGCCAGTCGTTGGTGCTGCAAAAGCCCTCCAGGCGCTCCACCATAACACGTCCATACCAGGTGCGGTCAAAAATGGCGATATGTCCGGTCTTGGGCAGTCTCGTCCAGAATCGCCAGAGATAATGTCTCGCTTTCTCATGGGGTTCCGGGCTTGCGATAGGGTGTACCTCATAGCCTCTGGGATCCAGTGCTCCGGCGATCCGTTTGATATTGCCGCCCTTGCCGGCGGCATCCCATCCCTCGTAGGCGATGACTACCGGGATCTTCTTACGATACAGACGGTAATGCAAAGCATTCAGCTTCTTCTGCAGGTGACGCAGCTCTCTCTTGTATTCTTCCTCGGAGATCTCCTTGTCCAGTTCCACTTCGGACAGCTTCGGCATTTTCACCAGAGGAAATACATTCTGCAAAATGGGCACTGCCAGACTCTCGTTCTGTAAAGCCACATGGATGCCGCTGCACAGCGTCTCCAGTACCTGTAGTTCCGCCCACTTTTTATCCCCGGAATCTATGATGTACCAGGGCGCTACAGAAGCGTTGGTATCGGTGAGGTACTTGTCGAAGACTTCCTCGCATTTGTCATAATGCTTATTCTGCCACCAGTCGTTCTCGCCAACGCGCCATGCAGTGTCCTTGTTGCCTTCCAGTTCCTCCAGGCGCTTTTTCTGCTCCTTTTTCCCAATCTGGAAAAAGAGCTTCAGCACCAGATAACCATTGTCCGTCAGCTGTCGTTCAAAACGCTTGATGCTCTCAATGCGTTCCGCATACTGCTTATCCGACAGTTCGCCGCGGAGTCTTCCCTTCGTTACCTCATCCATCCAGCCGGAATCCAGAAACTCAAACTTCCCGGCTTCCGGAATTTTTACAAAATAACGATACAGGAAAGGTTTGCGCTTCTCTTCCTCCGTCGGTGCGGACATGGATGCCACTTTAAAGAACCGCGGATCAATATTTTTAATGATTCCGCCGATGGTACTGCCCTTGCCGGCGGCACCCCAGCCCTCGATCAGCACCAGTACCGGAAGCTTATGCTCCTTGATCTGCATCTGGAGCCTCCCAAGCTCCTCCTGCGCCGCATCCAGTCGTTTTTCCAGTTCCTCTTTTTCCGGCTTTGCCGCCGGGATCCACTGTTTCAGCATACTGTAACCACCCTTTCGCGAAATTCTTGTTGTACAGAACTTATATAGTTCTAGTGTATACCATTTTTCAAAAATATAAAAGCAATTCGGGAATTTATTTACTTATCGCCATATTTATATTTCCCTGCCATCTTCCGGCAGCCCTTTTAAGAACGCCACAGCCACCGGCAGCGATAAAACCGCGGATAAAATATCGGACACCGGCTGTGACCACTGGATGCCCCGAAGTCCCCAGAACGCTGTCATGACAAGCAGCGCCGGGATATAGATGGAGCCGCTTCGGAAAGATGCTAAGATCGTAGCTCTGCCGCCCTTTCCGATGGACTGGAACAGCATGTTGCCGCAGATGCATACCGGGATAAACGGCAGTGTCAGACACTGGATCTGCAAAGCGTAAAACGCGATCTCATAGGCATCCATATCCGTAAGGAATTCTAACAGCAACTCTCTGCGGAACACATACACCACACCTGCGAACATTACCATGGTCACCAGACTGGCGCACAGGGTGAACCAGAACGCTTTCTTCACACGGGAATACTTCTTCGCCCCATAATTGAAAGACGATACCGGCTGGAAGCCCTGACCGATGCCCAGTGCCACGCTGAATACGAAATTGAAAATACGAGACACCACACTCATGGCGGCAATGGCAATATCTCCATAGACTGCTGCCTGCGCATTCAATACCATGGTGGACACACTGGTCAGTCCCTGCCGCATCATGCTGGGAAAACCTGCGGTAATAATGTTCTTATGCACGGCAAACTCCCAGGTAAAATATTTCGGTGCCAGGCTGCTCTGTGTCTTCCCCCGCAGGAAAAAGAACAACAGGATCCCGAAGGATATGTACTGGGAGATCATGGTGGAAAGTGCAGCTCCCCGGATGCCCAGATTACAGCCCCACATCAGAATGGCATCTCCCGCCATATTTAAGATCCCGCCGGAGACCAGTCCCACCATGGCAAGGTTCGCATAGCCCTCATACCGGAGCACATTGTTCATCACACAGCTGGACGCCATCGCCGGTGCCGACAGCAGAATGTAAAAAGCATATATCCTCGCATAGGGTAGGATCGTCTCCGTACTGCCCAGCAGTCTGCACAGACCGTTCAGATCCACAATGCCGATCACTGCCACCAGTAGTCCCGCTCCCACCGCCAGATAGAATCCCGTAGCGGAAAAAGCTTTCGCCCGCTCCTTTTCATGAGCTCCGAGCAAGCGGCTGATATTGCTTCCAGCACCATGTCCGAACATAAATCCAAATGCCTGAATGATTGCCATCAGACCGAACACCACGCCGACTGCTCCGGTGGCACTGGTACCCAGCTGACTGACGAACCAGGTATCCACCATATTATACAGATTCGTGATCAGCATGCTGATGGTGGTGGGCAGTCCCAGTTCCAGAATCAGCCGTGCTACCGGCTCCTCAGTCAGCCGTTTATACTGTTTCTCCTCTATAGTTAATGTTGTATCGTTCATATCAAATAACTCCTATCATATCATCGCTGTCTATCTTATGCTATGCTGTTGCATAAAAATAGCGTCTGCCCGGCTTACAGTCTCTCACTGAAATAGCTCTTGTAACCCTCTCCGAAGATCTCGGTGGCGCTGGTGACGATCATAAAGGCCAGAGGATCCTCTTCCTTTACGATTTCCTCTGCCTTGGGGGAGATATTCTTCTTCATGGCGCACATGATGACACTCTTCTCCTTGCCGCTATAGGCACCACTGCCCTGCACATAGGTCACGCCGATATCCAGTTCCTCCAGCAGCCTTCCCGCGATTTTTTCCGCATGGTCACTGATAATATAGATCAGCTTCGCCTCATCTCTTCCATACAGCACCACATCCAGCACTACAGAGGTTATGATGACCACGATGCCGGCGTACAATGCCTTGTCAATATTCTGGAATACAAATGCCGATGCAATGACGATGACTACATCCGTCAGGAAAAACAGCGCTCCGGTCTTAAGAAACGGAAACTTTATCCGAAGCAGTTTGATAATGATATCCGTGCCACCGGTGGTGGAGCCTGCCTTGAACACCCATCCCATGGATACTGCCATCAGGGCACTGCCGGTCAGAGATGCTAACAGCGGATCTGTCGTCACTGCCCCCACCGGTGTCAGCAGATTCGTGAACAGGGATGTCATTGCTGTACAATAAATGGTGGACAGAATGAATCGAAGTCCGAATTTCCAGATGCCGATCAGCAAAATAGGAATATTAATGAGCAACATCCAGGTACCGGTCTCAATCCCAAACAGCCGGTTTAAAATAATGGCGATACCGGTGATACCGCCGGGTGCCAGGGAGTTGGGATCCAAAAATAAACTGACGGATACCGCATAGACAAAAGACGCTACCGTGATCATCACATAATCCCAGAGCATCTGTAAAGGAGTCTTCTTATCCAGCCTCTGTATTTCCAGTTCTTTTTCTGTCTTCTTTGTCATAACTATCTCTCCATTTGCAATGTTACACATAAAAGCCGCATATCTATAATATGCGGCTTTTATCGGTGATACATTCACTTCTTTTCAAATCAAAATCAGATTAAGACCTTAGATGTTTGCTCTGACTAATTTCGGCTGATAGCCTTCTTTTTTCAGGGCGGCAATGATCTCATTCTTGTGATCGGTGCCGAAAGCCTCTAAGGTGATACGCAGCTCCACGGCTGCACTACGGTTGATGGATACGAACTGGTTGTGCTCCAGTTTGATAACATTACCGTTGACGCCTGCAATAATGCCGGATACTCTGCACAGCTCACCGGGCTTATCAGGAAGCAGTACGGATACGGTAAAGATACGGTCTCTTAAGATCAGACCCTGCTGTACTACGGAAGACATGGTGATGACATCCATGTTACCGCCACTAAGAATCGATACGATACGCTTATCCTTTACCTTTAACTGCTTTAAGGCTGCAACGGTCAGAAGACCCGAGTTCTCCACGATCATCTTGTGATTCTCTACCATGTCGAGGAATGCCACTACCAGATCCTCATCCTCCACGGTGATCACATCGTCCAGATTCTTCTGTAAGTACGGGAAAATCTTGCTTCCGGGGGTCTTTACTGCGGTACCGTCTGCGATGGTGTTGACCTTGGGCAGCGTGGTGACTTTGCCGTTCTTTAAGGATACCTGCATACAGTTGGCTCCGGCAGGCTCTACGCCGATGACCTTGATCTTCGGATTCAGCATTTTTGCCAGCGTGGAAACACCGGTTGCCAGTCCGCCGCCACCGATGGGAACCAGAATATAATCTACCAAAGGAAGCTCCTTGAAGATCTCCATGGCGATGGTACCCTGACCGGTAGCTACGGTCAGATCATCAAAAGGATGGATGAAAGTATAGCCGTGCTCTTCTGCCAGCTCGTATGCCTTTGCGCAAGCCTCATCGTAGACATCTCCGTGCAGTACGACCTCTGCGCCATAGCCTCTGGTACGGTTTACCTTAATCAGAGGTGTGGTGGTGGGCATTACGATGGTTGCCTTGCTGCCATAGCATTTTGCTGCATAAGCCACGCCCTGGGCATGGTTGCCTGCGGAGGCGGTGATCAGACCTTTGGCACGCTCTTCATCGGTCAGAGTGCTCATTTTATAATAGGCGCCTCTCAACTTGTAAGCTCCGGTGAACTGTAAATTCTCGGGCTTTAAGTATACGCGGTTGCCGGTCTGGGCGCTGAAATAATCACTGTATACCAGCTTGGTCTCTAAAGTAACTTTTTTTACGATCTCACTTGCTTCTTCGAATTTCTCTAAAGTCAACATTTCTTCCTGCATTTTTCTTCCCATGCCTTTCTGTCACACTTTCTTTGGTCTGCCTGTTATTCCTCTTCTGTATCTGTCTCTTCGGCTTCTTCCCCCGGCAGATGCAGTTCTCCGATGTCATCCATGTTCACATCAAATAATGCATTTACGAATTCATCGGAATTGAATTTTTGGAGATCCTCAATGGTCTCTCCCACACCGATATATTTTACCGGAACCTTCAGTTCGGACTGGATTGCCACAGCGATACCGCCCTTTGCCGTTCCGTCCATCTTCGTGAGGATGATCCCCGTAAGATCCGCCACCTCACCGAATTCCCTCGCCTGTACCAGTGCATTCTGTCCGGTGGTACCGTCTAACACGATCAGGTTCTCTCTGTGAGCGTTCGGGAACTCCTTGTCAATGATACGGTTCATCTTGCGAAGCTCTTCCATCAGGTTCTTTTTATTATGCAGTCTGCCTGCGGTATCGATGAGAAGTACATCCACACCTCGCGCCTTCGCCGCATTTACGGCATCGAATACCACGCTGGCAGGATCCGCACCTTCTTTCCCGCCAATCATGGGCACATCCGCCCGGGAAGCCCATTCTGCCAGCTGGTCTCCCGCTGCGGCACGGAACGTATCCGCTGCGGCAATAAGGACTTTCCTGCCCTCATCCTTCAGTTTACCGGCAAGCTTGCCCACGGAAGTGGTCTTGCCCACACCATTGACGCCGATGACCATGATTACGGACTGTTCTTTCTCAAAATCGTAGGCGGTCTCATCCACCTGCATCTGCTCCTTAATGCTTTCGATCAGAAGCTGTTTGCATTCGGAAGGTTCCTTGATATGTTTTTCCTTCACCTGCTGTTTTAATCTCTCTACGATAGCGGTGGTGGCGTTGACACCGATATCTCCCATAATGAGGATCTCTTCCAGTTCTTCATAGAAATCATCATCAATGGCGGAGAAACCGCTGAATACCGAATCGATCCCGCGGACAATATTGTCACGAGTCTTGGTCAGTCCTTCTTTTAATCGGGCAAAAAAGCCCTTCTTTTCCTCACTCATTCGATTTCCTCCCTATCTAGTCGTCAAGGTCCTTATCAATGAGGTTGACGCTGACTAACGTAGATACACCCTTCTCCTGCATAGTGATACCGTACAGTCTGTCCACCTGTTCCATGGTTCCTCGTCTGTGGGTAATGACGATGAACTGGGTGTTCTTGGTCAGCTTATGTAAATACTTTGCAAAACGTCCTACGTTAGAATCATCCAGTGCCGCCTCGATCTCGTCCAGCAGACAGAACGGTGAGGGCTTTAAGTTCTGGATGGCAAACAATAAGGAGATGGCGGATAATGCTTTTTCTCCGCCGGAGAGTTGCATCATATTCTGCAGTTTTTTCCCGGGAGGCTGTGCGATGATACGAATGCCTGCTTCCAGGATATCCTCATCCTCCATCAGTTCCAGCGTTCCTTTTCCGCCGCCGAAGAGTTCCTTGAATACTTTATCGAACTCTCTGCTGATCTCTGCGAATTTCTCTGTGAACTGTTTCCGCATGGCGGTATCAAGTTCTTCGATGATCCCTTCCAGCGTCTTCTCCGCCTCGACCAGATCATCGTGCTGGGTCTTCATGAAAGTATAGCGTTCCATCAGATTCTTGTAATCTTCGATGGCATTGACATTGACATTGCCAAGCTTACGGATCTCGTCTTTCAGACCGCTGATCTCACGCTTCATGGCGGGCAGATCGTTCATCTCTTCGTTGCGAAGCCCTGCCGCATCGCTTAAGGTGAGCTCGTACTCATCCCACATGTAGTTGATCTGACCTTCGATGCCGTCTTCCAGTTTCTTCTTCTGTTCGCTCAGACGGTAGACTTCCTTGTCCAGAGCATTCATGCGCTCGGACATCTCTTCTCTGCTTTGGAAGAAACCTTTCTGCTTTGCAGACAGTTCTTCTTTCTTCGTAATGTCTTCGTCTAGCTTTTTCTTGGAAGCATCCTGGCTCTCGTGGGAAGCCGCTATGGTCTTCTCGATCTCCAGAATGTTATTCTTCTTATTTTCCACTTCCTGAGCATTTTCCGTCAGTGCCTGTAAAATCTCCGCAAGCTCTGCCTGTGCCCGCTCCAGTTCGCCGCCTATACGGTCTACGTTTGCCTGCTTGTAATCCAGCGCCTGGCGCATCTTCTCGACCTTTACATCCCATTCTCCGGCGTGAGCGGATGCTTCGCTTTCTTCCAGTCTGCAGCTCTCCAGTTCCTTCTGGAATGCAAGGATCTGCTCCTGGGTCGTCTTCTCCAGTTCTTCACTGGCAGCCAGCTCCTGGGTAATGGATTCCTTGCCGGAACGAATCTCGAAGATCTTGGTCTCGATCTCCTGTTCTTCCAGCTTCAGGGACTGTGCACTCTCCGCCTCTTCTTCCATACGTTCTCTCGCCTGGGAGATATTTAATCTGGCGGTATTCTGCTCGATGGACTTGCGCTGCATCTCGGTCTTCAATGCTTCCAGATCCATACGGAGCTTATTTCTCTTCGTCTTGGTGTCTTCGATCTTCTGATTATAAGTCTTGATATCCTCAGAGAGCTTTTTCACCTTTTTCTCCAGTTCGTCCATCTCACGACGTCTTCCCAGGAGATTGCTGTTATTCTTAAACGCACCACCGCTGATGGCACCACCGGGCACCAAAAGTTCACCCTCCAGTGTGACCATACGGATACCGTAATCGAATTTTCTTGCGATCTTTACAGCATTTTCCACGTTGTCCACCACAACAATACGTCCCAGCATGGCTTTCGCCACATTGCGGTATTCTTTTTCTGTACCCACCAGTTCATCCGCCATGCCGATGACGCCTTTTTCCTTCAGTGCCTCCGGATTCTTGAATTCCTGGGGCTTGGTAATGCTGGTCAGGGGCAGGAATGTAGCTCTTCCGAGACGGTTCTGCTTTAAGAACCCGATCATATGCTTGGCGGTCTCTTCATTATCCGTTACGATGTTCTGGATATTGCCGCCCAGCGCGGTCTCGATGGCGGTCTCGTATTTTGCCTCTACCTGAATGATGTCCGCTACGACACCGATGATACCTTTTTCCTTCTCCTTCTGCTCCATGACTTTCTTGACGCTGCCGCCGTAACCGTCATAGCGCTCGGTAATATTGGTC
>CAVFMG010000003.1:44783-45627 GCA_963623435.1 Odoribacter splanchnicus
GGTCAGGGCTTCTAACTTGGACTGTTCCTGATGGAAACGGTTCTGCGTCTCCCGTAGCTTTGCATCCAGTCCGGTGAGATTCTCACGGATATTGCCCAGTTCCAGTTCGGATGCCGCTTCCTGTTCAGTCATCTGCCGCAGTTCTTCGGTCACGGTAGCGAAGGTCTCTTCTAACTTCTTCACCGTCTCTTCTCTTGCCGCCTCGTCGGATTTGGCACGAAGCAAGCGGGAATTCAGCTCTGCCTTACGGATATTGATCTGCTCCATCATGGTATCGAAGCGTCCCATCTTGGACTTGATGGTGGCACGCTGGTTCAGTTCTCCGATGATGGTATTTTTCCCGGCTTCAACGTTATTATTGAGTTCGGTGATCTTGTTCTGGATAGCTTCCAGATCAGCCTTTGCTTTTGCTGCAGCTTCCGCGATCTCCTGAACCTGGGTATCCGTATCCTTTTTATCGGTTAAGATATCCTGCTTTTCTTTTTCTTTAGCGGCGATCTCTTCTTCCAGGGCTGCTTTACGGTTGTTCAGATGGTTCTCACTGCCGTGGGCGGAATTGATCTGCTCCTTTAAGACATTGATCTCGCCTTCTAATTTGCCCCGCATCAGTCCGGTATCCGTCAGCTGCTCTCTGGCAGCTTCAATGGCGGCATCCAGACTCTCGATCTCCTGCTGGATCCGCTCGTATTCTTCCTTGATACCTTCGTATTTTTCGCTGGTCTCATTTAATTCGCTGCCTGCAAGATTGTATTTTTCTTCCACGGAAGAAAGCTGTTCTCTGAGTCTCTTATTCTCTAATAAGAAAACATTGATATCCAGAGTCTTTAATTCTTCTTTTTTCCGC
>CAVFMG010000004.1:0-41977 GCA_963623435.1 Odoribacter splanchnicus
CATCGAGGCTTAGCTGATATTTAATGGCTCTGAATAGTTACCAATAACAGAAGATAACGAAATACATCGGAATGCGGCAGAACCTTTTGGGACTGCCGTTTTCTTTTGGAAGAAAATGCTGATAGAGTGGAAAAAAGAAATAAAAAGAGGTATAATAAACAAATAGAGAAGGCCCTAAAAATAAAGAAACTTGTGGGGAATGCTTATGGCATATCAGAGAGCAAAAGAAGAAGTTGTGGAGGCGTCTCCTCAGACCACGGATGCGGGAAAAGAAGAATTGTACCTGTACTCGCTTAGGAAAATGGCGGAGAGCAATGTAGAGAAGAATCGTAACGGACTTACGAATCTGCACAATATGAAGTCCTTTTTTTATTTGTGCGGGGAAATGATCAAGGCCAAGCCGCATAAAAAGTACGGCGTTGTAATCATGGACATCGCGCAGTTCAAGGCGGTGAATGAATTCTGCAGCAGGGACGAGGGGGATCGGCTGTTGAAATTTATTGCGGATTGTTTTCAGGAATATGAGGATAGACGACCGGATACTTATTCCTGTCATGTCCGGGCGGATATTTTCTGCCTGTGCACCAGTTATGAGGAAGTAAAGGAACTGGAAAACATTGTAAATGATATTAAGAAAAGGATCGATGAGTTCCCGTTTGCCTATAAAGTACAGCCTTCCTTCGGTATCGGTATCTCTCCGGAGAGAGAGCCGGCAGTCAGTTATCTGAAGGACTGCGCCACCATGGCGATGAACAGCATCAAGGGAAAAGTATACCAGACCTATGCCATTTTTGATGAAAAAATGCGCAGACAACAGATGCGGGAGCGCCAGGTGGAGAATGACATTGTAGGAGCCCTGGAGAACGGGGAACTGGTTCTGTATGTACAGCCTAAGGTGGATATGAGCACCGGACGGATCATCGGTGGAGAGGCACTGGTCCGCTGGCAGCATCCGGAGAAGGGCTTGATCCCACCGGGAGAATTTATTCCGGTGCTGGAGAAGAATGGTTTTGTCATCAACGTGGATGAATATATTTGGGAGAAAGTGTTTGCCTATATGGGAAAATTGAAGGAAGAGGGGCGGAAATTAGTGCCCATTTCCATTAACGTATCCAGACTGCATGCCTATGACCCCCGGCTGGCGGAGAATCTGACCCGGCTTCGGGGTAAATACGATATTCCTGCCGAGTATGTTCCGCTGGAATTGACGGAGAGTGCGTTCCTGGAGGATGAGGAAGGCATGTATCAGAGGATGGAGAATCTGCGGACACAGGGATTTCTGGTGTCTATGGACGACTTCGGTACGGGTTATTCCACCATGAACATGTTGAAGAATCAGACGCTGGACGAGATCAAGATTGACAGAGAATTTATCCGGGATCTGGAGAAAGACAAGAGTCTGATCATCATCCGTAACACCATCGCCATGCTGCAGCAGCTGGGGGTACATATTGTGATCGAAGGTGTGGAGACTGAGGAGCAGAAAGAGTTCCTGTTAGGGTGTCATTGTACAGATGTACAAGGCTTCTTATTCTACCGTCCCATGCCGGTTGACGAGTTCGACAGGCTGTTGCTTGCCCAGGAACAGGCACAAAATATGGCAAAATAGACAAAGACAAAATATACAAAGCGCAAGACCGCATTCCGACTGACTTTTCCGGAGAAAAGCAGACAGAAGGCGGTCTTTTTTGAGCATTATCATGAAAATGAGGAAATAGTTTTCGGAGCATTGACATATCCTTGCAGAGGGAGTAATCTGCATATTACCGACAGGTTCCGTCAGAGTCGGTGTCTTATTATCAGGTCATATTCGACCAGGGATCACAGGACAGAAAATGATCAAAAGGATCAGGAAGCATGCAGAGCAGGTCTTCTTTTTATATACATAGATAAACGATATTAAGGATATTATAAAACGTAATGCAAAGTAATAGAAAGAGAGGAGAAAATGGAAGAGGAATTACAGAGACTGATAGAAGATTTCCTGACGCAGAAGCAGACACTGTTGGTGCAGGTGAAAAAGGGAATTCTCGGAAAAGAAGATTTTTTACAGGAAGCCGGAAAACACATAGATCGGTATTTACTTCCTAAGGAGAAAAAAGAGGCGCTGTTAAAAGAATTTGAGCAGTATGTGTTCGGGTATTCCAGACTGTCGCCGCTCATGGATGATAAAGACATCTCGGATATCCGTGTGGTGAGCCATGACTGCATCCGGATCAAGCGGCTTGGGAAGCGCATGGATGCCGGGATTGCCTTTGCTTCGGAGAGAGAATACCGCCAGTTTATTGATTATATCGCTGCCAGGAATCAGGTCAATATCTCGAATCTGAATGCGATTCAGAGATTCACGGATACGGAGAGCCATCCGGATTTTATCTTCCGCTTTACCCTGTCCATGCCCATTGTGAATACCTACAGTGAGCCGTATCTCTGTATCCGCAAGGTGCCGAAAGCATTTCCGATGATGACGGAGCTGGTGGAGCGGGAGATGTTAGACAGGGATACGGCGGAACTTCTGGTGCAGAGATTCCGGCAGGGTTCGACGCTGATCTGCGGCGGCAACTCTTCCGGCAAGACGACTCTGCTCAATGCCCTGAAGGAGACGCTCCCCGACGATATGGCGATCCTGGTGGCACAGCAGGCGGATGAACTGACGACGATCTACCATCCGGACATGATGTTTCTGCATTCCCTCCCGGGAACTTCGGAGAGCAGCGTGAACTATGATCTGAAGCATATCAGCATTGCTGGACTTACGATGGATGTGGACTTTTTCATCATCGGTGAAGTGAAGGGCGGGGAGGCATTGTATCTGTTAAATGCCGCTTATACGGGGCAGATCTGCGCTGCCACGGTGCATGCACCGTCGGCGGACAGGGCACCGGAGAAGATCGTGGACTATGCCATGTATGACAGCCGGTATTCCCGCAATGAATTAATGAAAATGATGGACTGCTTTCAGACCCTGGTGTTCATGGAACACTATAAAGTAAAGGAGATTTTTGCCTGTCTGGGCTGGAATGCGGAGAAAGAGAACCTGGAATATGAGAGACTGTTTTGAACAATACCTGAGAGGAGAAACTTATGATCATATACGTATGGATCTTTTGTTTAATATTTACGGGCTTTTTACTTCTTTTCGGTCAGATGACATGGCTGAAGAAGGCAGGAGAACTGCTGAGCCGAACCAAAGAAGGGATGGACCGGGCTTCGCAGCTGCGGGCGCTAGACAACAGACACCGGCTGATGGAGCTTCGGCGGAAGAATAGCTTTTGGTACCGTATGGAAGAAGCTTTGCGTTACAGCGGGCTGCAGAGAAGATTTCCCGGATGCACCGCGGAGAGATGGATCGCAGGGAACTTGCTTTTGTATGCCGGAGTGTTTTTCGCGGTGCAGATGATCGGCGGAGATCTGCCGGCGTCGGTTTTCGTAACAGGAAGTGCGGCGGTGGCGGAATGGCTGCTTATGAATACGCTCCGGTTCCTGGAATTCCGTTCCGTGAATGATGATCTGTTGAAATGCCTGAATTTCCTGGGGAATTACAGCCTCACCGCCGGAGAGATCACTTCTGTCCTGGGGCAGGTCAGCAAATACCTGGAAGAACCGCTGCGGGGAGTTATGGAGGAATGTGCTTACGAGACCCAGACCACCGGGGATCATTCCACGGCACTGCTAACGATGGCGGAAAAAGTGGAACATCCCAAATTCAAGGAATTGGCAAGGAATCTGGAGATCAGTATCCGGTATATGGCGGATCTGACCACACTGGTGGACAGTAGCAGACGCTCTGTGCGGGAATATCTGCGAACGGAGGAAGAGCGGAAAGGGATGCTGCGGGAAGCAGCGGTGAATATGGGGCTGTTGGCAGCTATGTCGATATTTGCCCTGCTGACGGTGGACCGGCTGATCGATGAATCCGTCTGGAAGATTCTGACAGGGAGTCTGCCGGGGCACCTGGCGGTGGGCAGTTATGTGTTGATACTGTTTCTGTTCCTTCGCAAAGTGTACGGCTTCCACAGATAACAGGGAGTTTTGAATAAGGGTAGCAATAAAAGAGGATAAAAGACAGGAAGGAGACAAAAGATGAGCTTTCGATTGCTATGGATACCTAAGCTTCTGGTAGCAGTGTTTGGAGGAATCTTTGTATTCCGTCTAGGAACCGGGACGACCCCACAGACGATCGTGCATGCCTGGGAAGAATTCGCGGGGCTGATCCGGGAGAACCGTAAGATCGGCACCTGGAGAGAACAAACGGAAAGGAGGCTGAGGCGTAATGGTGCCGGATATCATTATGGGAAAAAGATTACCGCTATGAAGTATTTCCTGGGCAGGTTATTGTTAGCAAGCGCCGGAGCGGTGTGTCTGATGCAGATGGGCACCGGATATGCCCTACTTACGGCAGTGCTGCTGTATTTTCTGCCGGAGGTGCTGTTAGTGTATCTGAATGACAGTGACAACCGGAGCATGCTTCCGGAGATCAAGCTGATATATCAGGCACTGGAAGTACAGATCCGGGCTGGTATCTATGCGTCGGATGCACTGACGGAATGCTGCCAGAGCGTAAGACATCCGAGATTGCAGCAGGCACTGGTGGAGCTGGCGGGAGATCTGGTCATGCAGTCGGACGTGCTGACGGCGTTATCCGATTTTCAGGGGAAGTTTGATAACAGGCAGATCGATGCCCTGTGCATCACCCTGATCCAGGCAGGAGAATCCGGACAGGCTGTGGAACTGTTCCGTGATATGGGAGAACAGTTGAAAGATATGGAACTGGCGGCACTGAGACACCAGAAGAGCGCACTGGACCGCAGCATTACTTTTTATCAGCTGGGAATGCTGGGTGCAACACTGGGAGTGATCCTGTATGCCTGCGTGGGATATATGTTCCGGGCGGCAGTGAGATTCTAAATAACAATTTCAAAAAAAGAAGGGAGAAAACAGATGAAAAATCAGTGGATGAGAAAATGGGAACAGATCAAAGGAAAAGTAAAGGAGCATGCCCTGCGCAGGGAACCGGGAATCGATGGCATCCTGGTAACCGTGGGATTGTGCATTATTGCGCTGTTACTGTGCGTGGTGATGAAGGACAGCCTGACCACATTTATCCAGACCATCGTGACGGCAATGCAGAGCAAGGCTGCGGATATTCTCACCGGAGTATGAGGTGGGAGCGGATATGACAGGACGGAAAAAAGAACCCGGTAATGTGGGAGAGATACTGGCAATGGGGCTGTGTGTACTGGCACTGACCGCTGTGATGCTAAGTTACATGGAAAATGTGCAGCTCATTGCAAAAAAATCAGAAGTGGGACAGCTGGCAAGGTGCTATCTGCTGAAAATGGAAACCGATGGTTATCTGACACCACTGGACAGGACAGAACTGACCGGGAGACTGGAAGAACTGGGACTTACGCAGATCGATTATGCCGGAAGCTCCCTGGAACCTGTGGGATACGGCAATGATGTGGTGCTGCAGATCCGCGGTCGGCTTGGAGAAAACTATGAAATATACGAAAAGAGAGTATCTACGGCGAAAAATTAAGAGAAGCCTGTACCGGACGGAAGAAGGTGTGGTCTCCTGGGTTCTGGGGCTGTTTCTTTTACTGTTTTTATCGATCCTTTTGTACATGCAGCTACAGGTCGCGCTGTACAGAGAATCTGCCATGTATATGGAAGATGCTCTGGCGTTGTCGGGACTGGCATCGGCGGTGATCGACGTGGAAGAATACGGCATTACGCAGAAAGTACGGATCACAGATCCGGAGGAAGCATATGAGCGGTATTGCCATGCACTGAAGGAGAACCTTGGACTGGATGATACGTTCTGTGCGGGGAACCGGAAGCTGATCTCGGGACAGGTCACCATACAGAAATATATTCTGTACAATGTCTCGAAGAAACACGTGAAAGTATGGGAAAGAACAGCGGAAGGACAGATCCTGGAATGGCAGGGAGAACTCGGTGAGGTGAAGACACCCGCGGGGCAATACATAGAACAGACCGGTGTATACAGTGAGATCACTTATTTCGTAGAGGGGTTCCTGGGAACTGCCATAGAGGCACATAAGGGAAAGCTTGTGGATATCGTAAGAGAAAATGACAGGGAGAGCGAAGATGAAATTACGGAAACCGAGTAAAATGAACCAGACGACAAAAAACAGAATATGGAGCGGCAGTATTCTGGCAGCTTTTATTGCGGCGGCAGCGGTATTCGGCGTGATGCTGCAGACAGAGAAGAAGGCGCTGGCGGAGTACGAGAAGGAGACCGTGTATGTGGCGGCGACAGACATTCCCCGGGGAGAAGAACTGACACCGGAGAATCTCGGAGACTATGTCACATTGCAGGAGATCGATCAAAGGATCGTTCCGCAGACGGCAGTGACAGACGAAGAGAAGCTTCTCGGCGAAGTGACGGTGTGTGCCATCGGTAAGGGAAGCGTAATAACTTTGGAAATGACGGAGAGTAAGGCGCAGATTCTTAAGGAAATGTCGGAACCGGTGATTGCCGGCTTCCGGGCGGAAGACCTGTATCAGGCAGTGGGAGGGGTTCTCCGGGCGGGGGATAGAATCCATATCTATTGTATCGATAAGGAAGAAGAACCGACAAATACCACTCTCGTCTGGCGGAATCTGTTTGTGCAGCAGGTCTTTGATCAGAGCGGCAACAGTATCCAGAGCGAGGATACCACCACACCGGCACAGCGGATCAATATTTATATGGACAGTGAAAACGTGGAGGACTTTTATAAAAATCTGGCAAAGGGTTCGCTTCGGGTCGTCAAGATCTGCGACTGACAGGTGACCGGAAAATACCATAAGAAGGAGAAGGGGCATGGCAAAGAAAAGGTATTGGGAAAGATATCGGAAAATATGCCTGCAAATCTATAGGACTGTGATGCTGGCGGTGGGAATCGGACTGTTATTCCCATTGGGGCAGGTGCAGGCTTATGAAAAAAAGACGATCTATAACAGTCCGTATGTATCCTTCAGCCCGGACGGGCAGGCATGGACCACCTGTGCCGGAGACCGGGGGTATGAGTGGTACAGTGAAAATGCGGTGATATCCACGGGAATCCCGTCTTCTCTGAGAGAACTGAAGACGGGAGAACACTATTACAGTGTCAGGCGTATGGGAGAGGTGCCGGTGGGATCCTGGAAAGTCACCTGGCGGCGGGCGCAGTGCATCCACAATGCTTATGGGAAGAAACAGGGCTGGCATGATCTGCGGTTCGGCACCATAAAGTGCCAGAGGTATTATTATTCCGGCTGGAAACCTTACTGTGCGGATTGCGGAGAATTGATAGAAACATGGAATATTTATATGAGCAGAGAGGCGGCGCAGACCATACATTACATGGATCTTGGCAGTGATGAGAATCCAAAGTCATATTATTATCTCTGCCCGTTCTGCACGAATCTGGAGCAGGGAGTGACGTTCACGGAACACAGATGCCGGGAGATCTCTCCCAATCAGTACAAGGTCGTATATGACGCAAACGCAGATGCCGGATCCTGCCTCGGATTCATGGGAGAAAGCTATCATATGTATGACAATGCTGCCATTTACGAAGGAAACGAAGTAACTCCCATTACGCATCTGACGAAAAATGCTTATACCCGCTTCGGATATGTATTCACCGGGTGGAATACCGCGTCGGACGGAAGCGGGGATTCCTATAGGGACGAAGCTGAGATACAGAACCTGGCAGCTGCGGATCACCGGGACAGAACGACCTGGACAGACCGGGACAACGGTTCGGTGACACTGTATGCACAGTGGCGTCCCTGCGAAAGTACGCTGCGGATCGATGCCAGCGGCGGTAAGTACCATGGGGAGAGTGTGTTAGAGATCACGGATGTCTATGGCAGGCAATACCGTCTGCAGACAGAAGAACTCCAGCCGCCCACAGGATATCAGATATTCTTCGAGACCGGTGGCGGAACGACAGTACCGTCTATTCGGAGCACTCAGCATTTAAAAGAATGGACCCGGATCCTTCCGTTCCTGGGAGAACTGGAGCAGGGAAGATACACCTTCTCCGCTTCTGAAGGGCATACGGATACAGTGAAGGCGGTATATCTGCCGGATCCGGTGACGTTGCCTGGGACGACCAAAGCAGGTTCTTCTTTCGGCGGCTGGTATTATGACCGGGCATTTACGCAGCCTGCGGGAGCGGCAGGAGATAAGATCATACCTTCTGCGGATACGACACTGTATGCCCAGTGGGTCGACTTAGAACTGGAGGCTTCGGACAATTATAAGGCAAATGACGGAAAAGGAGCAGTGGACCTTAGCTGGTCCCAGGCGGATCAGAAGAACAAGACCTATCTGTTGTTCCAAAAGCGGGAGAACAGCACCTGGAGTCGTATCAACTCCGCCGATGATATCAGCAGTGTGACGCAGGTTGAGATCACGGAGAATTACAGTGGAGGTCCTACACAATACACCATTCCCTACACCGGATTGTATACATTGACGGCGGAAGGCGCCCAGGGGCAGAATTTTGAATCCTGTGTCGGCGGATACGGCGGACGGGTATCGGGCACTTTCTGGCTGCAAAAAGGCGAGAAGATCACATGCTTCCCGGGAGGGCAGGATGGCGGCAACGGCGGAGGTAGTGCCACCGATTACGGCAACGGGGGCGGTATGACTTCCCTGGTATCGGATCGTAAGGGGATACTTCTCATTGCCGGTGGTGGAGGCGGTGCTTCCCCGGCGGGAGACGGAAAAGCCGGCGGCAGTGCCGAGAGTGTGCGGGAAGAAAGTAACGGTGAGGACGGAATGGCAGGCGGAGGTGCCGGCTATCAGGGTGGAAGTGCGGGCGAGAAGATCGTTCATACCCATACAAACCAGTGCTACAAGGAAGCTGCGTATACTCCGGCGCTTGGCAGCTGGGAGCATTATGTGACGGGTCACGATGATTACTGTGAGACATATACCGCTACCAGTGCTTACAGCCATACCAAGGATGACGATCCCTTTCATATTATTCGTGCCGGGTGGTCAAGGTATTACTGGGATTCGGGGAACTGTTGGAATACGAGAGGCTACCGGGGGATCAGTACCAACGGCAATACGAAATTAAACCTGTCGGTTTATGCGGACAGCTGGGGATCTTCCTGTAATTTTTCCCTGAATAAATCGCAATATACGATCCTGAATCAGGACGGGAAGGTGATATTGTCCGGGAGCTTTCGGGATGCGGTCTACTCTATGAGCGGATCCTCGAGTTCCGCATGGGAGAACCCGGACGGTTCCTGGGGAGGCGCACCGGGCGGCAGTAAATTCGCCGGAACCTTCCACTTTACCCTGCCGGAAGGAACTACAAGGATATTTATAGATCTGAAATTCTCCCATGACTGTTCGGATGCCTGGTTCAAGTCGGAGATCACGGGCTTAAGCTTCTCTGGCGGCAGAATGGTGACCTGTGGCTATACGGAAGGGCAGGTGTTGTCCTCCAAATCGGCTTACGGCGGTAGCAATTATGTGAACACGGAGTATGCGCAGAACTACGAAAGTGAAAGCGGAGTACGGGAAGGAGACGGAAGGGTACAGATCCAGTCTAAGGCAATCGGGTATCAGGAAGAATGCTATTTAGACGGTGTCCGGGCGCAGGACTGTGCGGCACCGGAGCGGATCCCTGCGGAAATGACTATGGAAGCACTGGATCGTAAGCGGATACGGGTGACATGGCAGCAGCCGGAGGATAACGGAACACTGTACTATCATAAGGCGGAATCCTATCTCACCGGAAGTGCTTCCAGACTCTGTACTTCTAATATTACGAAAAATATACTGACCAGTGGTATTGGGGGATACTATTTTACGATAGATGAAATAAAAGACACAAAAGTGGGAGCCGGGACAGGAAGATTTACAGAATTTCCCCGGGCAGAAGTAACGACGAACGGGAGAACACAGTATCTTCATGTGGCGGCAGTGGATGTGGCAGGTAATGTGGGAATTACGACACATTTCTGTATTCAGGATACGGATGTGCGATGGAAGATTTATACGAGACAGTTGGAGATCGCTGCCGGAGACAATGTGTATCCTGCCTCGGAGGCGGGAAAATGGTATGTGCGGGCGGACGGCAGTACCCCCATTACCCTGACCCATTCTGCTTCTATGGAAGGAGATGCCTGTGAGGAATACCAGTTAAATGAAAACATCTATGAGACACGGACGGCGGACGGCACTGTGGCACGGAATATCATACATACACCCTCCGGCAGGATCACAGAGGGTAACAAACGCACTGAGGCAGCCGGGCTGTCCTACACGACAGAAGGAATCCCTCTGCTGCAGCAGTACCCGTATTCTTATACCGTAAGATCAAACCTGTGCAGGGAGCTTGTAGGTGTACAGAAATTCACCATCGGTGAGGAACATTCCGGGGAAAGCATATCAGTGATCCCTATTGCGGAGGCAGATGCGGAAGACAGTAAAGTATATTCGGCGCATGCACTGGATGAGAAAAATAAGATTACCCTGATCGCAGACGGAGAAGCTCCGGTAATCTACGGACTGGATCTGTTGGAAGACCGGAAACTCATCGATCGCAGGGAGGGCGAGGTTACGGTCATCGTGACAGCTACAGACGCCGTCAGCGGAGTAAAGGAATTCTATGTCAGAATAGAGAATACGGATAATACGGTGGCGAAGACATTCCTGCCGGATGAGACCGGAAGTATCCGGATCATGATCACGGAAGACGATGCGCTGTTCAGCGGTGATTTTACGGTACTGGCATATGCGACGGATTATGTGGGGAACGAGACGAAGATCGTGAAGGGAACGACAGAATTCGGTCTGGAATCGGAAGTTTGGAATATCCGAGAAACGCAGGGCACCACATTCCGCTGCGGTGAGAGCGGCATCCTGACCTTTACGGTATGGGGCTATGCGGACCGGGTGGAAGTGATCTTCCCGGAAGAGATGACGGAGCAGAATCCGGAGCTGAACCGGGTCTATGACTATACAGACCGCCCTGGGTACCGCATCACGGAGCAGCTGCAGTTTATGGTGCCGCTGTATACGCCGGAGAACGAAGAATTCCAGATCACCGTGCGGGCTTATAAGGGAGACCGGAAACTGGAGGATCAGCCGCAGATCAGTGTCATCGGAGTAAAAGGCAGTGTACTGGAGGACATGCGGACGAGACTGCGATAGACAGACGAGGGAAGAACGGACAGGCGGAAGAACGGACAGAAAGAGAGCGGAAAGGAGTGGGAGCGGATGTGATCAGTGCTATCAGAATCATTGCGTATTGCATGCTGGCAGCAGGACTGTTTGCAGCATCCTGCATGGATGTGGCGGACAACTGGGTGTATAATTATGTATGGTGGTGGTGCCTGCCCTGGGGCTTTCTGCTTCTGCTTACGAATGGACCAGACCCGGACGGTATGATAGCGGCAGCAGTCTTTGTTGCCCTGCAACAGCTGCTATTCTGCCATATGTACGGAAGGGCAGACTGCCATGCCTTTTCGGTCTGTGCCCTGGCGGAGTGCGGCGGTGGAACGGGAATTCTGTTTCCGTTATGCCATATGCTGCTGGCAGTGGTATTGCTTGCAGTAGTTCAGCTGTTTCGGGGCAACGTTACCAGTCAGGGGAGACTGCGGGTCCCACAGCCGTTTATTCCTTATATTACAGTATCTTTCTGGATGATTACGGCAGCACGGTATTTCCTGAATGCGACGCATATTTATGCATAAACAGTTGCGCATTTTCGGAAAAGGTGCTATAGTAATCAAAGTTTACGGGAGTACTGTTCCCGAGAAAACAGACAGGAGGATAATATTATGAAAAAAGCAATCGCAATGTTACTTGCAACCGTAATGTGCACAGCAATGCTGACCGGATGCGGTTCTGATTCCGCAGCAAACGATGATACGCAGGCCGCTGAGAGCAGCGTAGCTGAGACTGCTGCTGCAACTACCGAAGCTGCAGCTACCGAGGCAGCTGATAAGACCGAGGGCGGCGTACTGGTATTCGGTACCAACGCAGAGTTCCCTCCCTTTGAGTATGTAGGAGATGACGGAGAACCCGATGGTTTCGACGTAGCTCTGATCAAGGCAGTAGGTGAGAAGCTGGGTATGGAAGTCCAGGTAGAGAACATGGAGTTCGACTCTCTGGTAAGCTCCATCGGCAACAGAATCGATGGTGCTATCGCAGGTATGACCGTTACCGAAGAGCGTCAGGCACAGGTAGATTTCTCTGATCCTTATTATGAGGCTGTTCAGTTCGTAATCGTGCCTGCAGATTCTGACATCGCTACCGCTGATGATCTGAAGAACAAGACCATTGGCTGCCAGCTGGGTACCACCGGTATGTTCCTGGCAGAGGACATCGAAGGTGCTACCGCACAGACCTACAACAGAGCTATCGATGCTGTAAATGATCTGGTAAACGGCAGACTGGATGCAGTTATCATTGACAAGAACCCCGCAGAAGTATTCAACACCAAGTTCGAGGGCAAGGTAAAGATCATCGACGGTGCAGACTTTGATTTCGAGGCTGAGGAATACGCTATCGCACTTCCTAAGGGAAGCGAGCTGGTAGAGCAGATAAATCAGGCACTGGCAGATCTGAAGGCTGACGGTACCTTTGATGCACTGGTATCCGAGTACATCGGTGAATAATTTATACAAAATATACACGAAAATATATATAAAAAGAAGAGAATGGCTTGTGCCATTCTCTTCTTTTTGCTATATTAAGGTAGGTAATGGCAATTTATAGATTCATAAGAAAGGCATAGAAAATAACATGCAACATTTTTGGCTAAATATCTGGCTAAATATCTGGCAACATATTTATGCGGCATTCATTGAAGCGGACAGATGGAAGCTTTATCTGAAGGGACTGGGAGTAACCTTAGAGGTTTCTTTTTTTGCGGCACTGCTCGGTATTCTGATCGGAACCATAGCGGCGTTTTTGAAATTATCCACGAGAAAGAACGGATCCAGGACCATAGCGTCCCGAATCGCAGGAGCTTATATTGATATCATCCGCGGAACACCTACCACGGTACAGCTGTTAATCATGTGGTCCGGTATTCTCGCTACCTGTAAAAACAGCGTACTGATTGCCAGCCTGACTTTCGGTATCAACTCCGGAGCCTATGTGGCGGAGATCGTAAGAGCCGGTATTCTGGCAGTGGACAAGGGACAGATGGAAGCGGGCAGATCCCTGGGACTGAACAAGTTCCAGACCATGCGCTACATCATTATCCCGCAGGCGTTTAAGAGTATTCTGCCTCCTTTGGGCAATGAGTTTATCGTGCTGATCAAGGAGACTTCCATCGTAGGTTACGTAGGAATGAGCGACCTTACCCGTGTGGCGAATCAGATGACTTCCAAGCTGTTTGATGTATTTACACCGTTGCTTGGTATCGCCTTTGTTTATTTTGTACTGACCAAGGTATTGTCCATCCTGCTTGCAAAACTGGAAAGGAGACTGCGTAAGAGTGATAATCGTTAAAGATCTGTATAAAAGCTTTGAAGATAATCAGGTGTTAAAGGGAGTAAATTACCATATTCATCCCGGAGAGAAGATCGTAGTGGTTGGACCTTCCGGCTCCGGTAAGAGTACTTTTTTACGCTGCCTGAACCTGTTGGAGAGACCCACCAGCGGTGAGATCTGGTTCGACGGCCAGAATATCACGGATCCCAAGATCGACATCAATAAGGTCCGTCAGCATATGGGTATGGTGTTCCAGCACTTTAATCTGTTCAACAATCTTACCATTATGAATAATATTACCCTTGCTCCGGTGAAGTTGAAACTGATGAGTGAGGAAGAAGCAAAAGAAAATGCACTGAAGTTACTGAAGAGAGTAGGTCTGGAAGAAAAGGCGGATGCCTATCCCGCATCCTTAAGTGGCGGACAGAAGCAGAGAATCGCCATTGTCAGATCTCTTGCAATGAACCCCAGAGTTATGCTGTTTGATGAACCTACTTCCGCGCTGGATCCGGAGATGGTAGGCGAAGTACTGGAAGTTATGAAGGAACTGGCAGAGAGTGGTATGACCATGGTAGTCGTTACCCATGAGATGGGATTTGCCAGAGAAGTAGGCACGAAGGTGCTCTTTATGGATGGCGGTAATATCGTGGAGGAGAATACTCCTCAGGAATTTTTCAACAATCCCCAGAGTCCCAGACTGCAGGAGTTCTTATCCAAGGTTCTGTAGGAGATGCCAATGATCACGATATCTTTGTGTATGATCGTTAAAAATGAAGAGCGGATCCTGGCAAGATGCCTGGACAGCGTAAAAGACTTGGTGGATGAAATCGTCATCGTGGACACGGGATCTACGGATGCCACGAAACGGATCGCCGCAGAATATACCGATAAGATATACGATTTTGTCTGGATCGATGATTTCAGCGCGGCGAGAAATTTTGCGTTTTCCAAGGCGTCGGAGGAATACATCTATTCCGCGGATGCGGATGAGGTACTTTCGGAGGAGAACAGGCAGAGATTCCGCCTGTTAAAAGAAACACTGCTTCCCGAGATCGAGATCGTCCAGATGAAATACGGCAATCAGTTGCAGAACGGTACGGTCTATAATTTCGATGAGGAGTATCGGCCCAAATTATTTCGCAGACTGCGGAATTTCGTATGGGAGGAACCAATCCATGAAATGGTGCGGCTGGAACCTGTGGTCTACGACAGTGGTATCGTGATCACCCATATGCCGGAGGAGAACCACGCAGGCAGGGACCTGGGCAATTTCCGGAAGCAGATCGCCGCAGGAAGACAGCTGTCCAGAAGACTGTACGGCATGTATGCCAGAGAACTGTTCCTGGCAGGGGAAAAATCGGACTTCTTAGAGGCGGAAAATTATTTTCAGGCGGAAGTCTCTTCCCCGGACAGAAGCGCCGATGAGATCACGGAAGGCTGCTGTGTGGCAGCGAAAGCCGCCAGACTGCGGGGAGATGCGGTGGCATTTTTCAAATATACTTCCAAAGTGATCGCGGGAGATGGCTGCGCGGAGATCTGTTGTGAACTGGGACATTTCTATGAAGAGGCGGGAGACTTCGAGGAAGCTGCCATCTGGTATTACAATGCGGCATATGAGACACAGCCGGTGTTGGCACTGAAAGCTTCGGGAGAAGAACCCCTGCAGGGACTGATCCGGTGTTATGAACAGCTGGGAGTGCCCGCGCAGGCGGAAGTTTACCGCGAAGAACTGAAGAACAGGAACGAGGAGTAAATAATTATGAACTGGGAAGAAAATGTACGCAAGGTGGTGCCCTATGTGGCAGGCGAGCAGCCGAACCGCCCGAACATGATCAAATTGAATACCAATGAATGTCCGTATCCTCCGGCACCCGGAGTGCGGAAAGCAGCAGAAAATATGGAGAGCGCAGCACTGCGGCTCTATCCGAATTCCAATGCACAGCCCCTGGTGGATGCCCTGGCGGTATATTACGGGGTGAAACCGGAGCAGGTATTTGTGGGTGTAGGATCCGATGATGTATTATCCATGGCGTTTCTGACCTTTTTCAACAGTGGCAAGCCGATCCTGTTCCCGGATGTGACCTATTCCTTCTATGATGTGTGGGCGGATCTGTACCGGATCCCGTATCACACCTGTGCACTGGATGAGAACTGGCATATCAACCCCGAAGATTACAAGCAGCCAAATGGCGGCGTGATCTTCCCGAATCCTAATGCGCCTACCGGCGTGGAAGAGTCGCTGGAACTCATTGAAGAGATTCTGCAGGCAAACCCGGATGTGATAGTGATCGTGGATGAGGCATATGTGGATTTCGGTGGTAAGAGTGCTCTGCCTTTGCTTGAAAAATACGAAAATCTTCTGGTAGTGCAGACGTTTTCCAAGTCCAGAGCCATGGCGGGAATGCGTATCGGCTTCTGTATTGGAAACGAGAAGCTGATCCACTATCTGAATGATGTGAAGTTTTCCTTCAATTCCTATACCATGAATCTGCCTTCCCAGATCATGGGCGTGGAAGCGGTGAAGGATGATGCTTATTTTAAGGCGACTACGGCGAAGATCGTAGCTACCAGAGAGCGTGTGAAAAAAGAGCTTGCTGATATGGGCTTCACTTTCCCGGATTCCAAGGCCAACTTTATCTTTGCTTCCCATAAGGAAGTACCCGCGGAAGAGCTTTTTCAGGCACTCCGCGCAGCAGACATCTATGTCAGACACTGGAATAAACCTAGAATTGCCAATTCCCTGCGTATCACCATAGGTACGGATGAGGAAATGAACCGCCTGATTGCATTCCTGAAAGAATATCTGGAAATGCGGGCATAATTAAAAAGAAAAGAATTGGAGTAAACACATGTTAAAAAAATATTTGATGATTTTCCTGGTATCCATGGTTCCCCTGATTGAGCTGCGTGGAGCTATTCCCATTGCCGTAGGCATGAATCTGCCGCTGCTTCCAAGCTACATTATCTGTATCTTGGGAAATATGTTTCCGGTACCCATTATCTTTTTCTTCGCCAGAAAAGTACTGGAATGGGGTGCGGACAAGCCGATCATCGGTAAGTTCTTCACCTTCTGTCTGGAAAAAGGACACAAGGGCGGGCAGAAGCTGCAGGCGAAAGCGGGCAGAGGTCTGTTCGTGGCACTGCTTCTCTTCGTGGGTATCCCGCTTCCCGGAACCGGTGCCTGGACCGGAACCCTGGCAGCCAGCCTGTTGGATATGGATTTTAAGTCCAGCGTCATTGCCGTAATGCTGGGTGTGGTGCTGGCAGGTGTGATCATGGGACTGCTCAGCATGGGTGTCTTTGGAGCGCTTGGGACTGTTTTCTAAAAAACTGGGGATGCTGTAATTATGGAAAATACAGAAGAAATCTACACAGACTTTGCAAGAGTATATGATGAACTCATGGACAACACGCCTTATGAAATGTGGTGCGACCGTCTCGATGAGCTGATTGCGGCTTACGGGGTATCCAAACCTACGCGGGATGCGGAAGGAATCCTGGATTCCGAGCGGAATCTGGTGGTGGACTTAGGGTGCGGCACGGGAACTTTGACGGAACTGCTGTATCAGAAGGGCTATGACTGCATCGGCGTGGACAATTCCGACGAAATGCTGAACATTGCCATGGACAAAAAGGCGGAGAGCGGTTCGGAGATTCTCTATCTTCATCAGGATATGCGGGAGCTGGATCTGTATTCTACCGTAGGAACGGTGATCAGCGTCTGCGATTCCGTAAACTATATTCTGGAGGAAGAGGAACTGCTGCAGGTGTTTGGGCTCGTGAATAATTATCTCTATCCCGGCGGCATATTTATTTTTGATTTTAATACCGCTTACAAATACCGGGAAGTCATCGGCAACACCACCATTGCAGAGAACCGTGAGGACTGCAGTTTCATCTGGGAGAATTATTACGATCCGGAAGAGGAGATCAACGAGTATGATCTGACCATCTTCGTACAGGAAGAAGGAGAGACTTTCCGCAGATTCACAGAGACCCATCTGCAGCGGGGATACACCGTGGAGCAGATGACAGGTTTACTGGAACAGGCAGGGCTTGCCATTGTGGAGGTACGGGACTCCGATACCGGTGAGGCGGCGACCGAGACCAGCGAGAGAGTATATATCGTAGCAAAAGAGCAGCAAAAAAGCTGTAGAAAGCGACAGACAGAAAGGTACGTGAATTAAGAATGAACGATTATATGGTACGCGCAACCGCAGCAAATGCACAGATCCGCGCATTCGCCTGCACAACGAGAGAGACGGTGGAGACTGCACGCGCGGCGCACAATACAAGCCCCGTTGTTACGGCTGCACTGGGAAGATTGCTCAGTGCCGGAGCCATGATGGGCAGTATGTTAAAAGGAGAGGACGAACTGATCACTCTGCAGATCAAGGGAGACGGTCCTATCGGGGGACTCACGGTCACTGCGGACGGTAACGGACATGTAAAGGGCTACGCTAACGTACCCGATGTCATCCTGCCGGCAAACGCCCAGGGGAAACTGGATGTGGGCGGTGCCGTAGGCGCAGGTGTCTTAAGCGTGATCCGAGATATGGGTCTGAAGGATCCTTATGTGGGACAGACCGAATTGCAGACCGGAGAGATCGCAGAAGACCTGACCTATTATTTCGCCGTATCCGAGCAGGTGCCTTCCGTGGTAGGACTGGGTGTGCTGATGAACAGAGACAATACGGTCCGTCAGGCAGGCGGCTTTATCGTACAACTGATGCCCTTCGCGGAAGAAGAGACCATCAGCAGACTGGAGGAGAATATTAAAAACCTCTCTTCCGTGACGAGCATGCTGGATGCCGGTAAGACACCGGAAGGGATGCTTAACGTGCTGCTGGACGGCATGGATGTGGAGATCACCGATACGCTCCCCGTGGAATTTTCCTGCAACTGCAGCAAGGACAGAGTGCGTAAGGCTCTGATCAGCATCGGAAGAGAAGAACTGCAGTCCATGATCGATGACGGAGAGACCATCGAAGTGAACTGCCATTTCTGCAATAAAAACTATAACTTTACCGTGGATGAACTAAAAGAGATGATTCAGTAATGAATTCCGTAAAGTGAGGAAGCTTATGAAACAGGGATTTGTCAAAGTTGCATCCGCCACACCCATGATCCGGGTGGCGGATCCGGTTTATAATGCACAGGCAATCTGCGCCCAGGCAAAAGAGGCGGCAGAACATGGAGCGAAGATCGTAGTGTTCCCGGAATTATGTATCACCGGTTACACCTGTAACGATCTTTTTTTGCAGAATCTTCTGTTGGAAAAGGCGAAAGAAGCGCTGATTACCATCGCAGAAGAGACTGCCGGACTGGAGGCACTGATTCTTCTGGGACTTCCCGTGGAAAAGGACGGACGCCTGTACAATGTGGCTGCGGTACTTTACCGTGGAGATATCTTGGGAATGATCCCGAAGAAAAATATTCCAATGTATGCGGAATTTTACGAGGGCAGACATTTTACGCCGGGAGAGGAAACGGTGACAAATTACCGCCTGGGAAAATGGGAGATTCCCTTCGGAATGAATCTGTTGTTTCGCTGCATGGAACTGCCGGAACTGGTGCTTGGCTGTGAGATCTGCGAGGATCTGTGGGTGGCGGATCCGCCGTCCACTTCCCATGCACTGGCGGGGGCAACAGTGATTGCCAATTTGTCGGCTTCTAACGAGACGGTATCCAAGGACGACTATCGTAAGCTCCTGGTGACATCCGCCAGCGCAAGACTTCTGTGCGGATACATTTACACTTCCGCAGGAGAAGGGGAATCCACCCAGGATCTGGTATTCGGCGGGCACAATCTGATTGCGGAGAACGGTACGCTGCTGGCACAGTCTGCACGGTTCTCTACGGGCATTCTCTACACAGACCTGGATGTGCTCAAAATAAACAGTGAGCGCAGAAGAATGGGAACTTTCGGCAGGAGACCGGCGAAGCCGTATCTTACAGTTCCTTTTTCCATGGAGCTGACCGAGACAGCACTTAAGCGGAAGTTCGCAGCACATCCTTTTGTGCCGGAAGATCCTGCCCTTCGCAACAGAAGATGTGAAGATATTTTATCCATTCAGGCATACGGTCTGAAAAAACGTTATGAGCATATCTGCGGTAAGACAGCAGTGCTTGGAATCTCCGGAGGACTGGATTCGACGCTGGCGTTGTTAGTGACCGTGCGGACGTTTGACTTGTTGGGACTTGCAAGAAAAGGGATCATTGCTGTGACCATGCCCTGCTTCGGCACCACGGATCGGACGTATGAAAATGCCTGTCTGCTGGCAAAGACCCTGGGCACTACCCTGCGGAAAGTGGATATCCGGAAAGCAGTCACCGGACATTTTGCAGATATCGGTCAGGATATGGAATGTCATGATGTGACTTATGAAAACGGACAGGCGAGAGAACGTACCCAGGTGCTTATGGACATTGCCAACAAGGAGAATGCCCTGGTCATCGGTACGGGAGATATGTCGGAGCTGGCACTGGGCTGGGCAACCTACAACGGAGACCATATGTCCATGTACGGCGTCAATGCAGGCGTGCCGAAGACACTGGTAAGACACTTAGTGCAGTATTATGCGGATACCTGCGAAAACGAAGAACTCACAAAAGTACTTAAGGATGTGCTGGATACGCCGGTGAGCCCGGAACTGCTTCCGCCGGTAGCGGGGAATATCGCCCAGAAGACGGAAGACCTGGTGGGACCCTATGAACTGCATGACTTCTTCTTATATTATATGCTGCGCTGCGGTTATGCTCCGGATAAAGTGTACCGGATCGCAGAGGAGACCTTTGCGGGCGTCTATGACACAGAGACGATTAAAAAATGGCTGAAGAATTTCTACTGGAGATTTTTTACCCAGCAGTTTAAACGTTCCTGCCTGCCGGACGGACCGAAGGTGGGAAGTGTGGCATTGTCCCCCAGAGGAGATCTACGCATGCCCAGTGATGCCTGCGCGAGAATCTGGCTGGAGAGCCTGGAGGAAATATAAAAATATTGTTAAAATTTCGTCGAAATTCTTAATTTTCTGTTTTTAACTTGAAATAGAATACGGAAAATCGTATATTAAAGCTGTACCAAGTCTAGAGGATACGTGGAGGAATAAATAATATGACGAAGGCGGAAATCTTAAAAAAAGAGATCTTAAGACAGTATCGCAGTGTCAGACAGTTTGCTATGGAGATGAACATCCCCTACAGCACACTGGTAACGGCGCTGGAGCGCGGCATTGAAGGGATGGCGTACGGAACAGTTATCAAAATGTGCGACAAGCTGAGTCTGAATCCTGTAGATTTTTCATCACTGGAGAGAGATGCTTCCCTGGGAGCACAGTTGCTGGAGAATCGCGTAATGCAGAATTATGTGAAACTGAACCAGACAGGTCGGGACAAGATCCTGGAGCTGATGGATGACTTTGTACAGATCGATAAGTACAAGGCAAAAGCAAAGAAAACTAAATAATTAAAGAAGTAAATGAAAACAGCTACTGTCGATTCCCTGAAGTTAGGGATCAGCAGTAGCTGTTAAACATCATGCCGCTGTAAGCACTGGTGGTATAAGGACTGATGAAATTGTGACCGGGATTTTTGTAGGCCACAATTTTTTTGTCTACATAATCCATCGGATTCAGCGAGACCTGATCACTTTTACGTAATAGGGAACTGCTGAAGTCTTTTAATACACTGAAAGCTGACAGATCATTTCCCGATGACGTTGCGGTCTGTCGCAGCATATCGTCATTGATGGAGAGTGTACCGTCATCATCCAGATGCATACCCATGCTTTCTAAGGAAGTGCTGTAAAGGGAAGCAATCGAAGAAAATTCCCTTACCAACTGCTTACTTCTGGACTGCGTCTTCAGATAGGAGGATGCTGCCCGGACGAAGCTGTTGTAGCTGCCCACCAGCTGGTTGATATTGTCGGTAATGGACTCGGTATCCGTCTTCAGACCGATATGTACCGGGGTATCTTCGGGGCTTACTGCCTTGATCTGTACATCGAACAGCTTGCCGACCGTGAAATGGTTGGAGGAAGAAGAACGTTCCTCACCGTTGATCAGGAAACTGGCGTTGCCGGCGAGATGACTGATATAATTCAGTCCCATGTTGTCCACGACACCGGAAGTCTTACTGGTATGATCGTCGCTGACCCGGAAATGATACGGTCTGCCGGTAGGGACACCTGTGGCATCGGAAGTCAGGCGGAGAGCGTACCGGGAATCGGATTCCGCTACCTCAGCAGAGATGCCGATATCCGCATTGTTGATCAGGCGGGACAGACGCTCCATGATCTGCCGGTTCGTATCTCCTTCGCCGATATTGAACTGGAATTCATAGTTCATATCATTGACGGCAATATCGAAAGAATAAGTATCCGGAGCAAGCGTGGTCGCCAGATCCGGAAGAAAATATCCCAGATTCTCCTGAGGAGTAGCAAGCTCCCGTACTTCCAGATTGAATTCCAGAGAGGTGGCGGAAGTGGCTTCGGAACCGATATAGGTGACCTCGGCGACGTCCTCGTCTGTGGAGTAGGCACTTTTCTTGCGGAACATGCCGTCCTGCTCCAGACCGCCTAATTGTGCAATCGAGTTGTGAAGCTCTCTGGCGTTCTCTTTCAGATCCACGGCATAATTTTGGGTATCCTTACTGGTGGTGGGAAGATACCAGGGTGTGTCTTTGTTCAGTTTTATAATGGAATTATAGACACTGCGAAGCTCACTCTTTTTATGAGTGTCGTATTTCGTCAGCTGTCTGGGCGAGTACGCCGTCAGATAATTGTTATATACTGCATTGAGAACTGCACTCATAGATATCTCCTTTCCCCTCCGTGATCAAGGATATTTTCAAAAAATTACAGTAACCCACTTTTATGAGAGGATTATAGCACAAATAATAAGAAGAAACAAGAAAAGAAACAAGAAAAATAAAGGGATTTTCGGGAAAACAGTTGACGGGAAAGACGGATTATGTTATAGTATCCAAGCGAGATGAGATTTAGGTCTTTTTTTTATGCTTAAATTTAGAGATCAGAAAACACGTGGAGGTAGAAAAATGCGTACAAAAATTACTTTAGCATGTACCGAGTGCAAGCAGCGTAACTACAATACTACCAAGGATAAGAAGACTCATCCTGATAGAATGGAAACCAAGAAGTATTGTAGATTCTGCAAAACACATACATTGCACAAAGAAACCAAATAATCAGCCGTTCTAGTATGGGAGGTCGAAATGGGAGATTCCGCAGAAAAACAGAAGCGCCCCAGTTTCTTTAAAGGCGTAAAAGCTGAATTTAAGAAAATTTCATGGCCGGACAGACAATCCACATTGAAGCAATCCGTAGCGGTTGTTGCAATATCAGTTGTAGTTGGTGTGATTATTGCGGTTTTGGATTATTTTATCCAGTATGGCGTAAACTTCTTAACATCATTATAGAGCGAGGGTGATTGTATGGCAGAGGCAAAATGGTATGTAGTCCATACCTATTCAGGATATGAGAACAAGGTCAAAGCCAATATCGAGAAGACCATAGAGAACAACAAGAACCTGGCAGAACAGATTCTTGAAGTAAGAGTTCCTATGCAGGATGTGGTGGAGCTGAAGGACGGAGCCCGCAAGACGGTATCCAAGAAGATGTTCCCCGGATATGTGCTTCTTAATATGGAAATGAACGATGATACCTGGTATGTCGTTCGCAATACCCGTGGCGTGACCGGTTTCGTAGGTCCCGGAAGTAAACCTGTACCTCTTACAGAAGCTGAGATGAAGCCTTTGGGCATTAAGACCGAGAACGTATCCATCGACTTTGGCGAGGGCGACAGCATTGCTGTGGTAGCCGGAGTATGGAAGGATACTGTCGGAGTGGTGCAGAAACTGGACTATGGCAAACAGACAGCTACGATCAATGTAGAACTGTTTGGAAGAGAGACCCCTGTGGAAATCAGCTTTGCAGAGGTCAGAAAGCTTTAATAAGCTTACACAGATATTTTTTTCCGGATCTCCGGAATAAAATATAAACTTTCGGATCCGTAAGGATCTGAGAGAGGCAGCAAGAAAGGAACGGAAACGTTCCAGTGGGAGCAGGAGGCGAGCAACAAGGCAGCCTGCGCCGAATTACCACATTATAGGAGGTGCCACAATGGCAAAGAAAGTAGAAGGATATATCAAGTTACAGATCCCTGCCGGCAAAGCAACACCGGCTCCCCCTGTTGGTCCTGCACTTGGACAGCACGGGGTGAACATCGTTGAATTTACAAAGCAGTTCAACGCAAGAACAGCAGACAAGGGAGATCTTATCATTCCCGTAGTTATTACTGTATATGCAGACAGAAGCTTTAGTTTCGTTACAAAGACTCCCCCTGCAGCAGTACTGTTAAAGAAAGCCTGCAACATTAAGTCCGGTTCCGGCGTTCCCAACAAGACCAAGGTAGCTACCATTTCCAAGGCTAAGGTTCAGGAAATCGCTGAGATGAAGATGCCGGATCTGAATGCAGCAAGCCTGGAAGCAGCTATGAGCATGATCGCTGGTACTGCACGCAGCATGGGTATTGTTGTTGAGGAGTAACTTATAAATATTTGGGAGGCAATTAATATTGCCGCTGGAACCTAGGAGGTAAAATAATGAAACATGGTAAGAAATATACCGAAGCTGCCAAGCTGGTAGATCGTGCTACATTCTATGAGCCCAACGATGCTATCGCTCTGGTTAAGAAAACTGCAACTGCTAAATTCGATGAGACCATCGAAGTTCACATCAGAACCGGTTGTGACGGACGTCACGCTGAGCAGCAGATCCGTGGCGCAGTTGTACTGCCTAACGGAACTGGTAAGACTGTAAAAGTTCTGGTATTCGCAAAGGGCGATAAGGTTAACGAGGCTGAGGCTGCAGGCGCTGATTATGTTGGCGGCGAGGAGCTGATCCCGAAGATCCAGAACGAAGGATGGCTGGACTTCGACGTTGTAGTAGCAACCCCTGATATGATGGGTGTTGTAGGTCGTCTGGGTAAGGTTCTCGGACCTAAGGGCTTAATGCCTAACCCTAAGGCTGGTACCGTAACCATGGATGTAACCAAGGCAGTTAACGATATCAAAGCCGGTAAGATCGAGTACAGACTTGACAAGACCAACATCGTGCATGTTCCCGTTGGTAAGGCTTCTTTCTCTGAGGAAGCTCTGCAGGAGAACTTCAACGCACTTATGGACGCTATCGTAAAGGCTAAGCCCAGCGCATTAAAGGGTCAGTATCTGAGAAGCATTACCCTGACCAGCACCATGGGACCTGGCGTTAAGGTTAGCGTAGCAAAGTTCTAATCTGATCTCTAATCTAATTAGATAACGAACGCTTAAAAGCCGCTTCACTGTTTACAGTGAGGCGGTTTTTGTGATAAAATACATTTGCGATTTCGAGAGTTCGAAGAACGGAGAAATCGTGTGCTTTAGAATAAAGGTTACCCCGAAAGGGTATATTAGACGAAAAGAGAAGGAGAAACCATTATGAACAAATACCAGGGAACTCAGACAGAGAAGAATCTTCAGGCAGCATTTGCCGGAGAATCTCAGGCACGTAACAAATACACTTATTTTTCTTCCGTAGCGAAGAAGGAAGGTTATGAGCAGATCGCAGCTATTTTCTTAAAGACTGCTGACAACGAAAAAGAGCATGCAAAAATGTGGTTCAAGGAGCTGAACGGCATCGGCGATACCAAGGCGAACCTCGCAGCTGCAGCTGATGGAGAGAACTTCGAGTGGACCGATATGTACGAGGAATTTGCCGTAACCGCAGAGAATGAAGGCTTCCCTGAGCTGGCAAAGAAATTCCGCATGGTAGGCGAGATCGAGAAACATCATGAGGATAGATACCGCGAGCTTCTGAACAATGTGGAGACCGCAAAGGTATTCGAGAAGAGTGAAGTAAAAGTTTGGGAGTGCAGAAACTGCGGGCACATCGTGGTAGGCACCAAAGCACCGGAAGTATGTCCCGTATGTAACCATCCCCAGAGCTATTTTGAAATTCATGCAGAAAATTATTAAATAATCCTTGACAAGCACGGTCTCCTATGCTATCCTATTCGAGGTTGTAAAACCATGCCGAAGACAGCAGGTGCAAGGGAGACCGCGCGTAAATCCTGCCGAGGAGATAAGTATGATTATGTCATCTCTCTGTGTCTTCAGAGAGATTTTTTTACTTTATAGGATCTTATCCTATAAAGCAAAACGCTCCGCGAGGATCGCACTGCGGCGAAGTGGAATATATCGCTAAAGTGATTCGCCGCAGGCGTAGAATCCTGCGAGCGGGATTCTGTTTATATTCTTCTTATCGGCACAAAATCTATAAGGAGGTAAAGAAATGGCAAAAGTTGAATTAAAACAGCCTGTAGTAGAAGAGATTTCTGCTGGTATCAAGGATGCCCAGTCTGTAGTTCTGGTAGACTACCGTGGACTTACTGTTGAGCAGGATACCCAGTTACGTAAGAACTTACGTGAGGCAGGAGTTACCTACAAGGTTTACAAGAACACCATGATGAACTTCGCGTTCAAGGGTACACAGTTCGAAGGTCTGTCCGAGTATCTGGAAGGACCCAGCGCAATGGCTTACTCTACTGAGGATGCGACCGCTCCTGCAAGAGTACTTGCTCAGTTCGCTAAGACAGCTGATAAGCTTGAGATCAAGGCCGGTGTGGTAGAAGGTAATGTTTATGATGCTAAGGGTATGGCTACTATCGCTAACATCCCTTCCAGAGACGTACTCATCTCCAAACTGCTTGGCAGCTTACAGAGCCCTATCACCAATTTTGCACGTGTTATGAATCAGCTGGCTGAAAAAGGCGGCGCAGCAGCTTGCGAAGCAGCAGCTCCCGCTGAAGAAGCACCCGCAGCTGAATAATAGTTGCAGCTAATTGACAATTAATCAAAATATTTCAAATGGAGGAAATTAAAATGGCTAAGTTAACAGCACAGGAATTAATCGATGCTATCAAAGAGTTATCTGTATTAGAGTTAAATGATCTCGTAAAGGCTTGCGAGGAGGAGTTCGGCGTATCTGCAGCAGCTGGCGTTGTTGTAGCAGCAGCTGGCCCTGCTGAAGCAGCAGAAGAGAAGACCGAGTTCGACGTAGAGCTGACCGAGGTTGGCGCTGAGAAGGTTAAGGTTATCAAGGTTGTTCGTGAAGTAACCGGTCTGGGTCTGAAGGAAGCTAAGGACGTAGTTGACGGAGCTCCTAAGGTTGTTAAGGAAGGCGCTTCTAAGGAAGAGGCTGAGGACATCAAGAAGAAGCTTGAGGAAGTTGGCGCAAAGGTTACTCTGAAGTAATTTTTAACCAGTATATGACGGACCATGTGCCGGCACCTGCCGGCGCATGGTTTTTCTTATTCGCATCTGCTATAATTAATTTTTAGAAATTTCTATTCTTTTTAAATAATTCAAAAAATTTCCTTGACGTATTTACAACATTGTGATATTATGGATAGTGCACTATTGTGCGGTGCTATGCTTATTTGTCATGCATAAAATTTGACGTTTATATATACTGCATTGTTGCCGACGCAAAATAGGCTTTAAATCTGAAAGAACGGGGTGAAATGTCAATGGAAAAGAACAGAATACGTCCGATTGCCGGTACCAAGGTTATGCGTATGAGTTATTCAAGACAGGAAGAGGTTTTAGAGATGCCCAATCTGATCGAGGTCCAAAAGGACTCCTATCAGTGGTTTTTGGACGAAGGCTTGAAGGAAGTCTTTGACGACATCTCTCCGATCGCTGACTACAGCGGATCTTTAAGTCTGGAATTTGTAGATTTTGAACTCTGCAGGGACGAAGTGAAGTATTCTATCGAAGAGTGTAAAGAGAGAGATGCTACATTTGCAGCGCCTCTTAAGGTTAAGGTCCGTCTCTATAATAAAGAGAAGGAAGAGATCAGCGAGCATGAAATTTTCATGGGCGATCTTCCGCTGATGACTGAGACCGGTACTTTCGTAATCAATGGCGCAGAGCGTGTTATCGTCAGCCAGCTGGTTCGTTCTCCCGGCATCTACTACGGAATCGGACATGATAAGATCGGTAAAAAGCTTTTTTCCTGTACCGTAATTCCGAACCGTGGTGCATGGCTGGAGTATGAGACTGACTCCAACGATGTCTTCTATGTACGTGTGGACAGAACCCGTAAGGTTCCCATCACTGTACTGATCCGTGCACTGGGCATCGGTACCAACGACGAGATCCGTGAGCTTTTCGGCGACGAGCCCAAGATCGAGGCAAGCTTTACCAAGGACACTGCTGAGAATTATCAGGAGGGTCTGTTAGAGTTATACAAAAAGATCCGTCCCGGTGAGCCTTTAAGTGTTGAGAGCGCAGAGAGCCTGATCAATGCTATGTTCTTCGACCCCAGAAGATATGATTTAGCCAAAGTCGGCAGATATAAATTTAATAAGAAATTAGCTCTGAAGAACCGTATCCGTCATCAGATCCTGGCTGCAGATGTAGTAGATCCTTCCACCGGTGAAGTAATCGCATCCGCAGGCGATAAGGTAACGGCAGAACTGGCTGATACCATTCAGAACAGCGCGGTTCCTTTCGTATATATTCAGACAGAAGAGAGAAATGTAAAAGTACTGTCCAACCTGATGGTAGACCTGACCCATTATGTAGACTGCGATCCCAAGGATTTCGGTATTCATGAGCTGGTATACTATCCTGTCCTCGCCAAGATCTTAGAGGAGTTCGGCGACGATCCCGAGAAGCTGGCAGAGGCAATCAAGAAGAATGTACATGAACTGGTACCTAAGCATATTACCAAGGAAGATATCTTAGCTTCCATTAACTATAATATGCATCTGGAGTATGGTCTGGGCAACGATGATGATATCGACCATCTGGGCAACAGACGTATCCGTGCGGTAGGTGAACTGCTGCAGAACCAGTATCGTATCGGTCTGTCCAGAATGGAGAGAGTGGTACGTGAGCGTATGACCACACATGATGCTGAGGATATTTCTCCCCAGTCTCTGATCAATATCAAGCCCGTAACCGCAGCAGTGAAGGAGTTCTTCGGATCTTCCCAGCTGTCTCAGTTCATGGATCAGAATAACCCCTTAGGTGAGCTGACCCATAAGAGACGTCTGTCTGCACTGGGTCCCGGTGGTCTGTCCAGAGATCGTGCCGGATTCGAGGTTCGAGATGTACATTACTCCCATTACGGAAGAATGTGCCCTATCGAGACTCCCGAAGGTCCTAACATCGGTCTGATCAACTCTCTTGCAAGCTATGCAAGAATTAATGAATATGGTTTCGTAGAGGCTCCTTACCGTAAGATCGACAAGTCTGATCCGGGGAACCCCCGCGTTACCGATGAAGTAGTATACATGACTGCTGACGAAGAAGATAATTATCATGTGGCACAGGCGAACGAAGCACTGGATGCAGAAGGATATTTCGTAAGAAATTCCGTATCCGGTCGTTACCGTGAAGAGACTCAGGAATATCCCAAGGCTATGTTCGATTACATGGACGTATCCCCCAGAATGGTATTCTCTGTGGCTACCGCACTGATTCCTTTCCTGCAGAACGATGATGCGAACCGTGCGCTGATGGGATCCAACATGCAGCGTCAGGCTGTGCCTCTGTTAAGCACCGAGGCTCCTGTAGTAGGTACCGGTATGGAAGTAAAGACAGCGGTGGACTCCGGTGTCTGCGTAGTGGCGAAGAAGCCCGGAACCATTACCTATGTATCTTCCAAGACCATTCGCATCACTTATGATGACGGCGAGAAGGCAGAGATCCATCTGACCAAGTTCTCCCGCAGTAACCAGTCCAACTGCTACAACCAGAAGCCCATCGTATTCAAGGGCGACCATGTGGCAGCCGGTCAGGTCATTGCAGATGGCCCTTCTACTTCACAGGGCGAGCTGGCACTGGGTAAGAACCCTCTGATCGGTTTCATGACTTGGGAAGGTTACAACTACGAGGATGCGGTTCTGTTAAGTGAGAGACTGGTACGTGATGATGTATATACTTCCGTTCATATCGAGGAGTACGAAGCAGAAGCACGTGATACCAAATTAGGACCGGAAGAGATCACCCGCGATGTTCCCGGTGTCGGTGATGATGCACTGAAGGATCTGGATGACAGAGGTATCATCCGTATCGGTGCAGAGGTTCGTGCCGGTGATATTCTGGTAGGTAAGGTTACTCCTAAGGGAGAGACCGAGCTGACCGCGGAAGAGAGACTGTTACGTGCTATCTTCGGTGAGAAGGCAAGAGAAGTAAGAGATACCTCCTTAAAGGTACCTCACGGTGAATACGGTATTGTAGTGGATGCCAAGGTATTTACCCGCGAGAACAGCGATGAGCTGGCACCCGGAGTAAATCAGGCAGTCCGTATCTATATTGCGCAGAAGAGAAAGATCTCCGTAGGTGATAAGATGGCAGGCCGTCACGGTAACAAGGGTGTCGTTTCCCGCGTGCTTCCCGTAGAAGATATGCCTTATCTGCCGAACGGACGTCCTCTGGATATCGTGCTGAACCCTCTGGGCGTGCCTTCCCGTATGAATATCGGACAGGTCCTGGAGATCCACCTTTCCCTGGCTGCCAAGGCACTGGGATTCAATGTGGCAACACCTGTCTTCGATGGTGCGAACGAGAAAGATATTATGGATACGTTGGATCTTGCCAACGATTATGTAAACCTTCCTTTCGACGATGCAGAGAGTGCAGAGTGGAAAGAAAAGGGTCAGGAAACTACCGCAGACGGCAAGCCCTGGGCAGGAGAGACCTTCACCAGCAAGCACGGTGAGGAGCTTCTTCCTGAAGTTATGCAGTATCTGTCCGAGAACAGAGACCACAGATCCGTATGGAAGGGCGTTCCCATTTCCAGAGACGGTAAGGTACGTCTGCGCGACGGTAGAACCGGAGAATACTTCGACGGTCCTGTAACCATCGGACACATGCATTACCTGAAACTGCATCATCTGGTAGATGATAAGATCCATGCGCGTTCTACCGGACCGTACTCCCTGGTAACACAGCAGCCTCTGGGTGGTAAAGCTCAGTTCGGCGGTCAGCGTTTCGGAGAGATGGAAGTATGGGCACTGGAGGCGTATGGTGCATCCTACACCCTGCAGGAGATTCTGACTGTGAAGTCCGATGATGTTGTAGGACGTGTAAAGACTTACGAAGCAATCATCAAGGGAGACAATATCCCTGAGCCCGGTATCCCCGAGTCCTTCAAGGTTCTGCTGAAGGAGCTGCAGGCACTGGGTCTGGATGTCAGAGTGCTGCGTGAGGATCAGACTGAGGTTGAGATCATGGAGACCGTCGATTACGGTGATACCGATTACCGTTATGAGATGGAAGGTGATCGTAAGTACGATGACGATTACGACAAGGGCTCCCTTGGCGAGATGGGCTATCAGTCACAGGAATTTGATGACAACGGTGAACTGGTGAACTCCGATGACGACGATTATGTTGATGACGATTACACCGATGATAGCTTTGAAGGCAGTGACGACGAATTTTAATGCTTTGTATAGTTTGTATAGAAGGGAGTGCCATTAATGTCAGAAACAAAAAATGAAACAACCTACCAGCCTATGACATTTGATGCCATCAAAATCGGATTAGCTTCCCCGGAGAAAATCCGGGAGTGGTCCCATGGCGAGGTGTTAAAGCCGGAGACAATCAACTATAGAACACTGAAGCCCGAGAGAGACGGTCTGTTCTGTGAGAGAATTTTCGGACCCAGCAAGGACTGGGAATGTCATTGCGGTAAATATAAAAAGATCAGATATAAGGGCGTTGTCTGCGACCGTTGTGGTGTAGAAGTTACCAAGGCGAGCGTTCGTAGAGAGCGTATGGGACACATCGAGCTTGCTGCTCCTGTATCCCATATCTGGTATTTCAAAGGTATCCCCAGCCGTATGGGTCTGATCCTGGATCTGTCCCCCAGAATCCTGGAGAAGGTTCTGTACTTCGCTTCCTATATCGTTCTGGATCCGGGAACCACGAACCTTGAGTACAAGGCAGTGCTGTCCGAGAAGGAATATCAGGATGCAAGAGAGACCTGGGGCAACAAGTTCCGTGTAGGTATGGGTGCAGAGGCTATCAAAGAGCTACTGCAGGCTATCGACCTGGAAAAGGATGCGGAAGAGCTGAAAGCCGGTCTGAAGGAGTCCTCCGGTCAGAAGCGTGCCCGTATCATCAAGAGACTGGAAGTCGTGGAAGCATTCCGTGAGTCCGGCAATAAGCCCGAATGGATGATCATGGATGTGATCCCGGTAATTCCTCCCGATCTTCGCCCTATGGTACAGCTGGATGGCGGACGTTTCGCAACCTCCGACCTGAATGATCTGTACAGAAGAATTATCAACCGTAATAACCGTCTGAAGAGACTGTTAGAGTTAGGGGCTCCCGATATTATCGTTCGTAACGAGAAGAGAATGCTGCAGGAAGCTGTAGATGCTCTGATCGATAACGGCAGACGCGGACGTCCTGTTACCGGACCCGGCAACAGAGCACTGAAGTCTCTGTCCGATATGTTAAAGGGTAAGACCGGTCGTTTCCGTCAGAACCTGTTAGGTAAGCGTGTAGACTACTCCGGACGTTCCGTTATCGTCGTAGGACCGGAACTGAAGATTTATCAGTGTGGTCTGCCCAAGGAAATGGCAATCGAGCTGTTTAAGCCCTTTGTAATGAAAGAGCTGGTAGCAAAGGGAATCAGCCAGAATATTAAGAATGCGAAGAAACTGGTAGAGAGACTGGATACCCAGGTATGGGATGTGCTGGAAGAGGTAATCAAGGAACATCCTGTTATGCTGAACCGTGCACCGACACTGCACAGACTTGGTATTCAGGCGTTTGAGCCCATCTTGGTAGAAGGTAAGGCAATCAAGCTGCATCCCCTGGTATGTACCGCATTCAACGCTGACTTCGATGGAGACCAGATGGCTGTACATCTTCCTCTGTCCCAGGAGGCACAGGCAGAGTGTCGTTTCCTGCTGCTGTCTCCCAACAACTTACTGAAGCCCTCCGATGGTGGTCCCGTAGCCGTTCCTTCCCAGGATATGGTTCTCGGTATCTACTATCTGACCCAGGAGAGACCCGGTGCAATCGGCGAAGGCAAGTACTTCAAGAGTGTAAACGAGGCGATTCTGGCATACGAGAACCAGGCATTGACACTGCATTCCCACATTCATGTGCGTATGAACAAGGTAAATGCAGCAGGTGAGACCATTACCGGTACGGTAGAGTCTACACTGGGAAGATTTATCTTCAATGAGATCCTGCCTCAGGATCTGGGATTTGTAGACAGAAGCGATCCCGAGAACTTCATGAAACTGGAAGTAGACTTCCACGTAGGCAAGAAGCAGCTGAAGCAGATCCTGGAGAAGGTCATCAATACCCACGGAGCATCCAAGACCGCAGAAGTACTGGATGACGTTAAGGCAATTGGTTACAAGTACTCTACCAGAGCAGCTATGACCGTATCCATTTCCGATATGACCGTGCCTGCGAAGAAGGGTGAAATGTTGGAAGCCGCACAGGCTACCGTAGACAAGATCGCAAGCAACTTCAGACGTGGTCTGATCACTGAGGAAGAGCGTTATCGTGCCGTTGTAGAGACCTGGAACGAGACCGATAAAGAGCTGACCGACGTACTGCTGTCCGGTCTGGATAAATACAATAACATCTTCATGATGGCAGACTCCGGTGCGCGTGGTTCCAGTCAGCAGATCAAGCAGCTGGCAGGTATGCGTGGACTGATGGCAGATACCACCGGTAGAACCATCGAGCTGCCCATTAAGTCAAACTTCCGTGAAGGTTTGGACGTACTGGAATACTTCATGTCCGCACATGGTGCACGAAAAGGTATGTCCGATACCGCTCTGCGTACCGCAGACTCCGGTTATCTGACCAGACGAATGGTTGACGTATCTCAGGAGCTCTCTATCCGTGAAGTAGACTGCTGCGAGGGTCAGGCAGAGATCCCCGGTATGGTAGTCAAAGCATTCATGGATGGTAAAGAGACCATTGAAGGTCTGAAAGACAGAATTACAGGAAGATATTCCTGCGAGGATATTTATGATAAAGACGGTAACATGATCGTGAAGCACAACCACATGATCACCCCCAGCCGTGCAGCCAAGATCTTAAGTGTTGGTGTAAACGCACAGGGTGAGCCTATTGAGGAAGTGAAGATCCGTACGATCCTGACCTGCCGTTCTCACGTTGGTATCTGTGCAAAATGTTATGGTGCCAACATGGCAACCGGTGAAGCCGTACAGGTAGGTGAAGCAGTTGGTATCATCGCTGCACAGTCTATTGGTGAGCCCGGTACCCAGCTGACCATGAGAACCTTCCATAGTGGTGGTGTCGCAGGTGACGATATCACACAGGGTCTTCCCCGTGTCGAGGAGTTATTCGAGGCGAGAAAGCCCAAGGGACTTGCAATCATTGCAGAGTTCGGCGGTAAGGCTGAGATCCGTGATACCAAGAAGAAGCGTGAGGTTGTTATTACTAACGAAGAGACCGGTGAATCCAAGGCATATCTGATTCCTTACGGTTCCCGTATCAAGGTGGTAGACGGACAGGTATTAGAGGCCGGTGATGAGTTGACCGAAGGTAGTGTAAACCCTCACGATCTGCTGAAGATCAAGGGTATCCGTGCCGTACAGGATTACATGCTTCGTGAAGTACAGCGTGTATACCGCTTACAGGGTGTAGATATCGCCGATAAGCATATCGAAGTCCTGGTACGTCAGATGCTGAAGAAAGTTCGTATCGAGAATAACGGCGATACCGAGTTCCTGCCCGGAACCCTGGTAGATGTCCTGGATTTCGAAGAGATGAACGAGAAGCTGATCGCAGAGGGCAAGGAGCCCGCTGAAGGTAAGCGTATCATCCTGGGTATTACCAAGGCAGCACTGGCAACCGAATCCTTCCTGTCCGCAGCATCCTTCCAGGAGACCACTAAGGTTCTGACCGAAGCTGCAATCAAGGGTAAGGTAGATAATCTGATCGGTCTGAAGGAGAACGTTATCATCGGTAAGCTGATTCCTGTAGGAACCGGTATGAAGAGATATCGTAACACCAGACTGAGCACCGATGCTGTAGAGACCATTGATTTTAGTGGTGACATGTACGGTGACGATGCAGAGCTGAATCTGAGCGACGGAACTGATCTGGATGCAGAGAATGCAGATGCTACCGCAGAAGCAGAGACTGTAGAAGTAGGGTCTGATGTGGACAATCAGTAAGTTATAAAAGGATATATATTTAAAAGCTCTCCGGATTTAACCGGAGAGCTTTTTGTGGTCAAGACAGCCTAATTTAACTTATTTCAATTCGTCGGTATTTAAGACCTGCCAGGCGGTGATCCGGTAAAAGGTGTCATCGTCGGAGGCAGGATAGAGGATCTCAATCGTCACCTGCAGGGACTGCAGGTCGGAGATGGGAATCACGTAGGACTTCCCGTGCCCCACAGAGGCGAAATAGGCATCCTCACTGTCGGAGGAAGCATAGACGCGCTGTAATGTCTTATCCATGCCCGCCAGAGACTGTTCTGCCTGGTTGCAGGCATCGTAGTAGGCGGTAGTACGTTCCAATACCCGGTTGCTGAGCTTACTGTCGGCATTGGCACTGACGATAGAGAGGACGGCAAAGGATACCAGACACAGGATCACAAACACTAAAAGGATGGACGCGGATCCGATATTCATACCGAATTGTCTTTTCTTAGAAGGATTACTCATGGGATCCCCTCCTTTCCGCAATATGGTGCATGACAGAAAGCGTATAAATGGGGGAATCTGAGGAAGCAATTTCTGTCACACGGATCTGTGCTTCCATAATGCCCTCCCGCGCCTCTGGAGTATGTTCCAGTTCTGCAATAAAAACAGCGTTGTCATCGGAAGCACACAGATTCCACTGGCTGTCGAAGTACAGAGTCAGGGCGGTATCGCCGGATGGCTCCGAAGGGGAGAACAGTGCCTCCATGGCAGTGAGATCCCCCTCCGTTGCCAGATAGGATTCCGCTAGATTCTGTGCCCAAATAACGGCGTGATTTTTATTGACCGTCTGTGTACTCAGCAGATGCGACCTGGCAAAGAACTGAATACAGACAGCGCTGGCAAGGGAGAAAAATAAGATCGCTATGATCATTTCCATTAAAAATAAACTGGATCTGGAGTGTTTCATAATAAATTCCGAATCCTTTCTATTATTCCATCATTCTATCATTCCATCATTCTATTCCGTAGTACTACAGTGCACATGGATGTAAAAAGTATGGGTCTCACCGGAGGGCGTCTGTAGGGAGACCCGGATCAGATCGTTACCCGCGTAGGAAAAGTCGAGATCTTTTAATTCCAGGATGTCTGTACCGGCAGGCAGAAGCTGTCCGCCGAGGGAGGCTCCCTGCCGCATGAAGAGTTCTTTCAGATGCCCCTCATAATAATAGAGATAGGTGCAGTAATTATCCTCGTCAATCTCAGAGAGCATGCAGAGCGCCGGGACATCCTCCAATGTCGTGATGGAGATGCTGTCTGCGGTGTCGTTCTGTCTGACTTTTTCCATAATATAGGATACAGCGGTGCGGCTTTCGTAGTTCACGCCCATGTCCTCCACCGTATGCTGGTAGACATCTGCGCCGATAGTGACAAGAGACAGTGCGGAGACGGCGAATACACCGAACAGCGCCAGAACGAACAAGATATCCACAATAAAATGTTTTTCCTGTGTTTTATGGTTCATAGATCGGAACTCCTTTAATGGGCGCCGGTTCTGCGGAGCACAGTGACCTCCGGCAGAAGGTTGCTGCCATAGTATTCATAGTCAATGAAAAAACTGTCCTCATCGTACAACAGTCCGTAATGCTGCTTCAGATATTCCAGGGAGGGAGGATAACAGCCCTCCACGGCATAGCACTGGGAAATACTTCGCTCCAGTGCAGTCTCCAGGCTTTCCTGCTGCTTATTCAGGGTAGATTCGCTGACTGATCCGATGCCCTGCAGGAAAAGAACGAACAGCACTACAAATGCCAGGATCGGAAGCAGATAGATGAATTTCCGTCCGAAGGAACAGTTTTTTTGCTCAAAACGATTCATGGCGTACTCCTATCCGATACTGGTCATAATACCCATTAGAGGCAGGATGACCGATAACAGAATCAATCCGACGATGACAGACAGAATGATGACCAGTGTAGGCTCTAAGACAGCGATGATGGACTGGAGCTTACGGTTGGTATTCTCCTCATAGCGGTCGGCTATTTTTTTCAGTACGACGTCCACATTACCGCTGCGGAACCCGACAGATATCATCTGGGAATACAGATGATTGAAAATACCGGCACCGGTCAGTGCTTCCGCAAAATTAGCTCCGGCGTTGATGGCTTCCTTACAGCTTATGATCTTCTGTTTCATTTTCTCATTTCCGACCAGGGAAGCTACCATATCAAGGCTGGAGTAGGTATCCATGCCGCTGCTTAAGGTCAGTGCCATACCGCTGGCAAAACGTTCGCAGGCAACACTCTCATAAAAGTGTCTGGTCAGAGGGAACCAGTTCAGGAACCGCGCAGTGATACGCTTGCCGGACTGGGTCCTGGTGGCTAATATGTATAACAGAAGCAGGATACACAGAATACTTACGAAGATGAAGGAATAACGGTTCAGATGATTGCCTACCCGCAAAAGAGAAGCGGCGAAGCCTGTCACCTCACTGCCGAGTTCTACATAGACCTGCTCAAAGATCGGCATAACGCGGCTGACCAGCACAACGATGACAGCAGCCATCATGGCAATCATAATAAAAGGATAGGTCACGGCATCCCTTATGCTGTGAGAAATCGCCTCCTCCTTCTCATAATAATCCGCCAGAGAAAGCATACAGACATCCAGATTGCCGGATTCCTCGCCCAGTGTGATCATATGCAGGCAGTAGTCCGGGAACACCCCGGTAGCCTCCAGTGCCTTGTGGAAGCTCTCACCCTGTCTGCAGACGGTGAGGATCTCGTCAAAGATCGCTTTTCCCTCCGGGGACTGGGCATCGCTCTGTAAGATCGCCATACCCTCCACAGGGGGGATTCCCGCCTGGAACAGCATGGCAGTCTGGCTGCAGAAGGATGCAATCTCTTCGTTGGACAGTAATTTTTTCTCCGTAGTCTTCATTTCGTTTTGTTCCCTTTCACTAATACATTTTCTGCAAAATATAATTCGAGCCGTCGCCGATGAACTTCTTCAGTGTCTTATCATCCGTGTTGGCGCCAAAGGTGGGATCCACCAATGTCCATACATTGCCGTCAAATTCAATAATACCATTGAGCCACCCCGTATCTGCAGTATATATACTGAGCCAGGCATGGTAGGCATCCTGGGCATAGCCGACTTCCAGTCTGGTGGGAATCCGCTGGCTCCGTAACATACTTGCCATGACCGCGGCGTAATCCAGACAGATACCGGTGCCGGAAGCAAGGATCGCATCCACATCGGAGGTGTAACCGGTGGGAGGATCGGAAGCTTTATCGTAATCGTAAGTAATATTTTCGGTGATATAATCATAGATCCGGGTGATCACTTCCAGGTCGGTGGAAGCGCCATCGGCAAGCTCCTGCCCCTTCGCTACGACTTTGCTGTCTGCACTAAAATTCACGTACTGGTTCGGGTAGAGGAAAGGACCGAAGGAATCGGTGATCTGTACCTCCAGATCCGCATATAGGCAGGTGGCGTAGTTCGTGCCGGAGATATTTTCATAGATCGTTACATCGTAATAGCCGTCACCGGAGGACAGAGGAAAGGTCTCATAGCCGTTCCCGTGCAGATCGTAAGTATAGACGACGGTGTCGGGACCGGTGATACGCAGCTTGACTTTCGGGCAGGTGCCGGTATAGTTGGCACAGACATAGCCGTCAGCCATATGGGAGTAGTCAATGACTGCCACATCGTTGGAGACGACCTGGATGCCGTCTGCTTTGGGAACGAGGCATACCGGGGTGGCATCCCGCAAAGGTACGTCAGGGGTGGTGCTTTCCGATTCCTGGGAAGCCGCCGTATCTGTTTCGTAGCCGGTGTCCGGTGCCGCATTTACATTCGGCTCACTTTCTGTGGACGGGGCTGTCGCAAAGTCCAAGGCGGAGGCATTCACGGGAGTGTTGTCCGTGCCGGAGCCGCAGGCGCACAAACCTGCCATCATACAATATGTAATTAGTAAAATGCGCAGCCGCGCAAAAGATCTGGGTATTCGCATAGAAATATCGACATCCTGTTGTTATTGTGTCATTCCCGTGACATCATCGGGAGTAAACAGAAGGTGTATCGTCTCGCCGCCTTTTACGGGAACATAAATATTGGCTTCTTCCGTAAGGAAGGGGAAACTGATCACACCCTTGGAACTGTCCACGGTAAGCGGTGCAATGATCTCACCGGACAGTGTCTCCATAAAAGCCTGGTCATAGAGAATGTTATCTCCGGTAAACTGTAGGCTTAAGATATTGTTCTCCACGTAATCTAAGGTAAGCTCCGCAGGAGCGGGGGCAAACAGCTTCTCGTTCAACTCGGAGAGGGGAACGATGACCAGAGGTGACAGAAAAGTCAGCACAAAGATCACAGCCGTCGTCACGATCAGGCGGTTATAGGAAGCCGCATTTATTTTTTTACGAAGCACCAGCTTGTCAAAGGGAATCGTATTGACCGGCTGGTTGCAGGAGGACAGGATATTCTGCAGAGCGTTGTTTGCAGTGTTCATGTCCAGCTCATAGCGGTTCTTTTTATGAAAAAACATAACAGTATATCCTTATCCTTTCTAGCCTCTCATGCTGATTTTCAGGTGTTCCTGTCCGGAGGCAATGTAACGTTTCACACTGCTTCGGCTGATCTCCATGGCATCGGCGATCTCTTCCAGCTTCATGTCATTGTAGTAGCGCATGATGAGGACCTGTTTTTCATTGAAGGGAAGCTGTTCTAAAGCTTCCGAAAGCCTGGAATATTCGTCCTTCTGCTGGTAATGCAGTTCCGGATTGGCATCTAAGTGAGGATCTTGGACGATATCGAGAATTCCCTGGCTAAGTACCTGACAATCGTTTTGCGGACGCTGCTTTTTAGTCATATCGTAGCAGACATGGAAGCAGATCCGGTTCAGCCAGGCGATAAAAACAGTAGGATCATTCAGTTTTGTAATGTTTTTCAGAGCCAGTATGTAGACCTCCTGCATGGCATCCTGGGCTAGATAATCATCCCGCAGATAATGCCTGGTATAGTTGTACACTTTATTATAAGTAAGAGCATACAATTCCGCGAAGGCATCCGAGTCGCTGTGCTGGGCACGGACCACAAGACCGGCAATGTAAGAAATATTCAAATCTTTCATGCGTTCGTCTCACTGTTGTGTTAACGGGTTCCTTAAGCGTGGAGCTTATTGTATGTCTCGGTAAGCAGCGTGGAGAAATACTCTGCGTGGGCTTCTTCATTTAATATGTAAGCGTATTGGATCATGATGGGAGCATTGCTGTGCTCAGCGTTGTATTCTTTTAACTGATGCTCCAGGTTTTTGATGAAAAATTCCATGGTATCGCGCGACCCTTTGTTAACAATCATTAAGAATTCGTTGCCACCGTTGCGTCCCACCACACCGAAAGCATCGCCGACGCTCTCTAAGATACCGGAGAAATCCTTTAACATCTGGTCCCCCACTGCGTGTCCCATGGTCTGATTGATTTCTTTCAGATTGGTGATGGTGACCATATAGCATGCCACATGTTCCAGAGACTTCGGGGAATCATAGGTCTCGAAGACCACGTCCAGTCCGTGCCGGTTGGGAATGCCGGTCAGATGATCCAGGAAAGCAGCACGGTTCAGTGCGTGACTTTCTTCAGCGAAGGTGCGTAATTTATAGAAATCATATAATAACCATAGCAGATTAAATAATGCAAGAACCCAGGAGAGTGTGCATAAGATAAAAAGTGTCTGATTCTCATACAACTTCGTACCTAACGCCGGATGCAAGGTCAGTACCAGAACATAGGCGACCTCCAGCAAAAGCAGAAGAATGAGCTGTACGGTCTTCGTGTTACGGAAGGTTTTAATGAATTTTTGTTTCTGTATCATATAGGTTCACTCCCTTAGTATCTTTAATGGTGATGTGCATATTGTGTAAATGACGATCCGTTTATTTCTTATACATGTAATCATTATAGCATACCTGCCATTAGAAAAAAAGAATGATAATTTTTGTAAAAATGTGAACCTTTTTGCAAATTGGGTCAGTCTTATGAAATGTAAGGCTATAGGAGGACTGCTTATGAAGAACATCATGATCTGCTCAGCAGTGGGAAGAATGACGAGCTATCGGATTACGGAAATCCGTGAAGAATCAGTGCCATTAGCGGCGAAAGTGCAGCATAACACATATTACGGAGATACGATCATTGCCATGCTCTGTATAGCTGTGTTGCTTGTTGCGTTAGCATATATATTGCTCTGTATGTTCTACCAGAGAAGAATCCGACTATTGACAGAGACTGGCAAAGTAAGCTGGAATCTGTGGAAATTGAAAAAGCAGGTAACGGATCTGGAGGACAGAAAAGCAGCAGAAACTATTATGGGAATTCAGAAGAGTGCGGAGGCCTACAGTATATAGGGGAGAGGCTCGTACAAAAGGAGAAATTTATGAAGAAAAAGAAAGCAAACAAAATTTTAAAGAGTGTTGCCGGAGTGGGAGTTGCTCTGGGTGGCGCAAGTGTATTTTCCGAGGGGGATGTGGTATTCGCTGCGGAAGCTGACCTGATGGAACAGGATTTGGAAAATGCTGACAGTGCGGTAGATTTAGGACAGGAGGAAAAAACTTCTGCTGAGCTCTCCATGTCTGCTGTAGAGAGTAACTCTGTTGTCAATTCCACAGTAGCCAGCGAAAGCACCACTTTGGTTGAGAGCACTTCTGGCAGTATTTCCAGTGAGGCAGTCGACAGCCTCAATACAGCCAATAGCACTTCTGATAGTGTTTCAACCGTGGCATCCGACAGTGATTCTACAGTAGAGAGCTTAGCCGGCTCTAATTCAGAATCAGCATCCATCAGCGCATCGTTAGTAAAGTCTTTATCTGAAAGCGGATCTTTAGCAGGATCGACGAGTATGTCTCAGGCAGAAAGCAATTCTGAAAAGGCATCTGAGGAAGCCTCTGCGATCAAGTCTGATTCGGACTTAGCTTCCCAGGTAGCGTCTGAGATGCTGTCTACATCCATATCAGACAGTCAGTCACAGAGCACGAAGGATTCCGAATATGCTTCAAACAGTGAAAATGCAAAGGCAGAATCCGATAGTGCATCTACGGCATATGCCCAGAGCATGTCTACCGCTGAGAGTGAACTGGAATCTGCCAGCATGATTATGTCTCAGGCAAATAAAGCCTATGATGAGGCAAATAACGCCTTCACTGAAAGAAACGAAACTCTGGAAAAGCTGATTCAAGAAATTAAAGCTGCACAGGCTGAGGTAAAGAAAACACAGGAAACGGCGAAAACAAGTAATAAAT
>CAVFMG010000004.1:41987-42368 GCA_963623435.1 Odoribacter splanchnicus
GTAATAAATCATTAGACAAGGTGGGCTATTATAATGCAGCCGATAAGCTTGCTAATTTGCTGATGCAATATTATTTTTATCAGAAGCAAGAAGTTACAGATCCAAAAGATGTAACATTTAGTGACTGGTATAAGAAAAGTAGTACTCAGAATTACGTTGCAGGCACAGCAAATGAATCTACCGAATATTTTGACTATGTGACAGCAGATAGTGGTGACAAGCAGCTGACAGGTAGTGACGGTTCAAATGCCAACATAGTTGATCATATTATTATCGTTAAAAAGACGAGAAATGACACAAAATACCATAAGAATGGTGATGATTCCACTGTAACGATTAAAGAAGAGAATGGACAATATTATGTCAATTACAAAAAAGCAA
>CAVFMG010000004.1:42378-43131 GCA_963623435.1 Odoribacter splanchnicus
GTGGCGTTATCGTGACGTGGTATGATGGATCTACGGCCGAATATTATCCCACCTTTAATGGTAAAGGTGAAACTTATTTCTCAGAGCAGACATTCAATAATGCAGATGATGAATATCAGAAAAAACGCCAAAGTTTGACAGAGGCAGAAACTCAGAAGAGCAAGGCAGATAGTCAGTATCAATCCTTATCTTATTCTGTATCAGATGTGAAATCTGAGAGCCTGAGTAATGCACAGTCGTTGTCTACAGTAGCATCCGAATCATTATCGACGTCACAGTTAGACAGTCAGGCAAAATCAATCAGCCTAAGCGATTCAGCAGAGTCTTCTCAGAAGACCAGTGAGTCGACTAGTGTCTTGAAGTCTAATAGCGAGACAAAATCGGAAGAGACTTCTAACAGCGTTGAAAAGACGCAGTCTACCAACGTGACGAATAGCAGCAATGCCGACGAGATTGCTTCTATTGCAGCAAGTATTAGTACCTCTAACAGCACGGTTGCCAGCGATAGTGCATCCACTGCTGATAGTAACAGTAATAGTGCATCGGAAACAGCCAGCACGAGTGCCAGTGAGATTAAGAAAAACAGTGAAGATGCAAGCACTTCCGCAAGTGAAAGTCTGAGCACTGCAAAGGAAAACAGTGAGTACAATAGCGTGAGCGCAAGCACCAGCTATAGCATGGCTATACAGGCAAGCTTGAGCAATAGTGTGGCAGCAAGCGAGAGCGCAAGTACGAGCGAAAGCTTAAGCAATA
>CAVFMG010000005.1:0-39367 GCA_963623435.1 Odoribacter splanchnicus
TATGGGAAGCTTGTTTTGCTGCTAATACCCACGCTATGGAAAGTTAGTGGGTATGAGAAGCTTGTTTTGCTGCTGATACCCAAATTGTGAAAACCGGAAGGTATAACAAGGGAACTATATATTCCCAAATGCCTACTGCGGGCGTTTGTCCGGTCTACGGCAGCCCTACGTTGCGAGCCATGCACCCAATTTTCTACGCATCCGGCTCGGAAATGCGTGTAACCCCTACATAAATATCCGAGATTTCAAACCATGTGGGATAATCCACAATTCCGGTCTGCGGGAGATTAAATATCCTCTGGAAGGTCCGGACAGCATCAGCAGTAGCCGGTCCATAGATGCCGTCAGCGGTCAGTGTGGGAATTGCCGGATAATTCCTCGCGATGCGGTTCAACTGCTGCTGGAGCTGGCGGACTTTCTCCCCGGAAGACCCGATGGTCAGATCATACCCGGGCCAGGAAGACGGCACTCCCGATATGATATCCGCGGAATTGATGTACATATCATTGCCGTAGTAATAATGAATGATATCAATAGCGGAATACCCCTGATCCGCTAGGGATTTGGATCCCCACTGACTTAACCCCCGGCAGGTGGTCCGGTTGCCATCACAATAGGATGTGAAAATGGGCTGTCGTACACCGGGTCTGGATAAATAATTGGTAAAAATGGAATCTACCAGATAGTCGATCTCCTCAAAGATATTCCTCCCATAGATCCATTTTTGATCATATGCCGTAGAAGAAGTTATCGTAAAATCGTATCCGCGTCCTCTGTACCACTCCGTAAATATACGGTTTAACGCAAATGATTGAATGACCAGAATATTGGCATAGATCGCACTTTCCGGCCAGGTGGAATAGATCTCGCTGGATGCCACATTTTTAATATAATCCTTATAGCGTACCCAGTAATTTCTGGCAGTAGGGTCCTCGGGGACACCGTCATGTACAATCACATATTCCGGAATAACGACGCGGCTTAAGACGATCTCCCCCGTCTCGTTCATGGGTTTGATTTCTTCTTCCGGAATCTTCGGAGGATATTCTCCGAACAAGGTATGTGCCGGTATTACAACTACTTTTTCTTCCTCCTCTGTCACATTCAGAGGATTCATGCGGATCGGCTGCAAGGAATATTCTCCTGCCAGAATCTCAGATCCAGATACCAGTACCGTTTCATAGCCTTCTGCGGTCACCTGAATGTTATATTCCGAATAAGGCTGCGCCGTAACCTCCGGAGATAAAGACAGTTCTCTCGGTGGCGCTTCCAGAGTTATCGCCGGGGTTCGCCCCGATTCATCGGTAGTAAGTGTCTCTATCGGAGAATCCGGATCCCCGGTATAGGAGACAGTGACCGTCGCCCCGGGAATCGGCGCCATCCCCAGCGCAGAGACCACGCTGATCTGAAGTGTTCCTGTATAAGTAGTGTCCGTAGTATTAGTGTCCGTAATATCCATGGACATATGTCCTTTCTGCCTATCCCGTACCACATCATCCCCGCATGTTCGGTCAGGCAACAAATCTTCCTTACAGCATATGCTCCGTTACGCGAAGATGTGCTTAAATGCTAACTCTTCAAAGTCATAGAAATATGATTGGATGAATTTCTGAATAACTACCATGATTTTTCGTAACTATTCAGAGCCGAGGAAATTTACATAAATTTGCGAATCATGCTTGCATGAATGAGCATAATTTTGAAAATTTCTTTGGCGAAGTAGCCTCAATGAGCAAAAGAAAAGCATCGCAGATGCGATTTTGCGAATGAGGCTCTGAATAGTTACGATTTTTCTAGCAAAAAAGCAGGAACTGTGACGTGTGTGCAAACACTCATCTCAGTTCCTGTTTTGTCTTCCGTGTCCTTCGCCGAACCTTCTGCTTAATTTATTTCGTCAGCAGCATCATAATGTCGTTGCTTCTTGCCACGAACTTGGTCATGGCATCCGCATCAAGGGGTGCGTGCTGGAGCTTTGCCAGGTCGTAGAGCTGCTCGCAGATCATTTCTGCGTTCTCACCGTCCTGGTGCTCGGTAATGTACTGTACCAGAGGATGGTTGGCATTCAGGATCAGGGTCTCACCCTCACCGGCAAAAGCACCCATATCCATACCCGGCATGGAGTACATCTTCATCATATCCTGCATACGTCTGCTCTCTTCGGACAGCGTGATCATGGAAGAGATCTTCTTATTCTTCAGCTTCTCTACCTTGACGGCGATCTTGTCGTTCTTCAGAGCTTTCTTCATCAGCTTGCTGATGCTCTCTGCCTGCTCTTCCATCTCTTTTTCTGCCTTCTTGGAGGTCTTGGACTTCAGGGCATCGGTCACATCCGCATCGATACGCTGGAACTTGATTCCTTCGTTCTTCTGCTCCAGCTGGGAGATAAAGGGCTGATCGATATTGTGGGTCAGAATCACAGCATCCATCTTGGCAGCCTTAAACATATTGATGTACTGGCTCTGCTGCTGTTCATCCGTTACATAGTAGATGATCTTCTCCTTCTTCTCTTCTTCGGTATTCTCCTCAGAAGTCTCGGTTTCTGCCTTGTCTTCTACAACTTCGGCTTCTACCTTATTGCCATTCTCATCCACGGCATTTTCCTTGTTCTCTTCCTCATCCTGAGGCTTGATCTCCAGGCACTCGGGCAGGGTCAGATATTTACCGTCCAGATTCTTGAAGAGGATATAATCATTCATCTTCTCACAGAACTTGTCATCCTTCAGGCAGCCGAACTTGATGAAGGGACTGATGTCATCCCAATACTTGTCGTACTCTTCCTTGTCGGTCTTGCACATACCGGCGAGCTTGTCCGCTACCTTCTTGGTAATGTACTCAGCGATCTTCTTGACAAATCCGTCGTTCTGCAATGCACTTCTGGATACATTCAGAGGCAGATCCGGGCAGTCGATGACACCCTTTAACAGCAGCAGGAACTCAGGGATAACTTCCTTGATGTTATCTGCGATAAATACCTGATTGTTATACAGCTTGATGGTGCCTTCGATGGACTCGTACTCCATATTGATCTTCGGGAAGTACAGAATACCTTTCAGGTTGAAAGGATAGTCCATGTTCAGGTGGATCCAGAACAGAGGCTCCTTGTAATCCTGAAATACCTTGCGGTAGAAGTCCAGATACTCTTCCTTCGTGCACTCATTGGGGTGCTTGGTCCACAAAGGCTGTGTCTCGTTGATTAGTTCGGGACGTTTTCTGATCTTGAGCTTCTTGGACCCTTCTGCTGCCTCAGCAGCTTCTGCATTTTCACCTTCTGCCGCTTCCTTCTTCTCCGGCTCGATCTCCTCCAGTACTTCATCATCGGGAAGCTTTTCCTCTTCCTTGATGATCTGGGTCTCCTTGGTGTTCGCCTTGGACAGGTAGATCTCGGTAGGCATGAAGGAACAATACTTCTTCACTACCTCACGGGCTTTGTACTCATTACAGAACTCCAGGCAATCCTCATTCAGGAACAAAGTGATGGTCGTACCGACATCAGTCTTGTCTCCGTCTTCCATAGAGAACTCGGTACCACCGTCACACTCCCAGTGCACTGCCTTGGCGCCGTCCTTATAAGATAAGGTATCGATGTGTACTTCGTCCGCTACCATGAATGCGGAATAGAAGCCCAGTCCGAAATGACCGATGATCTGGTCGGAATTGCTCTTATCCTTATATTTCTCAATGAAATCCGTCGCACCGGAAAATGCGATCTGGTTGATATACTCTTCCACTTCGTCAGCGGTCATGCCCAGACCGTTATCCTTGAAGGTCAGTGTCTTTTTCTCGGGATCCACGATAACATCCACACGTCCCTTATAGCCTTCGGGCAGGGTGTATTCTCCCATCATGTCCAGTTTTTTCAGCTTGGTCACGGCATCACAGCCGTTGGAGATCAGCTCTCTGTAGAAAATATCGTGATCGGAATACAACCACTTTTTAATAATCGGAAAAATGTTTTCACTGTTAATTGATAAACTGCCGCTTTTTGCTGCCATTTTTACCACATCCTTTTCTAAAATTGCACAGTCATGGCTGACTGTTTTCTAACTGATTCTAAGTGTAGGACTGCAAAATTAAAAAGTCAAGACAAATTTAGCACTCATTTGTAATGAGTGCTAACAATTCGTCGAAAATCCAGTATTTATCAGTGTTTCCGCAATTCTAAAATTTTAATAAAGCGTGCGGTAATCCTACGAATTACTCTTCTGGGAAATACTTTGCATACACGTCAAAAAAGTTATCCGTGGTCACCTGCTCATCCGTGATCAATGTGATCTCATCCCACAGCTTGTCATTGAGCTGACGCACTAACGTATCCACGAAACTGTCATACTCCTGTCCGAAGACTTCCCGCTTACGTTCTTCCACGATCTTTAATTTATTGGCATCCGTCTCTTCTCGGTCCAGTGTGTTGATGCATTTGATAATGTAATAGCCGCGCTCACACTTGACGACTTCGCTCACCTCGTCCGTGGCCAGATTGAAAGCGGCCTCCTCATAGGCACTCTCCGCCTCTCCCTTGCCGAAGGAATAGGTGATCTCGGAATCGTCGCTGTATTTGGAAGCAAGCTCCGTGAAATCATTTTCTCCGTCCACTGCTAGGTCTCTCACTTCACAGGCCTTCTCATAGGCACTCTGAATAGAACTTTCGGAATAGGGCTTTAAATTTCCGTCCATATCTGTGGACGCCGTTGCGAAAAAGATCTGCTGCACCGTGATCTTTCTGGCCTCGTCATCGCTGATCTCCGGATTGATATCCTGAATGATCAGCTGGTAGACCTTGTCTGCCATGGCATATTCCCGGTACAGATTCTCCACGATCTCCTCCGTAGCCCCCATGGCCTCGATCTCCGTATCATTTAAGGAAGAAAAGTATTCCTGCGCCGCCTGGACGACCTTTGCCTCCTCAGCTTCGTCCAGCGTAACCTCTTTCTCCTTCGCCAGCAGGTACATGGTCTTGATCTGGGCGATTCTTGCCAGCACGGTCTCCTTGACATTATCCTCCAGCGTCACACCGTTTAGTGATGTATTCCAAATCTCCGTTCCATAGACATTCTCGTACTGATTCTGCGTCGTGGTCAGGTAGATCATGATCTCCGCTTTGGAGCAGGACTCATCCCCGATCCGGAACACCTCATTTTTCCCCAGGCCCGTGGTAAACACTAGCTTCGTGCCTTCACTGCTGCCGCAGGCAGTGAGTCCCACTGCCATGCTCATTCCCAGTACTCCGGCGATCAGAACCGCTGTCACACATTTCTTTCCCTTGTATTCTCTATATTCTATATTGCTTTTGTTATTATTCTCTCTATCATAAAAAAACATCTGTTTTCCTGCCTTTACAGTTCTCTTTTTCCTCTCTTCCGAAAGCCCCTGAAATATGATTATACCCTATTTTGATGCAGTGTGCCAAATATTCTTGTAAGTTCAGAAAAATATAAGAATTTCAGACAACAGAAAAGTGCGTGCAGCATCTTTTGTCCACACGCACTTTCCTTTTTCGTTTTCTTAACCACACGATCCGGTTATATTTTCCCTTATTTTACTCTGCAAAGTTTTCCGCCAGTCTGTCTTCCACGGGAAGTTTTTCCACTTTTACCGCACAGACTTTGTATTCCGGAATTCTCGCATATTTGTCCAGCGCTGCATTGGTCAGGATATTGGCATTGCCATCCGGGAAATGGAACGGCATCCAGGTCTCCTTCGGGGATACTTTATCTCCCACTCTCGCAGTCGTGATCAGCGTACCTCTCCTGGAAGTAACTCTTACCTTTTCTCCGTTTTCAATGCCAAGCCGTACCGCATCCTCCGTATTCATCTCGATGAAGGAATGACCTTCCTTCTCCATCAGTCCGGGAGTCTTGCCGGTCATGGCTCTGGTATTGTAATGGTACAGAATACGTCCCGTCATCATGATAAGCGGATATTCTTCATCCGGAAGTTCCGCACTGGGCACATATTCTGCGGGGTAGAACCATCCCAGCCCTCTGGAGAATTTACCCACATGCAAAATCGGTGTGCCGGGATGCTTCTTATCCGGGCAGGGCCATTGGATGCTTTCCCCCTTGTCCAGTCTTCTGTGGCTGATGCCGCCGAAGCTGGGGGTCAGGGTCGCGATCTCATCCATGATCTCCTCTGAAGTAAGTTGGGCTTGCGGATATCCCATGCGGTTCATCAGGTCGATGAATATATCGGTATCCAGGCGCATCTCGCCTTCCAGAGTCACCGCTTTGCGCACACGTTGTACTCTTCTCTCCGTATTGCTGAAAGTGCCTTCCTTCTCCGCATAACTGGTACCGGGCAGAATAACATCCGCGTACTGGGCAGTCTCTGTCATGAACAGGTCGGACAGTACCAGGAAATCCAGGCTTTCCAGTGCCTTGCGGATATGATGCTGGTCCGCATCCGTCACCACCGGATCCTCACCGAAGATAAAGAGTCCGCGGATCTCCTTGCGAATCGCTGCGGGGAATACATCCGTTGCATGTACACCGGGCTTTTTGTTCAGTTCCACGCCCCATGCCTTTTCAAATTTCGCCATGGCAGCGGGATCGGTTATCTTCTGATAGCCGGGAAAATCTCCGGGCAGCGCACCCATATCGCAGGCACCCTGCACGTTATTCTGTCCACGTAAAGGATTCACTCCACAGCCGCTGCGTCCAAGCTTGCCCACTAACATCGCCATGTTGGACATGGACATAACGCCCTCGGTTCCGGTGGAATGTTCCGTTACACCCAGGCAATAGATAATCGGTGCTTTCTTCGCCTTGGCATACATAAGTGCTGCCTCCCGCAGATGATCCGCATCAATATGGCAGATCTCGGCAACACGCTCCGGGGTATATTCCGCTACAATCTTTTTCAATTCTTCAAAGCCTTCGGTTCTGGTACGGATAAATTCCTCGTCCGCCAGTCCCTCGTTGATGATCACATTCATCATGCCGTTAGCAAATGCAACGTTGGTACCGGGCTTTAATTTCAGATGAATATCTGCCTGCTTGGACAGACCGATATCTCTGGGATCCACCACAATCAGACGGGTACCTCTTTCCACTGCCTGACGGATCTGCATGCCGATCACAGGATGAGCTTCCTCCGGGTTGGAGCCTACCAGCATGATCGCATCCACATCATTCGTGATATCACTGATGGGATTGGTCATAGCTCCGCTTCCCAGGGTCATGGCAAGTCCCGCTACGGTTGCGGAATGGCAGACTCTGGCACAGTTATCCACATTGTTGGTACCAAACGCACAGCGGACCATCTTCTGCAGCATATAGCAGTCCTCATTGGGAGAACGGGAGCAGGCGAATCCTGCCAGTGCATCGGAACCGTATTTTTTCTTGATCTCGGTAAATTTGGCTGCGATCAGATCCAGCGCCTCATCCCAGGTAGCCCGTTCAAACTCTCCGGTCTCATGATTCTTGATCAGAGGGTATTTTAACCGCTCCGGGGAATGTACGAAATTGAAAGAACCGAATCTGCCCTTAACGCACAGCAGTCCCTTGTTGGAAGGTCCGTTTGCCGGCTCCACATCCACGATCTCGTTATCTTTTACCACCAGATAATACTGACAGCCGGTAGCGCAGTGCGGGCAGGTCGTCAGGACCTTTTTCACCTTGCCGACCTGATACTTTTTACGATTCTTGGCTACCAGGGCTCCGGTAGGACATACTGCTGCGCAGTTACCGCAGGACTCACAGTCTGTCTCTTTCCAGTCCGGTCCGAACGGCGCATCGATCAGGGTTCTCGTACCGATCTTGCTGTTATGCAGGGTGCCGTTGCAGGACACCTTGTTACAGGTGCTGACGCATCTCTGACAGTTGATGCACAACTCCGGATAATAGGTCAGGAAAGGATTTTCTTTTTTCGCTTCAAATTTTGCCGCACTTCCGGGATAGCAGGATTTCGTAATGCCGTATTCATTGGACAGATCCTGCAGTCTGCAGTCACCGGATTTGCCACAGGAGAAGCATCTTACATCATGGTTGGCAAGCAGCATGTTCAATACCTGTTTTCTGCTGTTGACCACTCTCTCGGAATGGGTGTTTACCACCATTCCCTCTTTTACTTTGGTATTGCAGGAGGTTACCAGATGTCTGCTGCCTTCTACCTCAACCACGCACATTTTGCAGGCTCCTACTTCATTGACATCCTTTAGGTAGCAGAGTGTGGGGATCTTGACATCCGCCTCCTGTGCAGCTTCCAGTATGGATAAATTCTCATCTACGGAAACCTGTTTTCCATCTATGGTGATCGTTACCATTATACTCTGCCTCCTTCTATCACTCCGCATCCGAAGTGATCACATCTTAAACACTTACCGCATTCCTGCATCGCCTCATCGTAGGACATTCCGTTTTCCACCGGTTCAAAATTGTTCTTACGCTCTCTTGCGGAACGGTCTGTCAGATGTACTCTGCCGTAATGGGTTCTATCGTTCTCTCTGGGCTCCGGAATCTGAATGTCCTCCAGATATTTGTGATGATACCCAAGGTATTCATCAATGTTCAGTGCCGCCACCTTACCGGCACCGATGGCTTTGATCACCGTTGCGGGGCCGAATACACAGTCGCCGCCGGCAAAAATCTTATCATAACTCTTCAGTCTGGTGGTATCTAATGTCTCAAATGTCTTTCTTCTGGGATTGACATCATATTCCGCAAACAATGCCGATACAATATCCTGCCCGATTGCCATAAGAACCACCTCACAGGGCACCTCAATCTGCGGTTTATTAGCCACCGTTGCGGAAGGCTTACCCTGCTTGTCATACACACTGATGATCTGGGGCTGTGCCACGAATCCGCAGACATTCCCCTCCGCATCCGCATTGATCTTCACAGGAGCATTCAGGGTCAGCAGTTCCACGCCCTCTTCAATGGCTCCCTGGATCTCGGAAGGAAGTGCCGTCATATCGATCTGACGTCTGCGGTAGATCACCGTTACCTCCTTAGCATGGCAACGGATGGCAGAACGGGCACAGTCCATTGCCACATTACCACCGCCTACGACTACCACGCGTTTGCCGGTGTAATCCGGAATGTTGCCCTTACCGATCTCTCCTAACATTTCCACAGCGGAATAGACTCCGTTGCTGTTCACGCCGTCTACATTTACAGATTTACCTACCTGTGCACCGATGGCAATATAAATGGCATTGTACTGCTCCTTTAGTTGCTCCATGGTGATATCCCTGCCGATGGCAGTATTGTAATGCACCGTAATATTACCGGTGGACAGGATCGCATTGATGTCCTCATCCAGTCTGTCCTTGGGCAGACGGTAATTGGGAATACCGTAACGCAGCATTCCGCCCAGTGCTTCTCTTTCCTCGTATACGTCCACTTTATGTCCCATCAAAGACAGATAATAAGCAGTGGTCAGTCCGGAGGGACCGCCTCCCACAATTGCTACTTTTTTGCCCGTGGTAACATTGCACACCGGCACCTTAACCTGATCCGCAGCTATCTGATCTACTGCAAATTTTTTCAGACCGCGGATATTGACCGGACTATCCAGAAGATCTCTGCGGCACTTTCCCTCACAGGGATGTTCACAGATAAATGCGCATGCTGTAGGAAAAGGATTGTCCCTGCGGATCAGATTGATGGCATCCGCATAACGATGTTCCCCGATCAGCGCAATATATCCGGGAATATCCACATGTGCCGGACAGTGAGAAATGCAAGGAATCTTCTGTCCCACTTCCGCCTGACATCTGTGCTGTTCGATATGGCTCATGTATTCATCACGAAACAGCTCCACACTCTGCAATACGATATTCGCAGCCTCATAACCGATGGCACAATCTGCGGTGTCCTGAATCATGTCAGCCAGTGATACCATGTTGTTAAAAGTATCCATGTCCGCCTTACCATCCAGAATGCTACGCATCATATTCTCTACCTGCTCCAGTCCGTCACGGCAGGGAACACATTTGCCGCAGGTCTGGCTTCTGGCACTCTGTAAAAAAGACAGCTGCACTGCAATGGGGCAGACACCGGGAGGATTTCCCTTCACCCGTTTCACAAATTTATCCAGAAATTTTGTTGTCTTTTCATTCATTTCATTTTTGTAAATAATGTTTTCGGAATGCATGAAACCCTCCTGTGTACGTCCTGTTTTAATGGTTACTTCATCTGCTCTTGTCGGCATCTAATGATGCCAGGATCAAAAATCTAAAGCTTCAAAACCTCAACAGGGTATAATGTAAGTACTTACATTATACCCTGTTGAGAAAATATGTTCAATTAGAATAATTATTTAACAAACCCGTTATTTTTTTAGCGAAGTTTCGTTTCCACATTCACCGTCTTCTTCCCGCAGGATCCGGATCCCGTGAGCCAGGCTGTCCAGTACTGCCTCCAGACATTCCTTCACGGCCTTGGGGCTGCCGGGCAGATTCACGATCAGCGTCCGGTTGCGGATGACGCTGGCGGCACGGCTTAACATGGCTCTGGGAGTGATCTGCAGGCTGTAATAGCGCATTGCCTCCGCGATCCCGGGGGCATTACGCGTCGCTGCCCGCAGGGTGGCTTCCGGTGTATTGTCCCTGGGGGAGAAGCCGGTTCCTCCGGTAGTGAATACCACATCTACGTCTTCTTCATCTGCCAGTCGTACCATTTCCCGGTATAAGCCTTCTGCATCATCGGACAGAACCACCCGGCTTACCACTTCATAGCCCTGCTTTTCTATGATCTCCTGAATTGCGGGACCACTTTTATCTTCCCGTTCTCCTCTGCTGCCCTTGTCGCTGGCAGTGATGATTCCCGCACGGAATTTCCTGGTACTGATCAGTTTTAAGGTATCACCGACATTAATTTTGCCGCCATGCAGTACTCTGGCGAACACGCCCTCTCTTGGCATGATGCAGTCTCCCACCATATGGAAGATCTCGCATTCCGAATGACACTTTTTGCCGATCTGGGTAATCTCCAGTACCACATCATTGCATTTGAAAATACTGCCCACCGGATACGCCTTGAAATCATATCCTTTTACCAACAAATTCTCTCCAAATGCACCGTCTGCCACCTTCGCGCCTCTTTCCCGGAACTTTTCCACTTCTTCCCAGGATAAGAGACTTACCTGTCTGTGCCAGTTGCCCGCATGGGCATCCTTCTCCAGCCCCCAGTCTTCTATAAAGTTACAGCTGCCGACATTCTGCTTGGCTGTTCCTTTCTTCTCACTGATGCATACTGCTACTATTTCTCCTGCCATAACTGTCATACCTTTCTGTCTTGCCCGGTTCACTCTGTCCTGTACCGGTTTTTGTTTTGTATCTATCCGCCGATCTGTACCATCTTGCGCTGTTCTTCCACTCCATCCGCCGGAGTTCCACCAGCTGCCTTTTCTCTGAAATGATGCTCTGACGGTTTTTCCCGGACAGCAGCCAGAATCCGCTCCCGGATCTCTTCATCGGAAGCCCCGCCCCGCAGCAGCGGCTTCAGTTCCAGTCCCTTATCATAATGCAGACAGAGCTTCAGTCTTCCCTCACAGGTCAGTCGGATCCGGTTGCATTCTCTGCAGAATTTGTGGGAAATGGGGCTGATAAAGCCGATCCGTCCGGAAAATCCCGGAAAACGGTAATATTCCGCCGGACCGTTTGTTCTACTGTCGGAACCGTCTGTGGGATATCCGGCTGCGACATCCGTTTCCTCCGAAAGCACTATCGCCCTTCCAAAGCGCTGCTCCAGCCGCCTTAAAATCTCCTCCGAGGAAATTCCCGTATAATTTTTCCCGCAGCCAATGGGCATCAGCTCGATAAATCGGACATCCAGAGGTCTGTCCGCAGCCAGTGCGGCAATTTCCTCGATGTCTTCTCCGTTCATCTCCATGCAGGGAACACAGTTGATCTTCACCCGCAGCTGTTGTTCCAGCGCGGCATCGATTGCCCGGAGCACACTGTCCACACCGGCTGTATCTGGTATTCCATTCCAGCCGGTGATTGTGCGGAAACGTTCCGGATCCAGCGTATCCAGACTGATGTTCACTGCCGTAAGTCCTGCTTCGCGATACACCTTTGCCTTCGGTGCAAACAGCATCCCATTGGTCGTCATGGCAATCTCCCGGATTCCGGACAACCCATGGAGCTGCTCCACCAGCCACGGCAGATTTTTCCGCACCATGGGTTCCCCACCGGTCAGACGAACCTTACGGACTCCCAGTTGTTCCATAATGCCCACCAGCCGGAAAATTTCCTCCAGAGTCAGTATCTCCTCATGAGATACCGGCAGGATTCCCTGGGGCGGCATACAATATTTGCAACGGAGATTGCACTTGTCCGTCACCGATATTCTCAAATAATCAATTTCTCTTCCGAGACCGTCCAGCATTATGTACTCCTTTTATTTTTCCAGCCATATGATCTGCTCTGCGGGCATTTTCAGATACAGCGTTTCCGTACTTTTAAGCTCCTGCCATCTGTCCTTCGGCAGTTCATAGGTCAATACTTCTCGCGCCCCTTCCCCGGTCCGGTTGACGTTACAGAACAGGACCACTGTGGAAAAGGTGTCTTCGATCACCCGCAAAATGCGACATTCCAATACATTCGTCTCCTCCATGGCGGGGACGACCTGAAAATAGTGTGCCCGGAAAGCGGCATATTTGTAAGTCTTTCCCTCAGGCGATGCAGACAGACGGATTCCCCAGTCTGTTGCTGTATATCCGCCATCAGGCTCCTCCCGAAGCGCCGAGACATTCTTACAGCCGGTCAGAAGCGTCGCCGCCAGGGACGCCGGGTTCTTAAAAAGTTCCTCTTTCGGCTGTATATCCAGGATCTGCCCGTCTTCCATGACCGCAATGCGGTCTGTCATACGGTAGGCTTCATTCCGGTCATGGGATACGAACAGTACCGTCTTCCCATACTCTTCCATGACCTTCATCAACTCCCGCTCCATCTGCATCTTCAGGTAATTGTCCAGCGCCGCAAAGGGCTCATCCAACATCAGTATCTCCGGTTCCCCGGCTAACATTCTCGCCATGGCGGTACGCTGCTTCTGCCCGCCGGACAACTGCGCCGGATACAGGTTCTCCTTGCCTTCCAGGAAAAATCGCTTTGCATATTCTGTAGCTTTCCCACGATCCTGCGCACCGCACATAATATTCTGCAGCACAGTCATATTCGGAAACAGTGCATAGTCCTGAAACAGATAACCTACCTTTCGCTTCTGTACCGGCAGGTTGATCCGCCTCTCCGAATCAAAAAACACTTTATCATCCAGCCGGATCACACCTTTATCCGGCTTTTCGATTCCCGCAATACATTTTAAAGTCATGCTCTTGCCACAGCCGGAGGCTCCAAGCAATCCCATCACTTCTTTTTCTGCGGTAAATTTTACTTTCAGCAGAAAGTCTCCGCACTTTTTTTCAATATCCACGTACAAAGCCATTATCTTTTTCCACCGCCTTTCCGTTCCTGGTATCCCATCCAGTAATTCATCAGAAAGATGGTGAAAAAGGAAATTCCCATGATGATTGCTACCCAGTAATAGGCAAGACCGCGGTCACCGCTCTGAACTGCCGTATAGATTGCCACCGACATGGTCTGTGTTTTGCCGGGAATATTTCCGGCTAACATGATCGTCGCACCGAATTCTCCCAGCGCCCTGGCAAATGCCAGAATCGTGGCAGCCGCCACGCCGGGCCATGCCGCCGGAAGCAGAATCCGGAAAAAGATCTTTGTCTCCGACATTCCCAGGGTTCTCGCTGCATAGACCAGGTTCACATCCACCTGCTCCAGGGCACCGCGGGCTGTCCGGTACATGATGGGAAAAGATACCACCACTGCCGCGATCACCGCTCCCTGCCAGGTGAACAGCACACTGATTCCCATTTTTAAGAGCAGACCGCCCAGCAGACTGTTTTTTCCAAAGATAATCAGCAGGAAAAATCCGACTACCGTAGGAGGCAGCACCATGGGCAGCGAGAAAATGCCGTCAATCAGCGCCTTTCCTGCTCTTAAGGAGATTACCAGTCTTGCGGAAAGCAGCCCCAGGAAAAAAGTAAATACCGTCGCACATACTGCGACCTTCAAGGAGATCCATAAAGGTGAAAAATCCATTTCTGCTCCTATTCTGCCGCAGAGAATCCGTAGCTTTCAAATTTCTTCATAACATCATCGGTCTGCAGACATGCAAGGAACTCTGCTGCCGCATCGGCATGCTCGCTGGATTTTACAATGCCCACAGGATAAATTACCTTTTTGCAGGAGCCATCGGGAGCTTCACAGACGATCTTAATATTTTCGCCTACGTAAGCATCGGTTGCATATACCACACCGCAGTCCACAGCAGAGGTCTCTACCCAGGAAAGTACCGTACGGACATCGGAACCGTAGTTTGCCTTTTCTTTTACCGTATCCAGAATTCCCAGGGAGGTAAAAATCTCCTCGGAATACTGACCTACCGGTACACTGCCCGGCTCGCCCAGACCGATCATGCCGACTTTGTCCGTTGCCACATCCTCGAAGGAAGTAATGTCCTTATCACTGTCTTCCGGAACGATCAGAACGACTTTATTTTCCAGCAAATTCACTATAGAATCGGAATCCATCAGCCCCTCATCGTTCAGAGCTGTCATCTGCTTGGTGGCTGCGGAGAAAAACAGATCCGCGGGAGCGCCCTCCTCGATCTGTGTCTGCAGGGCACCGGAAGCTCCATAAGAAAAGTTCAGTGTCACACCGGGGTGTGCTGCTTCATACTCTGCCTTGATCTCGTTACATACATCGGTCAGTGACGCTGCCGCTAGGATTGTCAGTTCTACAGCTTCACCGCTTTCCGTTGCCTGCGCTGTCCCGGCTGCCTCTGTACTCGTCTCGGGAGCCTGTGTACTCGTCTCGGGATCTGCCGAAGCAATATCTGCGTTGCTCTCTGTCTTAGATCCACATCCCGCAAGGAGCATAGTTGCTGCTAAAATCGTTGTCATTACTGCTGTCATTTTTTTGTTATATTTTTTCATAATTATTTGTCCTCTGAAAATGTCCGCTCTTGCCGCCCACCTTTTCCTCCAGATGGATCTCTCCCATTTCCATGCTACGGTCCATTGCCTTGCACATGTCGTAGATAGTAAGCAGTGCCACGTTCACTCCGGTCAGTGCTTCCATCTCCACACCGGTCCGGCCGGATAATTTTGCCGTGCAGAAGCACCGGATCGTGTTCGTCTCTTCTTCCAAGGCAAAATCTATGGTGACCTTGGTCAACATCAGCGGATGGCACAAAGGGATCAGTTCCCAGGTCCGTTTGGTCGCCATGATTCCAGCGATCCTTGCGGTTCCCAGGACATCACCCTTTTTCGCCGTACCGCATTTCACCGCATCAAATACCTCACGGCTTACCCGGATACAGCCGCTGGCTGTGGCACTTCTCTCTGTAATATCCTTGTCCGTTACATCTACCATGATGGCATTTCCCTGCGCATCAAAATGGGTAAAACCTGACATTTTCGTTTCCTTTCTGTTACTGTTTGTTACTATGATACCTACGGATTGCTTCGTGCTACGCACTCCCACACTCCTGCCCTCTTACTATTTCCCGAAGCCACAGTTGGGGAAGTGGCATACCTCACAATTCAGGCACAAGCCGCCCTCTCCGTAGCTGTCCAGATCGGCTTTCGTCAATCGTTCTCCTGCCAGTACTCTCGGCAGTACCAGATCAAATACCGTGCGTCCCGCATACATCACACATCCCGGAAGCCCCAGCACAGGTGTCTCTCCCAAATAAGACAGCAGGAACATGGCACCCGGAAGCACCGGAGCCCCATAGGACACAATCTCCGCTCCCGTAGCTTTGATAGCTCCCGGGGTCCTGTCATCCGGATCCACGCTCATACCGCCGGTGCATAACACCATGTCCGCGCCCTGACGGACAAAATCAAGAATCGCTGCCGTAATATCTTCCTGACAGTCATCCAGGATCACCTGTCCTAAGACTTCCGTATCATACGCTGCCAGTTTGGCACGGATGGCAGGTCCGAAAGCATCCTGGATCCTGCCTTTAAATACTTCGCTGCCGGTGGTCACGATTCCTACTTTTTTATGAGTCATGGGCAGGATCTTAAGAAGCGGTTCCCCGCCGGCTGCTTCCTTTGCCCGGTTCATTTTTTCTTCTTCGATCACCAGTGGGATAATGCGGGTAGCCGCCAGCTTGTCTCCTGCTTTCACCGGAAAATTTCCGTGAATGGTGGCAATCATCATCTCTCCCAGTCCGTTTACCGCACGCAGTTTTTCGGAATTGATCTTGAGCAGTCCGTCTGCTGCCGCCCGGATCTCGATCTTGCCTTCCTTCGGTTCACTGGCGGTCATATTTTCATTGATGCACAGGTCCCGTAAAATTGCCGCTGCCTCATCCTCATGCAGGATACCCTCCTTTTTCTCCCACACATAGAGATGTTCCTTTCCCACAGACAACAGTACGTGAATATCCTCCCTGGTGACGATATGTCCCTTGCGGAACACTGCATCCTTCACCACTCCCGGAATGATCTGGGTAATATCATGGCACAGCACCTGTCCCACTGCATCTTCAGTTCTGATCAGTTTCATCGTAATCTCCATTCCACAAGCACTTCTGCTCCGGGAGGTTTACGATTCCGTCACCGCTCTCCCGGTAATACCGAAGTACCTTAAAATACAGGAATATATTCCTGTCACATCATTAATATCATATACGGGACACTTCACACTGTCCTGCGCCACCACATCCGTAGCCACTGCGATCAGATGCTCTGCGGCACATACCGGGTGATCGGAAATCTCTCTCCGCACCACCTCGATCTTAGGGTAGTCGGAATGTTTCATTCCCTCCAGGATCAGAACATCCACGTCTCCACAGGTTGCTATCATCTCTTCCGCCGTCACTTTTCCCTTACGGTTCACAGAGGACTGCGTGTCGGAATAAATAGCACTGATCTCTGCTCCTGCCTGCGTAAAACGATACGTGTCCGTTCCTTCCTGATCCATGGTGTACTCATGCCCATCGTGTTTGATCACACCTACGCGGTATCCGTCCCGGATGAACTCGTTGATCAGCTTAATGATCAGTCCGGTCTTGCCGCTGTCCTTGATACCGCTGACACAGAAGATAAGCGGCAGGCTTAAACGTTCATACTCTTCTCTGGTATTAATATTGCGCAACTGCTTTTTATCAAAGCAGCTGCTCTCCAGACGGATGTATTTGGTCCGCACCCTGCGCAGGATCTGCATCAGGCGATACTGTCCCTGTTCGATCAGTTCTTCGATGACCGGCAGTATTTTTTTGGAATAAATGGCACACAGGGGATGAATATGATCCTCGTCCACCATACAATAGCAGTCATAATCCGAAGAAATAAATTCCGCCATATACCGTACCAGGTCTCCCGTAATAAACGGCATATCTCCCGCGCAGATAAATACATAATCGCAGGATGTATGGATCAGGACCTGCCGGATTCCCTCCATGGGACCGGTCTCCCGGTGCTCATCACAGACAACGGGAAGCCCCAGAGTTTCATATTCTCCCGGCAGGGCAGCGGAAATACAGGGCTCCTCATCGAACCCCTGCAGTTCTTCACAGATTCTGTCTAAAAATCTGCGGTTCTGATATTCCATTAAGACCTTGTTCTGCCCCATCCGGCTGCTCTTGCCACCGGCGAGAACAGCTGTGCCAAGGGTAAATTTGCGCACTTCCTGCATGTTTCGTTTTCCTCCCGTGCAAGCACGTCGAAACTATTTGTCTTGTGACCTTAGTATCATTTAAAGTACCGTATCCGCACCTCATCTTCGGTGTGCAGTTCCCGTCCCGGTTCTATATCGATAAAGCAATTACAATCTCTCATATTGGAAAGCACCGAAGATGCGTGTACCGCTGTGGGCAATGTCACTCTGCCTTCCTCCGCATATGCCCTGACAAAGCGTCTTAGCTTGTTTACCTTCGGATAAGGATCAGAAAGCACCGCACGCCCGCTTTGCACTTTCAGGGAAGCATCCTGTGTCAAATACGCTGCCAGTTCCCAGAAATAATATTCAAAATTGGCATATGCCGCATAGGGATTTCCCGACAGGCTTAAAATGACTTTGCCATCCAGCACACTGCCGATGGTCGGCGTTCCCGGCTGGATATTGGCATGGGAAAATATTTTTTTTGCTCCCATTTCTTCCAGCACTTCCGGCAGCAGATCCTTTTTTCCCACGGACACACCGCCGGTGGTGATCACAATATCCGCCACATCCAAAGCCGTCTGTAACTGTTTTTTCAATCTCTCTTTCTCGTCTCCGCAGATTTCCGTGAAAGGCACTTGTATTCCCTGTCTTTCCATGGATGCCCGCAGCATATAAGCGATACTGTTATATATTTTCCCGGGTAAAAGTGGCGTCCCCGGTGCCATCAGTTCCGATCCTGTGGATAAAATACTGCACTTTATCCTCTCGCAGACAGACACCCTGTGGATTCCAAGACTTGCCAAAAGCCCGATATGCAACGCCGTCAGATGCGTCCCTTTCGCAAGGATCTGCTGCCCTTTGCGGATGTCCTCTCCCGCACAGCAGTAATTCATTCCTGCGGTAATACTCCGGTATATTTCCACCGTATCTTCGCCATAATCGGTGTCTTCCTGTCTGATCACCGCATCATATCCTTCCGGCACATAGGAACCGGTCATCACCCGTACCGCACAGCCCTCCTTGCAGGGAAGCTGCACATAATCACCTGCAAACAGTTCCCCCGCAACCTGTAACATTACCGGGTGTTCTCTGTCCGCACCCAGCGTATCTTCTGCACGTACAGCATAACCGTCCATGGCAGACTTCGGATAGGGAGGAATCATCATCTCCGCATAAATATCTTCCCCAAGAATCCGGTCACAGGCATCCGCAAGCGCCACATATTCCGTTTTTTCTATGGGTCTTACCTTAGCCAGTAATGCCTCCAGACATTCTTCCAATTCTTTCATCTGCGACTCCTCTCATGGTTCTTCCTGCTGCTTCCTTGCATCATGATAGATCTCCATCCGATCCGGCCAGGCTCTGCAGATCAGATTCAGATGGTACTTCTTCGCAAGTTCTATCGCCTGGTCTGTCGGTACTGCCTTGGATGCCAGCACCGGAATTCCCGCAGCAATCACCTTCTGCACCATATCCGTGGGAACCCGTCCCGTGGTGAATAAAATGCATTCGGACAGATCCAGCTGTTCCCGCAATGCATAGCCGATGCATTTGTCCAATGCATTGTGTCTTCCGATATCTTCCATATGACATACACATTTGTCTCTTACTCCGAGATAACAGCTGTGGGTTCCTCCGGTCTGTCTGTGCAATTCGGAGTCTCCGGCAAATTCTTCCGCCAGGGCAAATACCCACCCATTCTGCCATTCTGTCCGGGGCAATTCCCGTAACGGTCTTTTCCCGTTTTTTTCCAGAAAAGTAAGATTTCCGGTGCAACAGGTAGTCTCCCTGTCTGCCGATATCTGTCTGTCACTTTCCCGTAAATTTTCCTGTAAAAAGACTCTCGCACTTCTGCCGCTCGCGCAGATCGTAATGCTTTCCACATCCCGGATGCTCTGGATCCAGCCTTCCGTGAAAAGTCTCCCCAGCACCAGTTCCGGCAGATGAGATGCCGTGCATGTCAGACGGAACGTCAGCTGTTCATTCACATAAACATCCAGAAAATGTTCACAGACAATGTTCCTGCTTCTGTCAGTTGCCGGATTCCCACCGATCTCCGAATCGCCGGACTCCACCGCGATATAAGTCTGTGTAACTGCATTCTGGAGTTGTTCCATACGGTCATTTATCTGCATTTATTGTTCTCTTTTCTAAAGGTAACATAACTATTCAGAATCTCATTTGCTCCTGTGATTGCTAAGTAACATTTCCATGTAAGCACTTACATTTTACATCAAACTCTACATCATCGCAAGCAAAAAAATGCGTGCAGAAAATCATCCGCACGCATTTTCTATTTATCCTGTTTTAAACATTTCTCAGCTTTCTACCGGGAATTACTCGATTACATGAATCCAGCCCTTAGGAGCTTCGATTCTGCCCATCTGGATACCGGTCAGAGTCTCATACAGCTTCTTGGTAACAGGTCCCATATCGGTCATGCCGCTGGGCAGGCAGATTTCTTTGCCGTGGTCAACGATCTTACCAACAGGGGAGATAACTGCTGCGGTACCGCACAGACCGGCCTCTGCGAAGTCTTTTACTTCATCCAGATATACTTCTCTCTCTTCTACTTCCAGTCCCAGATACTCCTTGGCAACGTATACCAGAGAACGACGGGTGATGGAAGGAAGGATACTGTCGGACTTGGGAGTTACGACCTTGTTGTCCTTGGTAACAAACAGGAAGTTTGCACCACCGGTCTCCTCTACCTTGGTACGGGTAGCAGCATCCAGATACATATTCTCATCGTAGCCTTCCTTATGAGCAGATACGATAGCATGTAAGCTCATAGCGTAGTTCAGACCAGCCTTAATATGACCGGTTCCGTGAGGTGCCGCACGGTCAAAGTCGGTGACACGGATGGTCAGGGGCTTCGCACCGCCCTTGAAGTAAGGTCCTACAGGGGTGCACAGGATACGGAACTGATAATCGTCCGCGGGCTTTACACCGATGACAGGGTTGCTGCCGAACATATAAGGACGAATGTACAGAGTTGCACCGCTGCCGTAAGGAGGCACGAAAGCATCGTTCGCCTTAACAGTCTCGGTAACAGCCTCTATGAAACGCTCCTTGGGGAAAATGGGCATCTCCAGTCTTGCTGCGGAAGACTCCAGGCGTTCACCGTTTAAATCAGGGCGGAAGGTTACAATATGTCCGTCTTCTGTGGTGTATGCCTTCAGTCCCTCGAATACAGTCTGTGCATACTGCAGTACGCCTGCACACTCATTCAGTACAATGTTCGGGTCCCGGGTCAGCTGACCGTCATCCCATTTGCCGTCCCTGAAATTGGACACATATCTGTAATCAGTAGGGATATAACCGAAACCGATATTACCCCAGTCAATGTTTTTCTTTTCCATTTTGTATTCCTTCTTTCCTCGGTTTACCACTCTGTCCATTGATTTCTCTTAACAGAATTTCTTGATTTTCATTATTATACCTTTTGTAATAAAAGTCAATATACACATTTATGCTTTCCAGGGATTTTTCCAGCGAAAATGTGGCGTTTTTTCTTCTTTTTGCAGAATTTTCAAATTAAATTCACTACATATCTTTCACTGTAATTAGGACTTTTTCCGTTCATACTTCAAGAACTGGTAGGTAATGTCAAAGTAGACCTGCTCGTCGCTGTCTGCGGTGATCTCCCACTCGGGATCACTGTCCAGATCCGGGAAATAGGCATCCGCCTCGTAGGCATGGTCGATCTTGGTCACATGCGCCACATCACAGTAAGGCAGCATCTGACGGTAAATACTCTCGCCACCGATGATATAGATGCTTTCCTCGTCGTATTTTTTCAGTTCCTCTAAAAGTTCCTCGATGGAGTGTACCACGATGGCATCCTTCACCTGATAATCCGGATCTTTTGATAAAATGATGTTGATACGGTTCTTTAACGGCATTCCCTGGGGAAAGGTCTCAAGGGTCTTGCGTCCCAGAACGACTACCTTACCGGTGGTCTCCTCACGAAAATGCTTATGGTCATTGGGAATACGGATCAGCAGTTCGTTTTTGCTGCCGATTGCCCAATTACTATCTACTGCTACAATTAAGTTCATATTGTCCTCCTCTTAATAACCGATTTCTTCGTGCCCTGCACTCTCGAAGCCGAACTGGTATTCGCATTCTGGGCTATCGGAAGTCAAATAGCTATCGGAATATCCCTGATCTGTTCTCCGGTCTGATAGCCCTCCAGCTTCACATCATCCGGCGTAAACTGGTAGAAATCCTTGATCTCCGGATTCAGCCAGAACTTCGGGGCAGGGAAGGGTTCTCTGCTGATCAGTTCCTTGATGGCATCCACATGGCGGTCATAGATATGGGCATCCGCAATGACATGCACCAGTTCACCGACATTCATATCGCAGACCTGCGCCAGCATATGCACCAGCACGGAGTACTGTACCACATTCCAGTTGTTGGCTGCCAGTACGTCCTGGGAACGCTGATTTAAAATAGCATTCAGAGTCAGTCTGTCCTCTCCCTTTTTCTGCGTCACGTTAAAGGTCATGCTGTAGGCACAGGGGTACAGATTCATCTCGTGCAGATCCTGGTGTACATAGATGTTAGTCATAATACGACGGCTGAAGGGGTTGTTCTTCAGATCGTAGATCACACGGTCTACCTGATCCATCATGCCTTCCTTATACTGATGCTTCACTCCCATCTGATATCCATATGCCTTGCCGATGGAGCCGTTTTCATCTGCCCATTCATCCCAGACATGGCTTTTTAAGTCATGAATGTTGTTGGACTTGCGCTGCCAGATCCACAGCAGCTCATCCGTGGCGGATTTGAGCGCCGTCCGGCGTAAGGTTAGGATTGGGAACTCCTTTGACAGGTCGTACCGGTTCACCACACCGAATTTTTTAATGGTGTAGGCAGGGGTGCCGTCCGGCCAGTGAGGGCGTACTTTCTCGCCCTCCGTGCTGGTACCGTTTAATAAAATGTCATTACACATATCGATAAAAATATGATCCGCTAAACTCATGTTGTCTCCTTTGATAATTTATAATTCGTACTTGTCGCACAGGGAATTGATCTGGTCGGCGAACTTCGCCATATCCTTGTTGGTCATGACGCCCTCGCTCTTGGTGACCAGTGCCAGTAAGCGTCTTGCAGACGCCAGGAGCCTTTCGAAGACTCCGGTGGCAGGCTTCGTTTTTTTCTTCACAGCGACCGGTGCTGCTTCATAGGTGAATTTATTGTTTGCAAGGTCGAACTCCGTACCGCTGTAAGGTGCATAGGCTCTCTGCCCGTACTCGATTTTCAGGTTCTCGGTAAATGCAACACATACGCTGTCCTCGCCATGTACCACGAACACCTTTTTCGGCTTCTCTTCAAATGCCTGAATCCAGTCGATCAGACCTTCCTTGTCCGCATGACCGCTCAGTCCCGTAAGTTGACGGATCTGCGCCCGTACTGTAACCGTTTCCCCGAAGAGCTTCACTTCATCAGTGCCCTCTGCCAGGGCTCTGCCCAGGGTTCCCACCGACTGATAACCTACGAACAGAATCGTACACTCCGGTCTCCACAGATTATGCTTCAGATGATGACGGATGCGTCCGGCATCGCACATACCGGAGGCGGAAATAATGACCTTCGGGGTATCATCGAAATTGATTGCTTTGGATTCTTCGCTGGTGATGGACAGCTTTAATCCTGAAAAAGCAATGGGGTTAATGCCCTCTTTTACGAATTCCATTGCCTCGTCATCGAAACATTCAAAACGGTTCTCCTGGAACACGCCGGTCGCTTCCACCGCCATAGGACTGTCCACATACACCGGGAAATCCTCATGCCCTTTCACCAGGCGTCCCACCTTGATCTTCCGCAGGAAGTACAGGATCTCCTGGGTACGACCCACGGCAAAGGACGGGATCACCACGTTACCGCCGCGGTCTAAAGTCTCCTGCAATACTTTCGTCAGTTCCGCCACATAATCTAACTTATCCTTCGGATGCAGTCTGTCGCCGTAGGTGGACTCCATGACCACATAATCCGCTTCCCTGGTAGGCGTCGGATCCTTTAACAGCGGCTGATTCTTGTTACCGATATCGCCGGAAAATACGATCTTCTTCGTATTGCCCTCTTCCGTCATCCAGACTTCAATGCTGGCGGAGCCTAACAGGTGTCCGATATCGGTAAACCGGATTTTCACACCTTCACACACTTCCACGATTGTATCATAGTGACAGGGAACGATCCTGCGGATCACACCGTCTGCATCCTCCATGGTGTAGAGCGGCTCCACCACCGCATTATTGGCGGAACGTTTTGCCTTACGATTCTTCCACTCTGCCTCAGCGCTCTGAATGTGTGCGCAGTCACGGAGCATGATGCTGCACAGATCCGCGGTAGCATCCGTGGTATAGATCTGCCCTCTGAATCCTCTGGCATACAGAAGCGGCAGGAGTCCCGAATGATCCACATGGGCATGGGTCAGGAATACATAATCGATCATGGATTCCGCTACCGGTAGCGGCACATTTTCAAATACGTTAATTCCCTGTTCCATACCGTAGTCCACCAAGATATGTTTGCCTGCGACCTCCAGATAATGGCAGCTTCCGGTTACTTCATGGTCTGCCCCCACAAACACAAGTTTCATAAATCTACCTCCATTTTCATATGATTTCAAATAAAATCACTTCAAAGCATTGGCGGTTTCGTAGAACTGATAATAGATTCCTTTCTGTTCCATGAGCCGGTCATGGCTGCCCTCCTCCACGATGCCGTCGTCCGTCAGCACCAGGATTCTATCGGAATTGCGGATACTGGAAAGCCTGTGGGCGATGGTCAGAGTCGTACGTCCCTCGGATAATTCTCCCAGAGATTTCGCCACAGCGAACTCACTCTCATTGTCCAGTGCGGAAGTCGCTTCATCCAGTATGATAATGGGCGGATTCTTCAGAAATACTCTGGCAATGCTGATCCGCTGCTTCTGTCCGCCGGACAGTTTCACACCCCGCTCTCCCACATAGGTATCATACCCGTCCTTCAGTCCCATGATAAAATCATGGGCGCCGGCACGTTTTGCCGCACTCATAACTTCTTCTCTGGAAGCTCCCGGACGGCCATAGGAGATGTTTTCATAGATTGTGCCGGAGAACAGGTACACATCCTGCTGTACGATGCCGATATTTCCCCGCAGACTTTTCAGTGTAAAATGCTTGATATCCTCTCCGTCCAGCAGGATTCTGCCCTCCGAGACATCATAGAATCTCGGGATCAGGTTACACAGCGTCGTCTTACCACCACCGGAAGGTCCGACGATTGCCACCTTTTCTCCCGCATGGATCTGCAGATTCAGATTCGTAAATACCCTGTTGTGATCGTCCGGGTATTCAAAGCTAACATTCTCAAAGGAGATTTCACCCATTGGATTCTTCAGTTCGATAGCATCCGGCTCATCGAAGATCTCGATATCCGCATCCACGATCTGTAGGAAGCGTTCGATGCCTGTCATGCCCCGCTGAAACTGCTCGGCGAATTCGATGATACGGCGAATCGTGGCGATCAGGGTGGACACATACAGCATATACGCCACCAGATCACCGGCTGCGATACGCCCCTTTACCATGAAAATACCGCCTGCCACCAGCACCACCAGATACATCAGTCCGTCAAATAATTTGACTGTGGTATTAAACGCCGCCATATAGCGGTAGGTCAGCTTCTTGATGTCCAGGAAAGTACCGTTGTCTTTCTCAAACTTTACATTTTCCACTTCCTCGTTGGTAAATGCTTTGACGACCTTATGTCCTAAGAGGCTGTCCTCGATCCGGGCATTCAGTTCTCCGATCTGGTTACGCTGTTTGCGGAAAGCGCTCCGCATCCGGAAATTCAGAATCATGCACACGCCGCACATTAAAGGCACGCATAAAAAGATCATCAAAGTTAACGGCAGATTGATATTTGCCAGGATAATAAAAGAGATCACTGTCTTGATCGCGGCGATGAAAAATTCCTCCGGACAGTGATGGGCAAATTCCGTCACATCGAATAAGTCGTTGGTAATCCGTCCCATGATCTGTCCGACCTTGGTATTGTTATAGTAAGTGTTGGACAGCTTCTGTAAATGATTGTATGCATCTCTGCGCATGTCCGTCTCGATCTTCGCACCCATGACATGTCCCATATCGGACATATAATAACTGGCAATACAGTCAACAATACGAAGTCCAAAATACAATATGCCCAATGAAAGTATGGTCTGCACAGACAGTGCTGCCAGATCCCGCAGTCCCTCGTTGGTGATGTAGCGCATGATCAGAGGCAGTACCAGTTCGCAGACCGTGGTCAGTGCCGCACAGAACAGATCCATGTAGAGAGTAAAACGATATTTTTTAAAATAAGGTGCAAACCTGCGAAAAAGCTCGCGGGTCGAATATTGCTTATTATCCATAATGTGCTATTCCTCATGTCTTATAAATTCATGTCTTATAAATATTTTCCTTCGCACTGATAGAAACGTACCTTTCCCTTTTGTTCCTTTTTCTGGTCATAAAGGGTATTGTCCGCTGCTGACAGGAAGTCCCACACACGGTTCGGATTTCTCGGAACCGCACAGACACCGCCCACCGATACGGTAAGCCAGGGCTCCACCTCGGAATCCTCGTTGGGGATCTTGCATTCCTGGATGCGGGTACATAACTGCTGTGCACGCTCCGCTGCGTACTCCGGCTCCCGTCCCGTCATGACCACTAGGAACTCATCTCCACCGTATCTTGCCACATAGTCCTCCGGGAAACACTTTTTCAGGATATCTGCCACTGTGCAGATTCCCTCGTCTCCTTTTCCGTGTCCGTACCGGTCGTTTAACTGTTTGAAGTAATCAATATCCAAAAACAAAATGCCAAACTCCTTCTCGTTGAGCAGGCAATCTACGAACGCATCCTCTAAGTATCGATTTAACGCGCGCTTATTATATAATCCTGTCAGTTCATCGTGTTCTGCCTGATAGATCAGGCAACTCCTCTTTTTTTTCTGCTCTATCTGCTCTTCTTCCACTGTCTGCAGCCGTTTACGCAGTTCCATCATGTATACGACCTGATTGTTTTCCATCGTCTCGTAGCTTTCTTTGACACAAAAAAAAGATTCAGCACTCTTACAAAATTCCTCGTCAGACATCTGTGCACTGCAATAACGCATACGAATCAGCAATAGCTGCAATAAAAGGTTCCGGTTCTGCTCCATCGCCACCTTAGGCTCAAGGCAATCCAGAACCTCCTGCATCACCTCCGGCTCAGCCGTCTGCTCAAGGTATCTTAACAGATTATTAATACTGTCATATTCCGCAGATACCTGAGACATATTCTTCAGAGCCTCCACAGTAAGTTTTACATGATTTCTGGCCTGTGATCTGTCTCCTCGCCTTTCTGCCAGAAGTGCCTGAAATACATTCGTTGCCAGCCCCGTTTCACGTATAATCTCCTCGCTGTGCCCAGCTGCCTCTATCTTTTGAAGCACCCTCTCAGCCTCATCCGTCATATTTGACTGCAGCAGACAACAACCGTATTCTGCCAGCATTTTTCGATAATTGATCTGTCCATAAGTACTGTGATCATCCACCTGTTCGAATTCTTTGATGCATTCAGCATAGCATTGCACAGCTCTGTCGTAAGCACCGATCAGATAATATGCATCCGACATATTACTCAGTACAATGCTGTGCACCATTTTATCATTATATTTTATTGCGTAATCCATAGCCTTATCGTATTGTTCCATCGCCAATGACAGATTGTTCTGCATGTGTGCCACAATACCGATCATATTATATGCTCTCGACACATGCTCTTCCTGTTCTGTTCCCAGCATACATCTTACACTTTCATCCAGATAACGCAGGCATTCCTCCTGTGTTCCCATCGACAAATGATAAAATGCTGCAAAATAACAGATCCAGCCATGGATTCCTTTATCATCCTTCTCTGTAACAAACGAAAGTGCCTGTTCCAGTTCCTCCCAGGTAAACGGAATTCCATCCGCCATCTGTTTGTTCAACCGCTCTGCTGTCTCTGCCATCTGCTGCTTTGCTGCGTTCATAATAATCTTTGTACCGTCCTGTTGTTCTTTGCATGATATAAATCCATGACTCTTTGGATTCATTGTATTATTTTATACCGCAGGACGCAAGTTATTTTCCAGAATAAAATGTTTCGCATTTTATAAAAAAATGTTAGAATAAACTTATCTTTGCAGAAAGGCATGCATGTTTTTGATGAAAACTACGATAGCGGACAAGGATTTTCATGATCTTCATTTTGACAGCATCCAGGCTTTACGCGGTCTGGCTGCTCTTTTTGTGGTATTTCAGCATGTCCGTTTTTTAAATTTCGGAGCCTTTGGGGTAGATATCTTTTTCTGTATCAGTGGCTTTATGATCATGTTCACGACACAGAATAGTACGCAGTATTTCTTTCGCAAACGCCTGATCCGTATCCTGCCACTGTATTATCTTATGACTTTCGGCACTTACGCACTGTTGCTTTTGTTCCCGGCCATGTTTCAGCAGACCAGCCAGAATCCTGCCTTTTTAATCAAAAGCCTTTTGTTTATTCCTTTTGATATCGGCGGTGGTGTGATCCAGCCGTTGGTGCGTATCGGATGGACGGTCAACTGTGAAATGTTTTTCTATCTGCTGTTTTTTATCTCCTTCCGCATCAGTATGCGGTATCGCGGACTGATCTGCAGTGCCTTCTTAGCCGTCCTGATAGGAATGGTTCAACTATTTGCTCCGGTGATTTTCTCCTGGCAGTCTCCTGTCGACGGGATGCTTTCTCCTGTTCTTCTTTTTTACGGAGATCCTGTCATGCTGGAATTTATCTTCGGAATCCTTGCCTATTATCTGCTGCGTTTTTTATACAGCTGTCACTTAAAGCATCCGGTTCCGATGGCTGTAAGTGTTCTGTCTGCGGTAAGCATTCCGGTAATTTTCTGCCTGCTGGCATATTTTACACCGAGGATCAATGTGATCGGTTTCCGCAGGCTTCCTCTGTGGGGGCTTCCGGCATTTGTACTGCTGCTTTTGTCTTTCCTTGCAGGGCTTCGGATCTCTCTGCCCCGCTTTTTCGTCCTTTTGGGAAACATCAGCTATTCCCTGTACCTGGTGCATTATTACCCGGTGATGTTTTTAGACCGTGCGGTATTTGATTTCTCCGCACTCTCTGTGATGTCCATCATCGGACTGGTTCTAAGCATTGCACTGAGCATCTGGCTGGCTTACCTGTCCTGGATCGTTATTGAGCGGAAATTCTCCGGGTGGCTGCGCACGAAGCTGCTGCGCTGAGCAGCGCTCCTTCCTGCTTATGCTCCGCTATTTCATGAATTGTATATGCAATTAGCTAAAAAGATGCACACTTTTTCTATTGACATTTGGAAGCCCCTATAGTATATTATAACTTGTCCGTAAGACATGCGCGAGTGGCTCAGCGGTGGAGCACCTCCTTGCCAAGGAGGGGGTCGCGGGTTCGATCCCCGTCTCGCGCTTATAAATAAAAGCAGATACCAAATGGTATCTGCTTTTTATTTTCAAGCCCTGCCAGGGCTCGAAGGTTCGATGTCTACGCTCCGCTCTACTGTTCTTTCGCTGTAGCTATTTTATCAAGTAATTCTACAATTTCCTCTGTTGTATACTCTTTCTTTTCTCCCTGTGTGAAAAGTAAGCGTAACTCATACAGAGTCGCCATTTTAGTATCTTGACGTTCTTTTTCTGTCATTTGTTCCATCCTTTCCACCGCCTTTCCTTTTATAATTATAGCGGTTTTGTCACGTTTTTACAAGTTTCTTTCTGTTTCTTACCAGGGAAAAACGACTATAGATCGCTAGTCAACGATATGAGAATTGTAAGAGAACTACTACTCATGCTGCTACAATAACATATAATATAGTTTTGCCCAAGCAAAAAAGACGGCTGCGTTCTCGTGCAGTCGTCTTTTTACTCTCGTTATTATTCGATTTTATCGGCGTATTTGATGCGGTAGATTCTGCGCAGGGAATCGTTCACACGTTCCTCGGAGATGGTGCCGTTCTGGACAGCCTCTAATACTCCGTTGTATGCGGTCTCGAAGTTCTCGGGCGCATAGATCATATCGCAGCCGGCACGAAGTGCCAGTACCGCTGCCTCGTCGGCACCGTAATAGCTCGTGATTGCTGCCTGGTTCATGGCACCGGACACGATCACGCCACGAAAGTTCAGTTCATTTCTCAAAATATCTGTTACCACCGCACCAGACAGGGAGCAGGGGGTATTGTCTCCTGTCAGGGAAGGTGCTGCCATATTGCTGACGGTGATCATTTTGGTCTCTCCGGAATCAATACAGCTCTGGAATACCGCAAATTCATTGGCTCTGAAGTCTTCCGCACTTCTGTCTGTGGAAGCCATGCCGTCCTTGGTGCTCTGAGTCGTACTGCCGATGCCGGGGAAATGCCCGATGGCAGCCGTTACTTTCTGTTCCTGCAGACCGGTCTGCATGCTGGTCACAAAAGATGCCACCGCAGCTGTATCCGTACCGTAGGAGCTGCTGCCTGCCGCATTTCCGTCCACTACTTTCAGATCTGCCGCAGGGGCGAAATCCAGATTAAAGCCAAGTTCCGCAAGGTAGCTTCCTACCGTGGTTCCCGCGGTGTAGGCATTATTGGCATCTCCGGATGCTCCGATAGTCTCCGGAGAATCGGTCTTCGTTCCCAGTCCGGCCGCTGCCACTGCATCGGTTCCGGAACCTTCTCCGTCAATTGCAATAAACAGCGGATAGCTGGTATACAGCTTCGTGTTGTCGATCATCTGCTTTAACTGGTCTGCGGACTGAATATTCATCGCTGCGTAAACGATACCGCCTACCGGATATTTAGAGAGTGCATCCTTGGTTCCGTCTCCTGCCTGAACGGCTGTCGATACTCCCGTAATGGATTCCGGCGTGGTGATAAACAGACCTGCCACTTTATCCTCCAGAGGCATATTCTGAATGATGGCTTCATCTATGATCTTATCCAGCTTCTGTTCATCCGTTAGTTCCTGTACAGTCTCCACCTGTTCCGTAGGTACCGTAATTGTCTCTTCGGAGCTTATGAAATCATCCAGCTTGCTCTGCTGTTCCTGCTGATTGCGGCTCATTCCAATAATCTTACTTACCGCAAAAGCAATTCCCGCTGCCAGCACCAGGATGATAATTCCTACGACTGTATACGCAATGATCTGGCTTCTCCGCCGTCTCTTACGTCTCTCTTCTCTTCTGTCCTGCTGACTTTCCTGTCTCTGTTCGTTTGTATCCATTTTCATAGCTCCTCTATCTGTATTACTTTCCTATTGTACATGATATCGGTAGGTTTTTCCACTGGAAAAAAATATATTTTGCGAATGAGGCTCTGAATAGTTGTATAATGTATAACAGCAAGAGAGCGTACCGATCACTGTTTCAATCAGTACGCCCTCTCAGACTACAGGCTCCAATGGCTTGCCCTCTCTTTCTTAAATTTGATCTTCCATTTTGTCTTTTGTTCTCTTTCCACTTTTCTTTTGTACGGATGTACTGTAATGTGAGATGCTTTTCATCTTCTGTTGTTCATTACTTTTTCTTCTGTGTACTTGATGTTCTCTATGTAAATTGGTTCTCTTTGGTAGTTCTATTCAGTTGTACATCATGGAAGACTGTGGTAGGACTTTAATTGTTAGGTGGACTGTACCTCTCTTTCTATAGATTCTTTGGTGCTTCTCTCCCAACCTTCTTTGTTGGGTTGTTCCGTTTCTCTTTTGTTAAGCTTAATATACTACAGGGTTATGTATTTGTCAACACATTTCTTGAAATATTTTAGTTTATTTTCAATATTTTTGTTTGCATTCCATATTTTTACAATTTTCGACATATTTCTATATATTTTCTGTCTTTTTGTATTATCAGGATTTGAAGGTCAAAAAGACTCCTGCCCACTGTCTGCAGAAGTCTTTTGATATTTCCTCGGCTCTGAATAGTTACCCGATATTTTAATTTCCCTTAACCTGTGACAGCCGCTGCAGTACCTCTTCCCGTGCGGGAATTGCACTGGCCGCCCCCTCCCTGGAGACTGCAATACTGGCAGCCATACTGGCGATATTCAGCGCCTTGACCGGATCCTGTTCCTTCAGATACTCCGCAATAAAGTATCCGGTATAGGTGTCTCCGGCTCCGGTAGTATCTACCGCATGGCAGGGATATATCTTCTGAGGGATTATTTTGGCATCGGGATCACTTCCCCTCCCCGCATAGACAGAACCATCTCCGCCCAGTGTCACTACGATCTCCGCCTCCGGGAATTTACTCTGCATACTTTTGAGTACTTTCGCAGGGTCTTTCTCACCGGTGAGTTGTCCTGCTTCCACCTCATTTAAGATAAACATAGCTACCTTGGACAGATCACAGGAAAGCACCTGATTGTCCATGGGGGAAGGATTCAGGATAATCTTCATACCTTTTGCATAAGCGGTATCGATAATATAGGACAGATTATTGATCTCGTTCTGGAGAAGCAGATAATCTCCTTCTGCAAATGCCCCTAACACTTCATCAATAAAGCGCTTCTCCATGCAGCGGTTTGCTCCGGGATAGAGAATGATGCAGTTCTGGCCGTTTGTATCCACCTGGATGATAGCATTTCCGGTACGTGTCTCCACGCTGCGGATATATCGGACATCTGCTCCACTGTCGGCACATACCTTCCGCAGCATCTCGCCATCTTCTCCAATCTGACCGGCATGGAAGGTCTCTGCTCCCGCCTTTGCCAGTGCGACAGACTGATTCAGTCCCTTTCCGCCGGGATGAATTGCCAGTCCGGCGGAGGTCAGGGTCTCCCCCGGTGCTGCGATATGGGGTACCTGGTAGGTATAATCCAGATTCAAAGATCCAAAATTCAATACTTTCATAATAAACACCTATGTCTTTCCGTAACCCACAGGCATAGATCTGCAGGCACTTATCTGTGACTAAAATGCCATTTCGTAGATTTTACGACAGTCATCACGGTTCAAGCGTACGATGCCGCCGATGGAATTATCATCTCCTCGAAAAGCAATTCTGTCAAGCATGTCTTCGATACGGTCCGTAGGAATGTTCATGTCATGGAAGGATATTGGCATCCCCATGCTCTTAAAATACGCTTCCGTCTTCACAATACCTTCCTCTGCTGCCTGCAGAGTATTCGTACCGTCCCAGTTTACGCCGAATACCTCTCTGGCATATCTGGCAAAACGCTCCGGTTTCTGTTTGTACACATAACGCATCCAGGATCCCATGATGATCGACAGGGTGGCTCCGTGGGGTGTATCGTACAGAGCGCTGAGTTCGTTGCCGATCTCATGGGTCCCCCAGTCCTGTACTCTTCCGATGCCCACCGTATTATTGTGGGCAATGGTTCCGATCCACATGACCTCTGCTCGATATGTATAGTTTTGTCTGTCCTCCAATAGCTTGGGACCGATATCCACCAGCGTCTTCAAGATACCTTCCGACATGCGGTCAATCACGCCAATCTCATCATCCGGTGCAAAATAGCGCTCACATACATGTGAGAACATATCGGTCACTCCGCAGGCGGTAAGGAATTTCGGCAGGGAATAGGTCAGCTCCGGATCCATGAACGCATACTTGGGGCGCAGGACCGGATGACTGACTAAGAGTTTTTTGCCTTCGTCGGTATTGTTTACTACCGCTACCTGACTGGACTCACTGCCGGTTGCGGGACAGGTTAAAAGAACGGCAACCGGCAGTGTGTGCTCCGGTTCTCTCTTCCCTATGAAGTAATTCCAGACATCGCACTCGGAGACGGTTCCCAGTCCGATGGCTTTCGCGGAATCGATAACACTGCCGCCGCCAATTGCCAATACGAGATCGATGTCCTCCTTTTTTGCCAGTGTAATGCCTTCTCTGACCAGTGACAGGCGGGGATTGGGCAGTACACCGCCCAGTTCGGTATAGGCGATACCATTTGCCGTCAGCTGATCGCATACAGCCTGCAGCAGCCCCGTATCATACAAATACTGACCATTATCATGGTGAATCAGCACTTTTTTCACGCCATCCTTTTTCAGAATTTCCCCAATCTGCTTCTCTGCTCCTTTTCCGAAAATAAATCTTGTATTGATACAGATATCAAAATTATTTAACATTCTCTGTTGTCCTCCTTCTCCAGTAATTTTTCCAGTTCCAATGCATCCTTTACCGTTTCATCCGGACCGGCTTCCAGGAGTTTTTTCGTATCACCGTCTCCATAGGTCACCCCGATACAGGGAATATCGTTCTCATGCGCTGCTGTCACATCGCTAAAGGTATCTCCGATATAGACGACACTTTTCCGCTCCATCTGTCCGAAAGCCATCACATCTGCAATGACCTGCGCCTTGGATCGGACCTCCTCTCCGAAGGAATCCGGTGAAAAGCACCCCTCAAACAACTCCGACCAGCCTTTTTTACGCAAAATACGAAGCAATGCTTCCTCCGGCTTCAATGTGATAATGTAATTACGGACACCGGCAGCCCGTGCCTCCTTAAGGATCTCGCGGATTCCCGGATAAAATTCCGTCTTCGGATATTCGCTTATGGTACGGTAATGGATGGTTACCCATTCATCAAATATGGGGAACTTCTCTTCACCCGGAAACGGGTGCACCTGCCGGAAAATCTCTTTCATCGGCTTACCGAGGTTACTGTCGCAGCTTCTGAACTTCTCATCCATGCTGCCTCCCAGCTTCCCAGCCGCATATTCCAGAGAATCCCAGACATCTGCACCCGTATCTGCCAAGGTTCCGTCAAAGTCCCACAGAATCACCTTGTATTTCATTTTTCCTCCTGCTCAGAACACCTTAAAACAATTCTTGCTCCATAAAGTTCCCACAACTACCAGTAAGGATCCTATAATAATCGGTACCGTGATGCCCACTCCCAGCATAAAAGAGGTCATGACTGTCGAAATGATCGGCAGAAAATTCGATACCAGAACCACCAGAAGCATATTGCCTTTTTTTATGGACAGGTTCCATAGCGTATTTGCCAACGCTCCGACCACGATGCCTGCGTACAGGATCTGACCGATCAGGCTTACGGAAAAAGCTCTTGGTTCATCCATAAAAACAGAAATGGTACCTAAGATCACTGCAGTCACTATCATGTAGATTCCTACACCGTCTACCTTTTTGGTTCCTACGTACTTTTTTACCAGATTGGTATATAATCCCCAGGAAATTGCCACCACAAAGCCTAACGCATATCCGGCGAGGTCTCCGCCCGAAAGGATATTATCTGCGAAGCTGCTCAGATGGAAGATATTCGTTCCGAGCTTGGCTACTACTATTCCTAAAAAGCTCAGTGATACACTGCATATCAGCCACAGCGAGGCTCTCGCATGTAAAATAGGAATCGTAAAAATCAGGGTAAACAATGGCCACAGGAACCGGATCAGTACCAATACAATCACGGACTCATCACTTTTTACCATGCTCATGGATACATAGGAGGATGCGGTATAGATGACAAACAGGCTTCCGCATACGGTCCAGTATTTCCGGGGAACCTCCCGGATACCGGTCAGTCCCTCCTTCTTCATGAACTGGAGAGCCAGCACTACGATACCGCCGATCAAATTGACTAAAGCGGCCGAGGTATAAGCCCCCAGTCCCGTACTCAGGTTCCTAGTAAAAATAGCGCTGGTTCCCCAGATAAGAATTGTCAGAAAGCCCAGCAGTGTATAATAAAATTTAGATTTTGAAGCCATATGCTTTCCCCCTTGATATGATTAGTTATAGTTTTTCAGGGTTGTATATAACAGCTCCATAAATCCGGGGAAATCAAGCTCCAGGGCAGCCTCTGCATTCGGCTTTTCACCTCTGAAGTCCATCTGTGGCTCTCTATAGAGATCGATAGTGGGATCCACACCACGCAGATGTCTGTAATCACATACTGTCATGCCGCGGGTCAGTTCACCCTTCAGTTCCACGTCAATATGCATTTCGGCAGATTTAATCAGGTTAGGATCGATGAGCCATGCTACCGCACACGCATCGTGCATATTGGCACCGGTCAGCTTTGCGCTCTTTACCGTGGAATCAATGAAGAACTCTGTCAGATCTGCTGCCAGATTTGCTGCTTTGGTGCCGATCTTCCTAAACTCCGCCACATGTTCTGCGGTCAGACAGCACTGTCTGGTCAGGTTCAGACCGGACATCTTTACATGGATTCCCGAATGGAATACCTTGTATGCCGCCTCAGGATCTACGAAGATGTTAAACTCTGCGGTAGGCGTCCAGTTACCAAAGGTAACTGATCCACCCATAATGCTCAGTTCCTTAACTCTCTCGACGATTCTCGGCTCTCTGTGGATTGCACATGCAATATTGGTCAGAGGTCCGGTAGCAATCAGTGTCACATCATCGGTATTCATAACCGTATCAATAATGAAATCCACTGCATGCTTATTCTGTGGTTTGGCTACAGGCTCGGGAAGCACGGGACCGTCCAGTCCGCTCTCTCCATGGAACTGGGGTGCTGTTACTAACGGTACTACCATAGGTCCGGAGTTACCCGGATATACAGGAATATCTGTTCTTCCCAATACCTCCAGTACCTTCAGTGCATTTTTCGTTACATTCTCCAGTGTACAGTTGCCACCGATAGTGGTAATTCCCAGCACTTCCAGATGCTGCACAGCCAGCATGATCGCAAACGCATCATCATGCCCCGGGTCACAATCCAGAATCACTTTCTTTTTTTCCATATATGAAAACCTGCCTTTCTAAACCATCCTGAAATCAGTCTATTTATGTTCTTTTAAAAATGCTTCCAGCTCTTCGGTATTCGGTGAATTTCTTGCACCCTTTCTCATAACGGTATATCCGGATACTGCGTTACCTCGGATCAGGCATTCCCGTAAGCTCATGCCTGCAAGTCTTCCACTGATAAAGCCGGCATTATATACGTCTCCTGCACCCACGGTATCTACCACCTTTACCGAGAAAGCAGGTACATATTCACAGCCCTCCTTCGAGAAGCTGTAGGAACCCTCTTTACCGTTTCTGACAACGACCACTCTCTCGTCAGAAACAAGTGCTTTCGCATTTTCCCGCCAGTCTCTGCCCTCGCCGAGGTACATAAACTCATCATTGCCGGATCCTAACAGATAGGTCGTATAGCGGATGACTTCTCTCACCGCTCTCTCATACTCCGGATCCAGATGTCCATCATCTACTCGGAGATTTAGGTCAAAGGAGGTCGGTACTCCTGCTTCATATGCTTTTTTGAAAATTTCAATAATCTCTGCGCGTGCAGATGTGTCATACACCAGAGACATCCCGGAGGAATGCACCCAGTCGGCTGCTTCGATCTTCTCAAACGGCACCTTCTCTCTCTCGAGCACCTTGAATGCCTGATCTACTCTGGGCCAGCCCCACAGATATCTCTCTCCGTTCTCATCAATAAAGGCGAAAACTCCGACGGTATTTAACTTCGAATCCACGATCAGGTCTGTGGTATTCACTCCCTGTTCTTCGAAATCATTCTGAATGTATTTGCCGTACTGGTCATCTCCGATGGTGCCGAGAAAGCTTACCGGAAGTCCAAGCTTCGCCAGAGCCACGGCGGTGTTGGCACTTGTGCCGCCGCCTGTTAACTCCGGGGTGGGATAATCTACCAGCGTCCTTTCTTCATTCAGAAAACGGGGATAAGGTACAATGATGTCCACATTGGCATCGCCGACTACATATACCTCAGGCATTTAGGGATGCCTCGATGAATGCTTTTACCTTCACCGGATCCTTGCAGCCGCCGGTTCTGTCCTTCTCATCATCATAATTCGTCCAGCTGTAGGAGTCCACACCATAAGGATGTGCAATGTGAATTGCCTCAGCTACGTTGTTTGCATCCAGACCGCCTGCGATGATGCAGGGAACCTTTGTGCTCTCTACAATCGCCTTATCGATCGTTCTGTCATGGGTCAGTCCGGTAGCACCGATATCACCGGCTTCCGGTGCCTTGGTATCGATCAGGAAGAAATCCGTCACCGGCTCATAATCCTTAATGTACTGCATTACCTTCTGCTCCTCTAACGGAACGCCTGCCAGTACGGGGATTGCCTGCATGATCTTCAGTCCCGGAAATCTGTCTCTCAGCTCCTGTACCTGTGTGGGGGTGATACCCTCGATATCTCCGGAGAGATGCAATACATCAGGACATACCACCTTCAGATTCTCCGTGATCTCATCAATATCCTCTGCCACGGTAAGTCCTACCTTGACAGCCTCAGGCTGTACACCTTCAAAAATTTCTTTTGCCTTTTCACAGGTCAGCTGACCTGGAGTTCTCTTGATCTTGCCATAAGATACTCCGATGTGATGACCACCCATATCGATGACCATTCTTGCGTCCTCTACAGTTCTGATGCCGTAGATCTGAATGATTACGTCTGCCATATTTTATTTGCCCTTCCTTTCTTCAAATACCTTCATAAAGGCATCTGTGGTAAATACCGTTTCCTTGAAGCCGACACCCTGTGCCACTTTAGTGATGGGAGGCGGTGTTACAAAGCTCTTTTTTAATGTCTCAACCTGTGCAAATACTTCCTCCACCGGTCCGTCTAACAGCACCTGTCCCTTGCACATTACGATAATACGTTTGAAGTTATCTACTACGAATTTCATATCATGGGAAATAGTAATACACAGCTTTCCCTTTTCCTTCAGCTGACGAATGATTTCGCGAAGACGAATATTACCTGCTACGTCCTGTCCGCAGGTAGGTTCATCGAAAATCACTGCTTTCGGATCCATCATGATAATGGCACCGATGGTACAGAATTTTTTCTCTGTGGATGTCAGGTCAAAGGGGTGTATGTCGAGCTTATCCTTCAAGCCGACCAGATCAGCCACCCACTCGATTCTCTTCTGAATCTCATCCTCCGGCATTCCGATCTGCCTGGGTCCAAACTCAAATTCCTTACGGACCGATTCCAGAAACAGCTGATCATCCGGGTTCTGGAATACATATCCTACTTCCTTGGACCATTTTGCCGTGGAACGATTATTGATATCTTCTCCGTTAATCAGTACTTCACCGGAGGTAGGACGCAGAATACCGTTAAAATGCTTTACGATAGTGGTCTTACCTGCACCGTTCTGACCGATAATAGCAACCGGTTCCGTTCCCTCTATTGTAAGATTGATCCCCTTTAAGGCTTCGTCACCGGTAGGATAAACATGTTTCATATTTTTTAATTCTATTTTCATCCCTTCAAAGCCTCCTTTACGAGTTCAATCGTAGGTTCCTCCGTAATCTCAATATCACGATCCGTATAACCTTTTTCCTTCAGCGCATTACAGATTTTGACGTAATCCGGAACCCCAATATGATGAGCTACAATTTCAGGATTGCCGAAAATCTTTTTCGGTTCATCCACCGCCACTACTTCTCCGGCATCCAGTACCATGATCTTATCTGCGCATCTGGCAACTCTCTCCATCTCATGATCCACCATGATGACGGTAATTCCGTTCTTGTTCAAATCCTTTACAATATCGAAAATCTCTTCACTTCCCAGCGGATCCAGCTGTGTAGTACATTCATCCAGTACCAGGATCTTCGGCTCCATAATAAATGTAGAACCGAAAGCAACTCTCTGTACCTGACCACCGGACAGTTCGAGAGGATTTTTGTGGATGATATGGTCAATTCGCATCAGCTTGGCCACAGTATCTACCTTTTTAACCATTTC
>CAVFMG010000005.1:39377-41925 GCA_963623435.1 Odoribacter splanchnicus
ATGCCACGGTTACCCAGTCCGTAAGCCAGCTCCTCCGCCACGGTACCCGCAGTGTAGGACAACTGGTTGAAGGGGTTCTGGAATACCAGACCGATCTTAGTGGACAGATCCGCAATCGTGCTGTCCTCCACTACACTTCCGTCAATGGTAACACTTCCGGACATTTTTCCTACAAAATAATGAGGAATCAGACCTACCAATGCATTGCACAGAGTCGATTTACCGGAGCCATTGGAGCCGATAATACAGAAGAAGCTGCCCTCTTCTACCTGAAAGCTGACATTTTTCAGTGCCTTATGCTTCGTCTGACGATATTTAAAGCTAAAATCCTTTACATCAACTACTACTCTACCCATTTCGTCACCGCCTTTAAATAATATTAAGCTTCATCAGAATCGTAAGAATCAGAACGATTACGAAGAACGCAATCAGTAAGATCTTCAGTACTTTATCTGCCTGAGACTTGGTAACCTCCACATAGGTAGTCTGCTTGATGCCTGTGATTCCGAAGCCTCTTGTCTCCAGTGTCATGCCTCTCTCCTGCGCATCTGTCAGGGAAGACATAACTACAGGACCAAGCAGAGGAACAAATGCCTTGATTCTGCCGGACAGACTTCCGCCGGTTTCTACACCTCTGGCGCTCTGCGCCTCCTGAATAACGCTCATTCTTCTCTGCATCTGCGGAACTACATTCAGACTTGCCAATACCAGATAACCTGCCTTGGGATTCAGTCCGGATGCAGTCAGTGCCGCTACCAGCTTACCTGTGTAGGTTGTCTTGTTCATAATATAGAAGGTTCCGAGGAACACCAGTAAGGTGGTGACAATCTTCAGTGCATACAATGCACCCTCCTCACAGAATTTTGCAAATCCCAGGTCAAAGATTACCGTTTTATTCTTAGGACTGTAGCAGCCCTGAATGAACATCAGCATAACCGTAATGGGAATTCCAAAACCAAAAATCATTTTTGCAAAGGGAGCCAACATTTTTGCCATTGCTGCCACGAAAAACAAGCCGATGATGATCACAATACCCAGCCATGAATTAGGGAAAATCAGAGTTCCCAGACCCAGCGAGAATATAGCCAGAATCTTAGTCATGGGGTTCAGTGCCTCGATGGCTGTATTCTTCGGGACAAAGTTATTTGTTACTTTAGCCATTTACAAACCTCCGTTTAGACAAAAAAGGGTACCCATCTATCCATCAGATTAAATAACCGTTCCGATCTGTTACCGGTCGATTAACCAATATGAAAGAAATTGGATACCCTCATTAAAATCAGAAAATGTTACTTTGTATCAGCATCAATCCTCATCATCGTCATCCGTTGCATCAGATGCATACTGGCTTAAGAATCTTCTGGGAATCTTCTTTACAATAACATATGCAATTGCAAAGGCGATTGCCTTGTCGATCAGATTCTCCAGCATAGAGGAAGAGAATACAGATACTACGATATCCTTAGTCGCTGCAATCAGTGTAGCGGTAACTACGGAAGTGCCGGTAACACCTGTAGCACCACCATATACGAAGATGGTGATTAGGGATGCAGAAATAGTATTGGTCAGTGAGCATGCAAGCCAGGTCAATACAACACCCCAGATCTTCTTAAAGAGACCCGCCTTAACCATATAACCGGTTACCAGACCACAGAGAATACTTACAACAGAATAAGGTAAGTATACAGGGTTAGCTACCAGTGCTAAGAACACGTTGGTTAAGAGTCCGCACAATGCAGATACCCAGGGGCCGGACAGGCACGCGATAACGATCGTACCGATCATATCCAGGAACAAAGGCAGCTTCAGTGTGGAACAGAGAGTACCGCCTATCAGGTTGATACCTACAGCAATCGGGATCAGCACCAGGGATTTTGTTGAAAACTGAGCCTTCAAGCTCTCCATAAAAGTCATTTTCTTTTTCTTTTCATTTGCCATACGTTTGCCCTCCACTTTTTAAATGCTTTAAAACCTGTATGTTGTATTACAAGTTTAAATATTTAAAATATCATGCGGCGCCTGCATGATATTTTAGTTCTTCCTCTCCGGACTATCAAAGAAACATCAAAATGTCTCGTCAGCGATCGCCTTCAGCGATTCGGCTGTGATCTTACGAAGCTTTTCGGCATCTCTTGCTTTAATGCACTCAATAATACGGGAATGGAATTCTACCCCCTCTTCCGCACCCTTCTTCGTAACAGTAAAGGAAAGTGCTGAATTCAGAATATCCTTTGTAATGTTGCTAATCTTAATGATGAACGGATTCCCTGTAATCTCATACATTTTCATATGAAACTCAATGTCGTACTGCTTGTACTTATTAATGTTCCAGTGTTCACAGTGCTGACGCATCTTCCCGGTCAGACGTTCCAGTACCTTAATATCAGAATCGCTGGCCCGTTCAATCACGGCATCAATAATACCTATTTCCATAATCTGACGATATTCCAATACCGCCTTCACATCTTCGTTGTTCATCATGAGCATTGGTGTCATAGACTTCAGATAGCTGTTGGAATTCACATTTTTCACAAATGTTCCCTTGCCC
>CAVFMG010000006.1:0-41506 GCA_963623435.1 Odoribacter splanchnicus
TTGTGGAAATGTGTGAACTCACCGAGCACCCCTTCTTCGTAGCTACCCAGGGACACCCCGAGCTCAAATCCAGACCCAACAGACCCCATCCCCTGTTCAAGGGATTCGTGGAAGCGGCTCTGAAAAATAAGCACCAGAAATAAATAGAAAATTAATTCGCCGCGGGAACACTCGCGGCGAATTAATTATTCAATAATTTTTTGAAGTCTTTCCGCTTTTCCCTGCCTTATCTTTCACCGATACTTTCCTTTTTCCATTTGTACACATGAGTATATCCAAGATACGCAAGACTCCTCTGAGCCTGACTGCTGCGCTTTCCGGTCTTGCAGTAGACAATGATAGGTTGTTTCTTATCCGGCAGATATTTCCGAGCCTCCGCATGGATTCCTGTATAAGGAATATTTACAGCGCCCTTCAGATGCCCTCTGTCATATTCTTCCCGGTCTCTGACATCCACCAGAAGTGCTCCTTTTCCCAACAATTCCCGCGCTTCTTCATCCGTAAGCAGTTCTGTTGTCAAGTTGTCTTCAATCTCACCAGAGTCTGTAAATACATCATATTCCACGCCACACTTTTCAGCACAAATCAAATAAACTTCCACTCCATGAGGTGCTATGGTGATCTGATAGTCTTCTGTAGGAGGAAGATTTTCATGCCTATGTACATCCCTGACAGACAGAATGCTTCCATCCAACCCCAATTCCTGTGCAGTCACATAAAATTCCAGTTCCCGTTCACTTCTGTTTAAAAAAGCTACAGCCTTTTCCGGTGAGTGTTTCTGATGCAAATTTTTAACCCAGATTTCACCAATCAGTTGCCCATTCTCCGACCGTATTTCTTTGGTGACAAAAGCCTGTAGACACGCATCATCCTGATTAATCGCTATTAATTCCCTGTTTTTCAGTATTTCTAATGTACTGTCCTGCATTTTGGTCAGATCGCAGCCTATCATCAAAGGAGTAGACATCATGCACCACATTGCGAAGTGTGTCCTTTCCTCTTCCTGTGTCATTCCGTTTCCAATTTGCATCATGTCCAGGTCATTTACATGTCCAGGACCACAGTATTTTGCCAGAGGCTTAATATTATCCAGCTGCTGCAATATAGAAGAAAACTGCGGCTCTATATCTGCACCGGTTCTCCAGGAATCCGCCACAGAAGTAACCCATTCACCTGGGAACTGCCACCTACAGACATTATATACAATGTCATGTGCCGTCCGTTGTCTGATCTGTTCAATGATATTTCCTATCTTCGTATATTGTTCTCTCTCATCCAATCCCAGACGCAAGCCTCCGCACCAGTCTACCTTGATAAAGTCATAACCATATTCTTCAAGATACATTTTCAGATCATTCTCTTCATGGTGGTATAATCCGACACAGGTGCCGTTTCGCCCTTCGCTGTCATAGTAGAAACCACAAGTCATATCTCCGCCATCTGCATAGATACCGGCCTTTAAGCCCAGCGAATGTGCATAATCTGCGATACACTTTATCCCATTAGGGAATCTCTCCGCATGTGCACGCACTTTCCCATCCGCTCCGCGCCCACCGAAAAAACCATCATCCATATTCAAATATTCATAGCCGCAGGCAGCCAGCCCGGTATCTACCAATGCTCTTGCCTGTTCTTTCATCCCTTCTTCATTGATTTTGGTCCGAAAGCAATTCCAGGAAGCCCAGCCCATGATGGGTGTCTGTCTGTGTGTATTCATCCTCAATCTTCTCCTTTTCTTTACTTTTTATCATTTCGCAAATACATCAAAATCCCATGTATAACTCTGCCCAGGCATGCTCCTATCACCATTCCGGCAACTCCTTGGTTTTCTATCGTTTTACCGGTTTCTCCGGTATCCGGCATCGTCCACATATTCCGGATGTTCTTTCACATAAGGGTCTTTGTCCCCGCAGACGGTGTAGTCGCATTTGCAGCCATTGGAGCAGGTGGTCTTGCGGACCAGCTTCGCATGGATCAGCTCCATTGCCGCGAAATCCGGATTGCACAACGCCGGCATGACTTCCAGCAGGTGATATTTCTTCGCGAATTCCGCCACAGGACACTCCGTAAATTCATAATAGATCGGCGCGTTTTCATCATACGGTGCCACATTCATATGGAAATCGCCCCATTTATCACACTGCTTCTTCGCATTCTGAAAAGATTTATGCATCATTTTCTTGAAAAACGGCTTGTTGCAGTCCACGATTTTCAGTTTATTCAGCATCCGGAATGCCGGAAGGAACAGTTCTCCCTCCATCTCTTCGATCTCCGCAAGGCTTGTAACTTCCTTGCAGACCACATAATATGCCATCAATGCCGCACAGTCATAATTGCCTCCGGCGCCGTTATGGAAATTCTTTTTTCCTCCCAGATCTGTGCGCCAGTCAGAGAGAAAATCTACATATTGCAGCTGTACCTTCTCCCAGACAGCCTCCCGCTGTTCCACAGGATAATGCAGCGCGATCTTTTCCCGGATCTGCTTTTTGCAGGGTTTGGAATAGAGCACATGCATGTTTCGGTCAAATTGTAACTCGTTGTCTTTCATCGCTTCCTCCCCTCCGATTCAATAAACAAAATTTATGAATTTTTCATCACCCACAGTCGCCATAACAGGATTTCTGGTCTTTTCCTCTTTATCCCCAGGACTTAAGTAAACTGCCCGGCAAGAGAATACCGCCGGTGCTGTCCACGGAGACAGATCGAGGTTCCAGTCATCCACGTTCCAGTCCTACGTTGCTCATATCTCTTCACAAGCCTTTCCTGCCGGTTCAAATACCCGGTCAATCTCCTGCCAGTTTTTGCATCTCACAAATCGGTCATTGGGAAGCTCTGCCTGGCTGTTCCATGGGCGGTCGAACACAGCCACCCTGCAGTTATCGAAATGCAGGACATGCTCAAACGCTGCCGGAGAATCCTCTACCGCAAAATCAAAAGTCATGCTGTAAAGTTCCTTTAATGTCATATTATATCTGTAATCCTGTTTCGCTGTTTCACGGCCATATTTGTCTACGCAAAACAAGGGAACTCTTTCCATGTGATGTTCGTCAAGCCATTGCCTCGATGGTTCGTAGGAATTGAACGGTCTTCCGGTAATGATAAAAACCTCGTGTCCCTGATCAACCCACTTATTAATTACTTCGGAAGCCCCCGGAGTCTCCTCGTAATTCAGCAGATTTTCCGGCAAATGCCCCGCCTTCATCAGGGCTTCATACTGCTCGTCATTTAAATCAAATGATTTCTGCAGATTGAAAAACTGAACCTGTCTATAAGGAACATCAATGCCAAACATTCCTTTTGCTATTTTTGTAAAATATTCTGCGGTTTCACATAGTACATCATCAAAATCTATGTAGATTTTCATTGCTTTTTCTCCTAATTACCCCGGCTATTTCTTTGCAACAATCCAACAGGAGCTTACCTATCCCCTGTGACTGCATTTCAACACGAACAAAAATGCCTTCCACATATTCGTCATTTAATCCTATAAAACCTTCTATTTTAATTCCGTATTCAATGGTTTCCTCCTTTTATGTCAGGTAATCATAGATACCGCCGGAAATAAAAGGATTTCGCCATATCTACATTATAACTTACCTGTTTTTCTGATACAACTGGTTTTCTGTGTGGGTTTTTGCCTCTCTGCTCTTCCTGAAGAGGCGGGCGTACTTTCTTAACAAAAGTCTCAGACATCAGCTTCCGCTGACAAAGAAATTTTCTTGAGTTTCCATTCACCTGTTGACACCGGCAGTTGTTTTTGATATTATTTATCAAGTAACTTAATATTCCATGAGGGAGTAGTTAGCGCGAAAGTGTGATTTGTCAACATTCTGGTTATATTTTAAAGTATAATCTGGCAAATCTTAAATGATGAGACTCATGTATATCGATTAGTAGCTGGTGCATAATACAGACTGGCGGATAATCGATATGCATGAGTCTTTTTTATCCGGTGAATTTATAGAGTTTGTAATCGCGGATCTTTCGGCTGACGGCACTGTAGTGGAGCACGCAAAGGAGAAAAACATGGAGAAACTTATTAACAATGCCCCGTTTGCTCTTGTACTGGTATTCCTTGTAATCGGTTTTGTCCTGCTTATCAAAGGCGCAGACTTTTTCGTAGAGGGAAGTTCCAGTGTAGCAAAAAGGTTGCATGTCCCGTCCATTATTATCGGACTTACCATTGTCGCAATGGGAACCTCCCTTCCGGAGACAGCGGTCAGTGTATCTGCTTCGATCATTGGCAACAACGAGCTTGCAGTCAGTAATGTCATTGGCTCCAACATATTTAATCTAATGGTTGTGATCGGTGTCTGTGCCATGATAGCTTCTGTGAATGTAGCGCAGGAGACTATCAGAAGAGATATCCCCTTATCTCTTATCTGCGCCGGACTCTTGCTTATATTCGGGATGATTGGAATTGGCGATAAAGCAGGTATGACCCTGGGGCATCTCGACGGTGCTATATTCATCGGACTGTTTGCCGGATACATTTTCTACATGATCAAGATTGCCCTAATAGCAAATAGGGAAGGCAAAAAGATCGAGATTGAAGGCGGCTCTGACGAGGATATCAAATTAATTTCCCTGCCCCTTAGCATTGTTTTCATCATCGGTGGGGCTGCTGCGATTGCTATCGGTGGCGATATTACAGTTGATGCCGCATCCAGAATCGCCAGTGACCTGGGAATGACGCAGACACTGATCGGACTTACCATTGTTTCCATCGGGACATCCCTTCCGGAGCTTGTGACTTCCATTGTTGCAGCCAGAAAAAACGAGGTCGATATGGCACTGGGTAATGCTATCGGTTCTAATGTGTTTAACATTCTGATGGTACTGGGTATTGCCTCGGCGATCAGCCCCATCAGTATCATTACCGAGAATATCATCGATCTGTGCGTACTTATTGTATTTACCGTATGTGTCTGGATCTTTGCCGGAAGCAAAAAGAAAATCGGAAGAATTGAAGGCTTCTGCATGGTTGCCCTTTATGTAGCATATGCAGTTTATATCATAATAAGATAAACGAGGCATCGGACAATGTTATTATTTTTAAAAGTATTTATAACGGTATTCATCGCAGAGATGGGCGATAAGACACAGCTTATGCTGATCGCTCTTACCTCTAAATATAAATTAAGAGACATTATTCTGGGAACTGCTGCCGCAATTCTGGTGCTGAACGGTCTTGCCGTTCTCGCCGGTGGTCTCGTCAGCGAATTCATTCCCGGCTGGCTTATCAAAATCATTGCAGCTCTTGCATTTCTTTATTTTGCTGCATCCACACTTGCGGGTGATGATGACGAAGAAGGCAGCGGCAAGTCCAAGATCCAGTTTGCTCCGCTTGCAGTTTTCTGTACCTTTTTCGTAGCAGAGCTTGGAGACAAGACACAACTTACCGCCATCACCTTTGGTGCCAATGAAGGTATGAGCTCCGCACTGATCGTATGGATCGGCTGCTCTCTGGGACTGTTTTTAGCGGACATTCTGGGAATGCTGGTAGGCTATCTGTTAAAGAGCAAGACTCCGGAAGGACTTCTCAATACTCTTGCATTCGGCATCTTCTCGGTATTCGGTGTCTTCACATTGTACCAGGGACTTAAGCTGATCAATGCCGATATCAGTTCCATCCCGGTACTGCCGATACTGATCGTTGCAACGATTGTTTTTGCCGGTATCTGTGTGTACCTGTTCTTAAAGAGAGAGAAAAAGGCAAAAGCAGCAAACTAAAAACCTCCACCAATGCATATATAGGCAATTTTCCGCCTTAAAATTAAAAGACCCAACGTGGTCCGCATCGTTGAGAGGCGTGTTGGGTTCTGTTACTTTTAGTATATTCTATATCCTGTAAAAATACAATGATTAATTCAAATTACTTAAACTTTTTCTTATACCCGCAGTCGCAATAGGGTCCACCGGAAGCCAGGGTGTATTCCCTGACAAAATCAGTGACGCCGCCAGCCTCGCTCATGGTATAGTCAAACCGGCACATGGCGGGGATCAGCTCGGTAAGTCCCAGTTCCTTCATAAGGATACAGATTCCGCAGGCAGTAAATCTTGCCTCGTAACCGCTGCCGTCCTCATACTCATAGAATTCCATGTTCCAGGAATAGGGATTCCGGTCGCCGGCTCTGAGCTTTGCGGTATTTTTCATGGACTGGATATCAGCTTCGGAGTACTTATTCTTCCCGGTTCTTTTACAGAACCACCGCACCAGTCCGTTCATCATGGTCTTCTCATAATACACCGTGGCATCCTCAACGCTCGGCAGTTTCGGCATATTCAGGAAAAATGCAGACAGCATGGCACAGTTCACGATGTTCATTTTGAAACGGTCTTCCTTTTCGAACTCCGGAAGTTTCTCAATGATCTCTTTGTATTTCTTTTTTGCAGCCACAGTAATTTTCTTACTTTCCTGCTCATCATATTTCAAAATCGCTGTAAGATTCCTCCGAAAAGATTTGTGGAAAACCACCCACATTGCCATCGGTAAACCCGCGTACTTCATGTTGCTTCATCCTCCCTCTAAAATGTAATTTGCTATATTTTATCCCTATTCCTCGGCATTTCCCGCCTTGCTGTGCTTGTGCCTCTTGCGCACTTCTCTGGCATGGTCTCTGCGGGCGGCGATTGCTTCCGCTTCTTCCTTAGAGATCAGCTTCGTGGTCTTGACGATGTATATTCCACCGTCATACGCCTTGCGTACCCGGATCTTGCCCTTGAGGTAGCCATGCTTTTCACAGTATGCCACGCAATAATAATGTCTGCCGTTGGCGCTGAACCATTTGATCCGCTTGCGCAGGTTCCGGTGGCAGAGATAGCATTTGCTGGACACGACCTCTTTATCTGCGAAAGCTTCGGTCTTGTCCTTGAATTCTCTGGAAATATATTTTACATAAGTATCAAACTGTGCCTTGACCTCGTCCTTGCGATCCTTAGGCGGGCAAAATGTGTCATAGGACAGGTTCACCAGTACCTCCGGATGCTCCTCCAATATCCGGATCAGAATCTTCGCCGTATAGTACGCATCGCTGAATGCCCGGTGGAACGGAATGTCCTTCTCAATCTGCAGGAAATCAATGGCATATTCCAGATTCCTGCGGATCTTGCGCTCCTCATAGGCAATGGCGAACAACTTCTGCACATCCAGATACGGCAATGGTCCCGGTGCCAAAAGCGGCATCTCATAATATGCCATATTCCGCTGCAATTCCGTGAGATCCAGCGTTCCCCAGCTGCAGAACAGATGCTCCTCCTGTCCGCACCAGGTGACGAAATCTCCCCCGACTTCCGGAAAAGGTCTGCCCCGCTCCAGCTCCTGCATCTGAATATGGATCAGTTTGCTGGTGATCTTGTGCATCTCATGGTAGACCTGCGGCTTGACCAGCTCATTGAATTCGCTGACCATGACACGTTCATTATTCAGTTTGATGGCACCGATCTCTATGATTTCAAAGGGAAGCTTCTCCACAGCATCCTCTTTGCCGGTGTTACTCTGATTCCATTCCAGATCCAGAACGATATATTCCATACGTTCCTCCTAAAAATATTACGTCTATTCAGAGCCTCATTCGCAAAATCGCATCTACGATGCTTTTCTTTTGCTCATTGAGGCTACTTCGCCAAAGAAATTTTCAAAATTATGCTCATTCAAGCAAGCATGATTCGCAAATTTATGTAAATTTCCTCGGCTCTGAATAGTTACAATATTACTTACATTTCAGGCAGGGCAATATCCAGCACTTCCTCGTGCCAGCAGTGCTCTCCCTCTCTGACATCGTGGATCGGATATTTCTCTTCACCGTACAGGCGGTAAGCGTTCCGCACAATATCCAGCTGCTCCGTCACATTCGCCAGTCCTCTGGGACCGTTCAAATGATCCCCACGGCAGGACTGGACTGCCAGCGGTCTCGGTGCAATGAGGGAAGCGATATCTCCCATATCAAAGTGTTCCCATAGATGCGGAACATAATTACAGCTACAGTTTCCGTTCAGCAAGAGCAATGCATCCTTATAACCATAGAGATACCCGCTGATAATGCATTTTTTCACACGGTCATCCAGTGCAGAGATCCACAGCGTCTGCATTCCGCCGCCGGAAAATCCCATAACGCCCAGATCCTCGGTATCCCATTCGCCCCGTTCATAGACATAATCGATCAGCCGGGATGCATCCCAGGTACACATACCCGCCACGGTCTCGCCCAGCGGCTCTGCCATATGTGCCAGATGGAAGCAGGTGCTGTTCAGGAAAGATTTCTCATCCGTTCCCTTCTGCAGTGCCTCATCCCTGCGCTCTCCGAAACCTCTGCAATCCGGGCAGACTGCCACATAGCCGCGCTTCGCCAGCTGCATTCCGTAATCGTAATGGTAGAACTCGATCATTCGCTTCACCGCAGGGATATCGTCGCGCCCTGCCACACTGTATTTACCGGCTCCCTGATGTCCCGGAAGGGCAAGAAAACATTTCTGTTTTCCCTCTCCCTGCTTGGGCGGGATCAGGATATACATAGGCATATACACTTCCGGCTCTACCTGAATGATGACTTTCTCCCGTCGGATACGGTTCTCCAGCTCCACGATCTCTTCCACGCGGGGCTCCAGATCACAGGTCTCCATGTATTTCCATCCCAGGAGGTCTTTTAATGTCTCCCTGGAAGTCTTCTTCCAGGCTTCCCATTCCTCCCTGGTGGATCCGGTGAAAGCGTCCTGTCTTGCGTAGTTATCGAATTTCTTCTGCATCCCTTTCAGACTTCCGTAGAAGTGCGGAATCTGAAAGATCTGATCTGCCTGTTCCATTGTTCCTTACCCCTCTGATTTTTTTACCATTCTCTGCCCTGTGCATGCAGTCCGTCTTCCACATCTCCTGCGAACAGACTCTCCAGCCAGGTATGCGCCAGTTCAACCCAGGAAGTACATTCCTCCTGCACAGCTCTGCCGTCGTTGGTCTCTGTCAGTTTATTCGCCAGTGCCAGTCCGTGGGCACCCTTTTCATACATGTGGAATTCCGTGGGCACTCCGGCTCTGCGAAGAGCACTGACGAACAGCAGGGAATTCTCTATGGGTACGGACTGGTCCGCGAAGGTGTGCCAGATGAATGTCTTAGGCACTTTATCCGTTACCTGCTTTTCCAGGGACAGTTTTTCTCCCAGCTCTTCCTGTCTGCTGCCTAACAGATTCTCGAAAGATCCTCTGTGGGCAAACTCTCCGGAAGTGATGACCGGATAGCATAACAGTAGTCCGTCCGGTCGAAGCATGTCATGCTCGGAAGCGGAAAGTCCCTGGCTCTCTGCCAGGAAATCTTCATTCCAGAACACGCCCAGGCTGGCTGCCAGATGTCCACCCGCGGAGCATCCTTCCACCACGATCTTGTGGGGATCAATATGCCACTCTTCTGCATGCTCCCGCAGGAACTTGATGCTGTATGCCAGTTCTTTTAAGGAAGTGGGATATTCCGCCGGAGCGCAGGAATAACGCAGCACTGCCGCATGATAGCCCATCGCCAGGAATTTGAGCGCCATGGGTTCTGCCTCTCTGTCGGAGGTCCTGGTATAGCCGCCTCCCGGGCACAACAGGATCAAAGGTCTGTCGTTAATTGCCAGGGCATCGGAATACTCCTGGATATAAGTGATCAGCTGCGCTCCCGGCAGGGAACCTTCCTGATGCAGTTCAAAGGTGTTGTAAATCATGATTATCCTCTTTTCTAAGCTTTGAATCGTTGAAAATAAAATGCAGGCTCCGGAGCATTTTCCAAAGCCTGCATCTGCATTTGCCTTATTCAAAAACTTCTTAGTATGCTCTACCCCAGTATACCATCTTTTTCGCAGGTTTTCCACAACATACGCAGGTATCTGCGATCTGTTCCTGTTCAAAAGGCATGCAACGGCTGGTAACAGCAAGTTTTTCCTTGATCTTGTCTTCACATTCCTGGCATCCGCACCACATAGCCTTAACGAATCCGGACTTTTCATTGAAGATCTTCTCGAACTCTTCCATGTTATGTGCCACATAAGTATGGCTGTCACGGTGTGCTCTTGCTCTCTCCAGCATTTCTTTCTGCATGGTATCGAGAATCTCTGCTGCCTTGGTCTCCAGATCTTCCAGAGCGACTTCGATCTTCTCTCTGGTATCACGACGGCAGATCACGCACTTGCCTGCCTCAATGTCCTTGGGTCCGATCTCCACACGGATGGGATAACCTCTCATCTCAGCCTCTGCGAACTTGAATCCGGGGGTCTTGTCGCTGTCGTCTACCTTGACACGGAAATCTTTTGCCAGACGATCTCTCAGCTCATAAGCCTTGTCGAGAACGCCTTCCTTCTTCTGCATAACGGGTACGATGCAGATCTGGATGGGTGCGATACGGGGAGGCATTACCAGGCCCTCGTTGTCGCCGTGTACCATGATCATGGCACCGATGACACGGGTGGTCATACCCCAGGAAGTCTGATGTACATATTTTAAAGTATTGTCCTTATCAGCAAACTGAATACCGAAAGCTTTGGCGAAACCATCACCGAAGTTATGGCTGGTACCGGACTGCAGCGCCTTACCATCATGCATCAGAGCCTCTACGGTATAGGTTGCAACTGCACCTGCGAACTTCTCCTTCTCGGTCTTCTGACCCTTGATCACGGGGATTGCCAGTACTTCCTCCAGGAAGTTGGCATATACATTCAGCATCTGAATGGTTCTTGCCTCTGCCTCTTCCTCAGTAGCATGTGCGGTATGTCCTTCCTGCCACAGGAATTCTCTGGAACGCAGGAAAGGTCTGGTCTCCTTCTCCCAACGTACTACGGAACACCACTGGTTATATACCTTGGGCAGATCTCTGTAAGAGTGGATGTCATTCTTATAGAAATCACAGAACAGTGTCTCGGAAGTAGGTCTGACGCAAAGTCTCTCAGGAAGCTCGTTCAGTCCGCCATGGGTAACCCATGCTACTTCAGGAGCAAAGCCCTCTACATGATCCTTCTCCTTATCCAACAGAGACTCGGGAATAAACATAGGAAGATATACATTCTGTACACCGGTCTCCTTGAAACGAGCATCCAGCTCCTTCTGAATCAGCTCCCAGATCGCATAGCCTGCGGGCTTGATAACCATGCATCCCTTTACGCTGGTGTAATCACACAGCTCTGCTTTCTTCACTACATCGGTATACCACTGGGCGAAATCTTCTTCCATGGAAGTAATCGCTTCTACCATTTTCTTGTCTGCCATTTTCTCTCTCCTTTTTGATTTACTACTTGGTTCTACGTGCTATTCACGGAAACGAAAAACGCCGGGCCATCGCTCCCGAAAAAGGGACCGATCACTCGGCGGTACCACCCTGATTGATACAAATAAGTATCCTGCTCTGACACCGTTAACGCCGGTTCTACGCTGTGCTTCGCCGTCTTAAACAGCCTGAAAGCTATCCCGTCTCGCACAGGACTCCAAGGGAGGTTTCCGATCATCTGTCATAAGGGGTTCCCAGCCGCACGTCACCGTGTCCTTCCCCTCTCTCTGGGATGCATTCCGATCGTACTGATCCTTTTCATCGTCATTGTCGTATGGATATAATTGTAGTGCATGCTTCCGGGATTTGTCAAGGTTCTTTCCCTATTCTAATCCCAATTGTTCCCGGATGCTGTCGGCTGCGATGTTCCATCCGCCCATTTCTTCGTATGCCGCATCCATTTTTTCATTCTCTTTGGCTGCCCGCTCTGTATCTCCGACTTCGAGATACGCCTTGTACATGGAAGCCGCTTCAAAATATTTTGCCACACCGTAGCATTCCTTTTTCGTCCCGGACAGTATGCCGCCGTACACCTCGTCCTCGTGGTAGTTCTCTACCAGATAGGCATAGTTCTCATTGCGTACATTGCTCTCCAGCCAGTCGGTCTTCATCGGGCGGGAAAAGGCGGAATATAACTGTTCAAACATATGAATCGTCCTACCGAACAGCACCAGGCACAGGGCAATGATCACGATATTCATAATCAGCAGTGCTCCGCTTTGTTTCTGGGTCTGCTTTAACTTATTTTTCAGATTTACCATAGCCCATCACCTCACCTTTCTCTTCCAAAAATACGACCTTTTGCGCATTTGACATCGTACCGAAATTCTCTGCTTCTTCCGGTGTCATGCCGAAATAGGTCTGCAGCAGCATCTTCACATTCGTTTCCATCCGCAGAATGTCTTCCTTTTTCTCCTCCGGCAGTTCCTGATATTGTTTTTCCATATACTCATTGTCTACGGGATGCAGGATCTTTTCCAGTCTCTCGTAATACTCCGAGATGCTTTCATACAGACTGGAAAGTCTGCCTACGCTGTCGGAATTAATAGTAACCGCCTTCATCAGGCTTTCGTAAATGTAACGGTAATCTACGCTGGCTTCAATGAGCAGCTGATAATCCTCATAACTGTTATCTCTGCTGTAAGACCGGATGTAATGTCTGTCACAAAAAGCAGAAAATCCTATGTAATCCTCATCTTCCAGATATTGTTCCATCTGTTTCACATAGCTGTTATACCAAATTTTGGAATCAAACTGCATCAGTCCCCTATGAATGCTCCAGCTGCGGGTAGCTACTACAAAAACGATCACACATAAGATGACCAGTACTGTGATAATTATCGTGTGGGACATGATCTCAGTATTTTTCTCCGCCACTTCATAGACGTCGCTCCTGGTATCTTCAAAGTTGTTCTTGTAATGCTCCATGTCTTTGACATGCTGCTCTGCCTCTTCGTTCGGTCTTCCGCAATGAGGACAATAGGCTTGTTCCAGTGTCAGGTTGCCCCCGCAGTACTTACATTTCATCATGACTTTTACGATCCTTTCTCGTTATTTATGGTTCCTGATGTATTCTTCACAATCTTCATATTTGGGATAACCATAATTATTCCGCAGATTGTCCTCGAATTTCTTCTCCTCTTCCGCCGTAAACGTATACCGGTCCGCCATACTGTTCAGTGTAGCCGCCACATAGGGACGGATATACTCTTTGTCTTCCTCCGACAAAACGGGGCCGCTGTAATCCAGTCCCCGCAGAATCCAGTAATCATCCAGCAGCTGTACCTCCTGATATTCCAAAAGCGTCTCTCCGCTCTGTTCCAGCGCCAGATATTCTCTTGCATTCCGGCAGCTCATAAGCCTCGTAAATATGCCGCTATGATCCCATCTGTCTATCAGTCTGTCCTCGGCAATCGCCTGCTCATAAAAATCTGCCAGCCCTTCAAAATCCTGCGCCTCATACAAGCGGTCCAGCACCGGGAAATTTTCCTTTTCCCACAGATAATCTGCCTGGGCATCTCTGGGCTCTATATACCGCACCCGATATACGATTGCCACAAAAACAGCTGCTGCCACTGCCAATATAATCAGGATCTTAACCACAAATTTCTGTTTCTTTTTCAGTTTTTCTTTCAGTTCCTGTTCCGGTACCTGCTCTAACTGCTGCATATCCTGCCGCACGCCTTCCAGTTTCCCCAGATACTCCGCTTCGGCACCCTTATAATTCAGGCTTCCGCAATAGGGGCATTTCGGGAGGGTATCGTCAAATTCCGCCCCACAGGAACTGCAAATAATCTTTTTTACTGTGGTATCTGCCATACAAATCCTCTTGTCTTTCCACAACCCACAGACTTTGGACTGTCTGTGCAAAGCTGCTTATTGTTCACAATCACTACTAATATACAACACAAAAATGCCACGTGCAATGCAGAATCACTTTTTGCACACATCTTGAGGTTTTTGTCTCTTTCCTGTAAAATAAGTTCAGTGAAAGAACCTGCCTGCCCCCAATGTTCACAGGTTACAGAAAGGAATGGTTATTGATATGTACGAGAACGGCTTTCTGGATCCGGCCTATATCACGCCGGAAGAACAACAGATTTTAAATGGTGAGCTCTCCGTTCAGAAGAATCTCTACACCAGCAAACAGGATTTTGTGGTGGAAAGCGATAAATTTTTAGAACATTCCGAAGACGATATCACTCTGCGGCGTCATACCCGCTTTGTGGATTTTCCGAAGCATAAGCATGATTATGTAGAGATCTTCTACTGCCTCTCCGGTTCCGTCACACATGTCATAAATGAGGAAGAGATCCGCCTGCGCCCCGGAGAACTGTTATTCATGAACCAGCATATCGAACATGCCGTGATGGCCTGCGGTCAGGAAGACCTGGGCATTAACATCATTATCCGCCCGGCGTATTTTCAGAATATCCTGACACTGATCAATAAGGATAACATTCTGGCGGATTTTATTATCAACGCTTTGGAAAGTGACAGCTGTGTCGGTCAGTATCTGTACTTTACGGTCTCCGACAATCCCTGTATCCAGAATCTGATCCACAATGCCGTATTTTTATTATTACAGCAGCCTCAGAACTGGCACAAGCTCTCGGAGCATACGTTTGCCCTGTTATTCATGCATATTTTAAGTAATGCGGAAAATATTTTATTAGACCAGAAAGATGAACAGAGCAACGTACTGATGGTGGTAGTCCGCAGATACCTGGCGGAACATTACGACACCGGAACGCTTCATGAGCTGGCAGCACAGGTCGGATATACCCCGCCCTCTCTGAGCCGTATGATCAAGAAATATTCCGGCACCACCTTCAAGGAAATACAGACAAGGCAGCGCATGCGGGTCGCTATGAATCAGCTGTCCCACACGGCGCTGCCGGTATCTGAGATTGCCCTGTCCGTGGGCTATGAGAATCAGAACTTTTTCTACAAACAGTTCAAAAAAATGTATGATATGACGCCGAATGAAGCACGTTTAAAATCGCACCGATAGCATCAAACATTTATCAGATAGCGATTCGAGACTCCTCTGCGAGTTCATCGGATCGTTATTTTTCGTATAAGAACTCCTCAGGAAGAGTCACACCGAAGTCCTTAGCCAGATGACGGAAGTCATCGGGAGTGATGGTCTGTCGCTTGTTAGGCTGCATAGACAGCATCTTCACCAGGATCTCTGCGGATTTTTCTACGGTATGCATCAGACCGAAGGTCAGGTCGAAGTCCTTGCCTGCTGCGAAGGTTCCGTGATGTGCCCAGATTGCCAGGTCATATTTCTTCATCAGTTCGGAGGTTGCTACTGCGATCTCTCTGCCGCCCGGTACCATCCAAGGCACTACACCCACGCCATCCGGGAATACTACGGGACACTCGGTTGCCATCTCCCACAGCTCTCTGGTGAATACCTTATCCTCCAGAGGCAGGACGAAGGTCAGTGCGATGATATTGGTGGTATGTGCATGATATACCACACGGTAATCGGGATCCTGCAGCTTCTTCACTTCCAGGTTCATCAGGTGGCTGGGAAGCTCAGAGGTAGGTCTGCCGCCATTTACCAGTCCCCAAACGATACGGTAATTCTCACCCTTATCATCCAGCTCGATCATGCAGATGGAATCTTCCGGTTTAATGCTGACATTGCGGAAATACTTGCCGCTGCCGGTTACCAGGAAATACTCTCCTGCCAGTGCGGGAACGGTAGTGCCGATGGGCTGGAACTCCTTCGGCTCGAAGTTCTCCTTTACCAGCTCTACCTCTTCCGGCTTCACACGGTAGGACAGGTTACCGCCGTTACGCTCGTGCCAGCCCTGCTGCCATCCGTCATCTGCCATTCTGATAAATCCCTGTACAAATTCTGCATCTAAAAATTTCATGTTAATACCTAACCTTTCTATTGCCTGTGAACTCCCGCCCACAGGCATATTCTTTTTAAACTGTAACTATTCAGAACCATTTTGGCAAAGTCGCTCTTACAGAGCTTGCTTTTTGCTCCTGTGCTTAGTTCGCCACATTTATACAAATGACATTACCGTGTGATCACATCTACCGGTACGTTTAATATTTTAGCAACCTTTAAGATCGTGTCAATATGTCTTCCGGCTGCCGCTGCCATATGATGGGTAGGACCAGCCTCGCTCCAGCGGTTCACAAACTCTCTGCAGGGAATCGAGAACTTGGTACGCATATTGGTATCGCCGAAAGTGAAGATCGGTCCGGGCTGGTTCTCACCCTCTGCCACTACGAACTTGAAGTTGCCATCCTTGTCCTGTGTGATAGCCAGGTACGTTACAGGACCTACAGGAGGATAGAACTGTGTCAGATAGCCGCCGCCTACTTTGCCGTGGAATACTTTTACGATCTTCATGGTGGGCTTATGTGCCAGGGAGATGTCCGCATCGCCGGATCCGGAATGACCGATGATACAGATGTCTTCATTGAAATCAATGGAGTACATCTCGGACAGCTGTCCCATACCGGAAATCGTCTTCAAAATGGACATTGCCATGGCAACCTTCATATCGCCTTCTACAGCACATGCGGTGCCCTGCTTGATCAGCATGGAAAATGCAGGAATCAGCATGGAATCCAGCTTACCGGCAACACCCTGTGCCTTACCTGCATAGTGGGAAGCGATCATACTTAAATCCTCGTCCTTCGCCCACTTCTCAAAAGCAAGCACATGCTTTGCCATATCCATAATATCTTCATCGTCTGCGGTAGCGCCACCTTCTACTTCAAAGGTATCGATGATGTCCTGTGCCTTAGCCTTGATTGCCTCGGTATCGGTAATATCGTCTGCGATTGCCCACATATCTTCCCAATCGAACTGCTTGGTATACAAGCCCATGCGGTTGTACAGGTTGGTCTCGTCGATATAGAGATCCATCATGCCGGGATAAGGACGTCCGATCTGTGCGATGTTGGTCTGACGGAAACGTCTGCGGACCTGAGCTGCCTTACACCAGTCGGCGATCTGCGCTGCCACCTCGGGGTCACCGCCCTCTACGACACCGGTGATCACAGCATGTCTCTTGCCTGCACGCTCTAAGTCTGCCACTGCCTCACCTACGGCACCGCAGGCATACAGGTCACCCAGCCAGATGGGGATATCGGTGTTCGCATAGTCCGGAGCCAGCTTCTTCTGCACATTGATGCATACCACGGGTACATCCAGATCGCGAATGGCGGGAAGTACATTGTAGGAAGTTGCATAGGTCAAGAGCTGTAAAAATACCAGATCCACATCTGCTGCACGGAACTTATCACCGGCTGCCATAGCTTGTTCCTTGGTGGTAACCATACCACCGTCTACGATGTCTACGGTATCGGGAATGGTCTTCTTGAAATCCTCATACTGTGCCTGGAAATTGGGCACCAGCTGGGGGAACTGGGGCAGATATGCTCCCAAAGCGATGGAAAATACACCGATCTTTGCCTTTGTGTTTACTAACATTTATGATTTCCTCCTTTTCTTAAGGTCATTTTTATGAATGATTTACTTTGTCGGAACAAACGTCTTGATTTCAAAAGAATCTCTGACGCACTGTCTTGCACTCTTCAGGTCTGCCAGTTCTTCCGTATGGATCATCTGTGCCAGCAAATTACCGATGGCTGTCGCCTCGCCGGGACCTGCATATACGGTCTTGCCCGTAGCATTCGCCGTCAGCTGATTCAGGTATGCGGCATTGGAGCCTCCGCCGATGATATGGATGCTGTCGTAGGTCCTGCCTGCGATCTTCTCCAGACCGCTTACCGTCTCTCCGTAGGACTGCGCAAGGCTGCGGTATACTACGGATGCCAGTTCTCCCACGGTCTCCGGTATCGGCTGTCCTGTCTTCTGACAGTACTGTTGGATGGCTTCCACCATGCTGTCCGGAGAGAGGAAGCTCTGATCGTTCACATCCACTCTGGAAGGAAAGTCTTTGCTTTCCTCTGCCATATCGCACAACTGTGCAAAAGAGTACGCGTCTTTATATTCGTGTCTTACGGACTGGATCATCCACAGTCCCATGATATTTTTCAGGAAACGGAACCGATGATCGTAACCGCCCTCGTTGGTAAAGTTGGCTGCTGCCGCCTCCTCGTTGATGATGGGTTGTAACGACTCGATTCCCATGAGAGACCATGTTCCCGAGCTGATGTAGATGCCGTCGCCCTCTGTCTGAGGTACTGCCATTACCGCCGATGCAGTGTCATGACTTCCGCACAGCACCACTTCCAGATTGAAGCCTACTTCTTTCTGAATCTCCGGAAGGAGCTGTCCCACTTTTGTTCCGGGCATCTGCAGCTGCAGGAAAACCTCCTCCGGATAGCCCAGCTTCCGGATCAGCTCCTTATCCCACTGGAAAGTCGCAGGATCTACCAGCTGTGTGGTGGAACCGTTGGTATACTCCGATAATTTATTGCCCGTCAGACGGAATCCGAAATAATCCGGCAGCATGAGAAGTGTCTTCGCCTGCTGTAACAACTCCGGTGTCTGCTGTTTTACTGCCATCAGCTGATAGACCGTGTTGAAAATCTGCTTCTGAATACCCGTTTTCGCATACAGCTCGGTCTCCGGCAGGATCTTCGCGGTCTCTGCATCCATGCCGTCCGTCCGGTGATCGCGATAGCCGTAGGTATCACCCAGAATCTGATCTTTTTCGTCTAACAGAACATAATCCACTGCCCAGGTGTCGATTGCCATACTTACCGGGATCTTTCCCAGTTCTTTACATTTTTTCATGCCGGCGACGATCTCACCGAACAGCCGGTCCACATTCCACAGAAGTTTTCCGTCCTTATGATCCATGCCATTCTCAAAACGGTAGATCTCTTCCAGCTCTATTTTGCCGTTTTCCAAATGCCCCAGGATATGTCGTCCACTGGAGGCACCGATATCCACTGCTAGATAATATTTTCCCATAAGATATCCACAGCCTCCCTTATCTGAAACTGAATACCTGTGTCAGAAGCGGCTGTGCTCCTGTGACAGGATCCTTCTCCATAATCAGAATATCTTTCATATATTCATCCCATTTTTTCACCACGTCGCTCTCCGCCTGTACCTTTGCGGCATATTCTACGCCTTTTTCACACTCATAGTAGCCGAACAGCTCCTCGCCCTGCATCCAGATGGAGTAATTTACGATTCCTGCATTTGCCAGGACTTCCTTCATCTCCGGCCAGATATTGTCATGTCTCTTTTTATATTCCTCCTGCATTCCCGGTACAATTTTTCCACGCCATGCGTATTTTTCCATAGTTTCCACCATACCTTTCTTCCTATTTCGAATGTTCCCATTGCTCTCATGCGCAGATGGACAAACTGCCCTTTACGCTGATTCTGTCTCTATTGTAGCTTTCAGGCACGAATTCCGAAATGACATTATTTGCTCCGGGCACTGTCCGATTTTGCCCGAATGGGGTATAATCATTTTCATGGAACGAACACTTACTTATACCACGGAAAATCTCATAACACCCCTGCCGGTCAGCCGGTTCCTGAAGCAGAAAGGCTTTTCCTCCCAGAATCTGGTGCAGTTAAAAAAGAACCCTGATGCCGTACTGGCAAACAATGTTCCTTGCTTTATGAATCACGTGCTGCAGCCCGGTGATACATTGACGCTTCATATCCGGGAGGATCACTCCTCCGAGAAGATTCCCCCGGTAAATCTGCCGATAAACATTGTCTATGAGGACGCGGATCTCATGGTCATCAACAAGCCCGCCGGAATGCCGATCCACCCGTCCATGAACAATTATTACAATTCCCTGGCGAATGCCCTCGCGTATTACTTTGCACAGCAGAACTGTCCCTTTATCTTCCGCTGCATCAACCGACTGGACCGGGATACTTCCGGACTGACGATCGTAGCGAAGCACTATGTCAGCGCCGGGATGCTGTCTGCCATGATCGCCAATAAGGCGACCTCCGGCATCACAAGGGAATATCTCGCCGTTGTAAAAGGCTCGGTGCAGCCCTTAGAGGGAACCATCACCGCACCCTTAGGGCGCAAAGAAGGCTCGATCATCGAGCGGACGGTGGATTTCGAAAACGGGGAATCCGCAGTTACCCATTATAAAGTATTGGACGAAAAAAACGGGCACAGCCTGGTCTCTCTCATCTTAGAGACCGGCCGTACCCATCAGATACGGATTCATATGAAATATCTGGGTTATCCCCTGATTGGAGATTACCTGTACAACCCGGATATGGAACGGATACAACGGCAGGCGCTGCACGCGTGGAAACTGACCTTCCGGCATCCCATCACCGGGGAAATGCTGGATTTTACCGCACCTCTGCCGGAGGATATGGCAATGGTAGCGGGAGATACCCCGTGGAACATATTCTGAATCTGCCTAGCCTGCAAGCAGTCATGCAGATTCCTATGGGCAATATTATACACGCAGTTTTCTCAATGCCTTTTCACGGATCAGGCATTCGCCGTGCTCTTCCAAATACCGCAGCTTCTGTTCATCCGCAGCATACAGTCCGGCGAACTCCATTGCCTGGATGCAGGCTCTGCTGTAACGCTCGTAGGAAGCTCTACCCTTCTCCATATAGACATAGCAGGTGCCGTCTTCCATCCGGTACAGCGTACTGTTGATTCGTAAGTTAGCCGGTAACACCGACGCATACTCAATGACCCTTCCGATATTCCGGAAAGCGAAGATTGCCACCTGGGGTTTTGGGGATTCTTCTGCTTTTTTCTGTTTTTTATTATTTTTCTCAGATTGCTCAGGCTGCATGGGAGCGCCGGACTTCTCCGCAGCTTCCTCCTGCTGTGCCTTTTTCTCTACTTCTTTACAGATGCGCATCAGTTCCCGCAAAGCCTGCATCGGAGTGTTTGGATTCGTCTTGCTCTCTGCGGGATCCTTATCCGAGAATACCAGCACCAGTCCCTCATCCGGCAGCATCATGATCTGCAGGTCAAACGCATACTTCGGCGGCTTGTAGCCTACCTCTTCCTCTGCCTGTTCAATGATCTCCTGGACGATCTCTTTTGCCTTGTCACTGCGGGTCACAAAATCTTTATAATCAATATCGTACTCTTCCAGCTCCTCGTTGGACAGGAAGCACTTTACGGTCTTGTCATCAATTCGTTCTATTTTCATAGCTATCACCTCTTACTGTTATATGTATGATAGCATAAAAATGTTGTGATTTCCACTGTCCAAATTTAAACAATTTCACTCCTTATACCAATGTTTATGTTATGATGGTTATACAAAACACGAAAGGCAGGACATTGCATGGACAAGACAAATTTTTCAAAACCGGTGTCTCTGAATTCCATTCAGATATCGGACGCATTCTGGACCAACGAGATGGAACTGATCCGCACGGAGGTTCTTCCTTATCAATGGGCAGCGTTAAATGACAAGGTGGAAGGCGCCGCCCCCAGCTTCTGCATGCGGAATTTTAAGATCGCAGCCCGGAAACATCTGGAACGGAAAGATACCGGAACCACCCATGCAAAAACTGAAAGCGTACGAAATGGAATCGAAATTCTGCCCCGGGATCCGAAACATCCGGAGGACACCTTTTACGGCTTCGTATTTCAGGACAGCGATTTCTCCAAATGGATCGAAGCCGTCGGATATTCTCTGAGCCGGCATCCGGATCCGGAACTGGAGAAGATTGCCGATGGCGCCATTGATATCGTGTGCGCCGCACAGCGGGATGACGGCTACCTGGATACCTATTATATTATAAACAGCGATGAACCGGTTTTCTCCAATCTGAGAGATCATCATGAATTGTACTGCTTCGGGCATCTCATCGAGGGCGCCGTGGCATATTATCAGGCAACCGGAAAAGAGAAACTGCTGAAGGCTGCAGAGCGCTTTGCCGACTATGTGGCAGATCACTTTGGCACCGGCGTTGGAAAATGCAACGGCTATCCGGGGCATGAGATCGCGGAAATGGCACTGGTACGCCTCTATGAGACGACCGGGAATCAAAAATATCTGGAACTCAGCTGCTATTTTATTGAGCAACGGGGACAACGCCCCTATTATTTTGACAAAGAACATCCCGAAGCTGTGAAAAAAGGAGAAGAACAGGATCTTCGCTATGATTATTATCAGGCACATCTGCCGGTGAGACAGCAGGACGAAGCTGTCGGGCACTCTGTGCGCGCCATGTATCTGTACTCCGGTATGGCAGATATTGCAAGACTCACAGAGGATCCTTCCCTGTACGAAGCATGTAAAAAGCTTTGGGACAGCACCGTCTCTGAAAAAATGTACATTACGGGCGGCGTTGGCGCTACCAGTATGGGGGAAGCATTTTCGTTCCCCTATGATCTGCCCAACGATACAGCATATGCGGAGACCTGCGCATCTATCGGGCTGGTATTTTTCGCCCGAAGAATGCTGGAAATAGAGGCAGACGCAAAATATGCCAATGTTATGGAGCGCGCCATTTATAACGGCATCTTAAGCGGCATGGCGCTGGACGGCAAAAGCTTTTTCTACGTCAATCCCCTGGAAGTATTACCGGAAGCCTGTCATAAGGATCAGCGGAAATTCCACGTAAAGCCTGTGCGGCAGAAATGGTTTGGCTGCGCCTGCTGCCCTCCCAACCTTGCAAGGCTCTTAAGCTCTCTGGGGGCGTATGCCTTTACGGAAAATGATACCACCCTGTATGTCCACCTCTACCTGGGCTGTGATCTGGAAAAAGAGATTTCCGGACAAAAGGTGCAGATTCACATCGAAACCGGGTTCCCCTGGAATGGGGATGTCAAAATAAATGTCCGGGCAAAAAGAACCGGCTTTGTGCTGGCGCTTCGGGTTCCCGACTGGTGCGATTCTTACGTGCTGGAAGGTGCAGAGAATGCAAAGTCTGAAACAAAAAACGGATATCTGTATATAACAAAAGAATGGACCGAGGAAGATACCTTTACTATTCATTTCACGATGGATGTGCGGCTAATAACCGCCAGTGATAAAGTGCGGGAAGATATCGGAAAAGCAGCTGTGACAAGAGGTTCCATCGTATATTGCCTGGAAGAGACCGACAATGGCAGAGATCTTCACGAATTACTGGTGGATCCCGATCTGCAGCCGGAGATCATATCCGGGAAAATCTGCGAAACCGAAGTACCGTTGATCCTGGTCAACGGATTCCGCGAAAAAGCAGCCTCCTCCCAAGGGGAAAAGGCTGCCTCGCTCTATCGTACCTATGAAGCTCCTGTGAAAACCGGGGTAAGACTTCGTTTCATTCCGTATTATACCTGGGCAAACCGCGGTGAAAACGAAATGCAGGTATGGACCCGTATAGAAGATTAGCTCATTAAATCACTTCCGCATCCACTCGGGTGACGATCTCCTGGGATCCCTTGTGGATGTGGTATTTCACTGTATTTGTACATCTGTACTTATTATCGAAGATTTCTTTTTTCTTTTCGTTCCTTCAGCATATTAGGGTCATGAGTTTCCCAATATTCGTTCTTACATTTATAGAGCATTTGATCGGCACATTTATATGCATCGTTAAAATCGCATTCCTTATCAAAGCAGGAATAACCACAGGATACTCCAAAAGGAATATCATCTAAATTTATCTTACTTTCAATTGTCTTTATAAGAGTATCGACATCTTCTTTTCTTGCTTTTGAATATACAATAGCAAATTCATCACCGCCTATACGGTACAGACGCGCTCTTCTAGGCAATGAAGAAAGCGCACAATGTCCGAATTTGCTAAGTGCATTATCACCATATATATGACCTAATTCATCGTTTATATGTTTCAAGCCGTTCACATCATAAATAATAAAATACCTGAAACCGTCACGCTTTATGTCATTGTAAAACTTGTTGCGCAGCAAAGCACCTGTGAGTTCATCCTTCATATTGTATTCAATGTATATAAAGATATAATAAAAAATCATGCCAAGAATACAGGCCATAGGTAAAGAGCCAAGTAAATTACATACAGCCTCCAGACAAACTGATACACAAACGGAAATTACCACAGGTATCAATACAACCCATTCCTCTATACCATTACGCCTCATATCTGCAACTAACAAAACAAAGTAAATAGCCAGATACACAAAGCCTGTTAAAAATGGCATAAACCTCATAGGTCCGTTTACAAAAATATTATTATCATCAAAATAATAGACAATTCCACATATTGGAGAGATCAATAATAATGTCGTATTAACAGCAAGCGGTAATATCATAACAGGATAGAACCACTTTTGTTTCTCTTGATCCCTCTCCAGAATCAATATCAGAACAAATGCTATTATAGGTCTGAGAATATAAGCAACAATAGAAATAACCCACCGTTGCCAATTAGGATATAAATAATTTGGTTCTTTAAAAAACGGCTCTACTATTTCTAACAAAATAATACTCAAAATTATAATTGTCGCAGTAAAAAAATATCTCGAGACCACTTTCATAGGTGTTCTCCTGCCAATAATAATGAAGGTTAGAAAACATATACAAGCCATTACCGGAATTACATAATTGTATATCTGCCCGTACATAAGTTGCTCCATTCTGATGCCTTTCAATTGACGGCACAAATAGATTTTTAAAAGTGATTTTGGAATTTTAATTGGCGTATCTGCCAATTAAATTATATCAAATATACTTACGAATTCAAGCATTCGATGTACATATTGATATAATTTTCGCAGCTCTGGATAGCTGCAGGAAATCAGTGCGCTGCCCAGAAGCCCTTCAGATTAGCAAAAACCGGTTCTGATGTGCTCACGAGGCGAACACTCATCCGGTCACCCTGCCATGCGAAATCCATGGACACATGTCCCTCTTCTTCATCCGTGAGGAAGCTATGAAATATAAAATGTCCCATCTTCCACTCTCCGTGGCACTCGCAGGTATATTCCGTATTAGGGAATTTCTGGCAAACCCATCCTTCATTGCTATAATGCCATTCATATGATTTATTTTCTGATGAAAACGTAAGTGTCTTTTTCTCCCAGTCAAAGCTTACCGTGCGGAATCCCTTGGCATCACAGGCTCCGCCCTCTATATCCTGAGAATCATAGAAATGCCATTGTTCCATACCATGACGGATGTCTCCCTCCGGCAACTTGGATGCCCAAGTATATTCATCAGTTCCGGTCAACTCCGGATACACTGTATCATAAAAGCAATCATACAATATTTGCAATCCTGCCGGGTTTCCCATCGTATCCGCTATGGTGAGAAATACCAGATCCTGCTCCGGAAAACATAGCGCCAGCTGACCACCCATTCCATAGAATACAAAGCCGTCATACCTAGTCTTCCACATCATATAACCATAGCCCAACTGCTCATCAAAGGTAGTCTGCAGATCCGTCGGCACCTGACAGGCTGTAGCTTCCCTCAGATACTCTGACGGTATTAGCGCTTCGCCATCCAGCACTCCGCCATGACAACATAGCATTGCGATGCCTGCCAGATCCCCAAGCTTACATACGAGACCGCTTCCACCCTGGCTCACGCCATAGGGATCCTTGAGAATATAAGCTTCCTCCGAGAAGCCGACCTTTCGAAGCACCTTTTCTCTCAGATAATCCAGCATATTTCTGCCGGTCAGCTTCTCCACCAGTGCTGCCAGTACATGGGAAGCCGATGTGTCATAATTGAACACCGTGCCCGGCACATGATCCGGCTGTACACGGAAAAAAGACTCTACCCAGTCACCATCATATCTTTTAAAAGTTGTGGAATTATAACATGTACGCATCGTCAGCATATCCCTGATTGTCATCTCTTCACACCAGGAATGAGCTCCGCCCTCCGGCAGCTTCTCCGGAAAATATGAGCATATACGGTCCTCCAGACGAATCCTGCCCTCCGCGATAAGCAATCCTATTGCCAATGAAGTGAAGCTCTTGGTAATGGAATACATTCGATGCAGACTGTCCCTGTCGAATGGTTCCCAGTAGCGTTCTCCGATTAATTCACCATGATAAAGAATCTGGTACCCATGTATATTCATCCGTAAATACTGCAGACGTCTTTCCATATTCTGTATTGCAGCCTGCCATTTATTCTTTTCACAATTCATCCAGTGAAACCTCCTTCAAAGCTTACTTTTATTGTATCAAAAAAACTGCCCGATGCAAGACCGGGCAGCCTGTTTATTTTTCTTTATATTTTGTGATTATTTCGAACACTATGAATATAACTGCCAGTGCCGCAAAAACAGCATAAAGTATGCCTGAATAATCTCCTGTCGCAGGCGCAGTCGCTGTAACACTTTGCGTTGCTGCAGGACTTGCTGTTACTGTCGGTGCCGGAGTATCATCATCGTCATCATTTGATGCTCCCTTCGGTGTTGGCGTTACTTTCGGTGTAGCTGTCACTGTGGGTGTTGCCGTCACCGTAGGGGTTGCCGTGGGTGTCGCCGTCGGTGTTGACGTAGGCGTTGCCGTCGGTGTTGACGTAGGCGTTGCCGTCGGTGTTGCCGTCGGCGTTGCCGTGGGCGTCGGTGTCACGTCCGAGGAGTCTTTCTTAGAATTGGTTATCGTCAGATAATATCTTTTGGCACTCTCACTTATACTGAAATTGCTATTATGGTCACCATCAACAGTTGCTTTACCATTTACATCTATATTCAGACAGACTGGTGTGCTATCGACCATGTCATACCCCTCCGGAGCCTCCAACTCTTTGATATAATAGGTATTTCCCGCGGCCATGCCATAACAGGTTGCCGTTCCATCTGAAGCTGTCACAAATTCATTTCCGGAGACGCTGTCTTCCAAAACTGTATTCCATAAGGTTGCCGGCTGTGTACATGCTTCATCTGTATAAATGCCAAACCGTGCTCCTGACAGAAGCGATCCATCCGCAGCATCCTTTTTCACAATAGACATTGCGTATTTCGGTGCTATATTAAAATAAATTGAGCAGTTGGACTGTGATGAGCCTCTTTCAAGATAGTAAATTGTAAGCTTATGGTTACCTGCAGCTATGTTATTTAATTGCGTTTCTGTATAGGTTGAGGTATGGGTTGAGTCAGTTGTGGTCCTTTGTGTCTCTGTCTTAATTACACCCGTTGAGAAATTGATGCTTCCCTCTCTGGCACCATGCATACCTCCAAGATCAAGTACCAGAGTATTATCAACAAATACCCAGACATCATCATCTCCGGAAAATCTGAACTCCATTTGTTTCCCGGTATCTGAAATATTTCCATCTTGTCCAACCGCATTTGGCAGCCAGAAGTCAATCTCACTCTTTATGCCGAACCAATAGTTTATTGATCCGTCCTTTTCGTCATATTCACCCGATTCATTGTCATTAAAAGGCAAAAATGCTGTCGTTTTGGGTTTGTCTTGTTTATAAGACCAGTATCCAGTCTTATTAAACTTTTGTTCAACAATATATTCCGGATTCTGATATAGCACAAAGCTCTGCTTCTGCTGATTATAGGATGCACCGTTCTTCGCACTGTCGTAATAATAATATCCGTAATTGGAATCCGTTGAATCATCTACATATTGAAATAACCCGTTACCCTCGCCCAGATAGTTGCGGCCCATAATACTGCTTTCCGTAAAAAGAGCCGTCAGAATTTCAGGTTTTTCGGAAATGATATTCTGTGTAATTTCGCTGTTAGCAGTGTTTTTAGTATTATTACCTCTATCTGCCAGTGAGGCCAACGTACCATCTTTCGTTGTATCATAATATGCCCAGTTCAAAAACGCAAAACCAAGCCCATCTGTGGATAACCTCCAAAGCTCCTGATGCTTATCATTTCCAAGATAACTATCACCTTCGTTGCTGGAGATTGTCGCACTTTGAATATTAAACAGCTCGTTATAATCAAATACACTGGTTGTGATAAATTTGCTTGTGTCCGGCTGGTCAGTCACTTTGCTGCGGCTTGAATTACCAAGGTTATAGTTGGATGCTACCCAGTCTGCATAGAACACTGAATTTCCGCTTACGTCAATCTCCTGCCCGAGCTGATCCTTGCCATAATACTTTTGATTGTAGATATCATACCAGCCATTTAATGTATATTCATACTTCTTCGTCGTGCCGGCTTCTGTCGGCAGATTGATTTTTCCTTCATTAGCAGATACACTTATATTAGTTGCCCCACTGTACCAAGGCTCCATGGTCGGAAGGTTTGCGTGATCCAGAGCCGTGCGAGCTCCGATTGTACCGTCGAACCATATAGTAGAGCCACTCTCCCCGTCAGCAGCGCATACATAGCTTGAGTTCAATGTAAAGCATACAATAAATGCAAGTAATAGATTTCTTTTCCTCTGTGAACCTTTTTTCATGAAATTTATCTCCCCTATTTCTTTAAGGCGGGTACAAAGAGCATCCGCATGCTTTCTGTACCCTATTTCCGTACAATTAGAAAATCCAGTAACTGCTCTGAACCAACCTCCAAAATGCTTCGCTCTGAACAGTTACAAAATCCGATTGATAACTCAGATCACTTCTGCATCCACTCTGGTAACAATCTCCTGACTGCCTTTGTGAATGTGATACTTCACTGCAGGGATTTTGGTCTTGGTGTAGAGCAGGTTCGTGTTGGGGTCTGCGGTAATCATGTGACCCACGGGTGGCTTGTCTTTCAGCTCGTTGGCCTGCACATTTTCACCGAGCACCGCACTAACCTTGCAGCTGCTAAATTCATTGCTTGCCTGGGCGGATGCACCGTCCACTTTTTCCGCGAAGCCGATCTCTTTGAAATCTCCTCTGCTGACTGCAAATCCGCAGTCGTAAGCCACACACTCGATGTCACTGGTAATCTTATGTACTCTGGTATGTCCCTCTTCGTCCGGAGTAATCGTGGTCTCTACCGTGATGCCCGGATAAGGGCTCCACTTCGACCATACTCCGGTATCCGTGATCTTCGATTCTTCGCAGATACGACGCACATACACATAGCCGTCGATCCAGAACGCCAGCATGTTGTCCGGTGCATTCTCATGCAGTTCATAGCAGGACTTCGCCACGCTGATGCTGAATCTGGTATCGTAAGCGAATTTTCCGTATTTTGCCACGATCTGTCCGTGTCCGTTGGGGCTGTAGACACCCGGTGCAAATGCCGTGGTGTGATTGCCGTAATGGTAGACAAACAGATCTGCGTATTTCTGAGGACATGCGGGTGCCAGCTTCGGCAACGGCGCTTCCTCTGCACTCCAGAAGGGATGATCATCGGGAAGCAGCAAAAAGGCAAATACTTTCATGCCCCAGTAAGGAGAACCAGGCGCATTGTACCGCTCCGCCATGGTCAGATTCGGGTAGCCATAGCCGATGGTCAGCACATGATCTCTGTCGAAGATCGGGCGCTTCAGCCAGGTGCGCAGATGTCTTGCGATCAGACCCTTCATCACGGGAACCGGGAACGGCTCCAGTCCTGCCAGCAGACACACGCTGAAAAAGCTTACCTGAGAGAAACGATAGGTCAGGGATCTGCCGAAAGGAATGGCCTCGCCCTCTTCATCGAACCAGTAGATGAACTGCTTTGCAAATTCCATGGCTCTCGCCTTGTATTTTTCCGCCCGCCCGGGGTCATCCTTTTCCATAATTACCGCATAAATCAGGCTGTAGAAATGGATAGCGAAGGAAATATAATAGTCCTTCTGTCCGGAATCTCCGTCCTGATACCAGCCCTCGCCCAGATAGAAGGTCTCCAGTCCTTCCAGATATTCCTCCAGCATCTCGGGACTGTACCGGCGTCCCACCTTTTTCATGGCAATGTTCACCAGCACGGCAAAGAGGATCCAGTTGCAGACCGGCAGGGGATGCTCATTGATCTTATTTAAGTAGTTGCAGAGATTTTCTTTCTGCGTTTCCGTGAGGGGATCCCATACCACCTCGGGAGCGAACATGATACCGTAGGAAATAGCTGCCATCTCCACGAATCTCTGATCGAAGGAAGTACATTCTCCCCAGTATTCCGGGTTCTTCTCATCGGTTCCGGCAGTAAGACCCTTGCGGTAGATCTCCTCAAATTCCGGCTCTTTTCCGCCGCCTGCCCAGAAAGGCACCAGTCCCCATAAGGGTCTGGAAAATGCCTCCATCCATGTGGCACCGATGTCATAATGTGCCATGGTAACTCCCAGAGTCAGTCTTGCCTTTTCCTCACTGTAGTAAGGCTTTAACGGCTCTAAGATCGATAACATACAATCCTGAAAATCTTTTTTAGTATGTAAATTCATGCAGTTAGTCCCTCCATAATAACAAACGTAGTAACTATATTCCTATATTAGGAATACTTCTTACAGAAGCCCAGACAGGATGCCATGCCGGAGACCTTACATCAAGGCATGCGTATCTGTATGGGCTTCGAATGATATCAAATCAAAATAATTATAATTTACCAGTACTCTCTCCAGTCCTTCAGTAACCGAGTCAGTGCCTCCATGTAGAAGTAGTCTCCCCAGGAATTGCACTCATCCACGCCGTAATGGTTACAGGTATTGTACGGGGAATGGTTGGAGTAAGTGCTGTGCAACACCAGTCCGTTGGATTCCTTCGGATCTTTTACGGCATAGTTCGTATAGACAGACTGCATGATCTGTTTTGCCAGGGTAATATAGTGCTCTGCCTCCGCAGGCTCCAGGTATTTCGCCATCTCCAGCATACCACAGGCTGCAATGGAGGCGGAAGAAGAATCTCTCGGCTGGTCATCGCCGTCGGTGAACTCCAGATCCCAGTAGGGTACCAGATCCTTCGGCAGATGTGCCAGGAAATATTCTGTCACATGGCGGAACAGATCGATATATTCTGCTCTTCCGGTATAACGATAAGCCAGCGCCATACCGTAGACGCCCCATGCCTGGCCTCTCGCCCAGGCGGAACCGTCGCGGTAACCCTGACAGGTGGCACCATGATCCGGAGCTCCCGTCTTCATATCGAAGAAGAATGTGTGCCAGGTGGAATAATCCTCACGGATCACATTTGCCACAGCCGTGTGGATGTGCTTCTCCGCGATATCACGGTACTTCGGATCTCCGGTCTCATCGGATGCCCAGTACAGCAGGGGCAGATTCAACAGGCAGTCAATGATCAGGCGGTAATTCTCCGGAGCATCCATGGGTCCCCATGCCTGAATGAACTCACCTATGGGATGATAACGGGTGATGAGCTGGTCTGCTGCTTTGATAGCTGCTTCCCTACCCTCCTTGCTGCCGATCAGCTTATAAGCTGCCACGCAGGAAGGAGAATAGAGGAATCCCATATCGTGATGGTCTACTTCGATCTTATTGTCAATACGATCCAAAAAGCTCTTCACCTGAACCTCACCCGCTTTTTTCAGGCGCTCGTCCTGTGAATATTCATAAGCCAGCCAGATCTCTCCAGTCCAGAACCCGCAGGTCCAGTAATTGTTGGGAATGGGTTGGTAGAAACCGTTCTCACTGTAAGCCTTCTGGAACTGGTCGGTAAATTCCGGCAGATCCCGGATTACCTGCTCCGTGGAAAATTGCAATGCATCTTTGATCTCCGCCTCTGTAATCTGCGGATATTTCTTTTCATCAAATGTTATCATAGTTTTTCCTTTTCTGAATAGTTACCCTTTCCTTATTATTCAAGCCTGTGACATGGAACCGACACAGGCTTGTGAAAATACATTGTTATCCGTTATCCCTTCAGTCCCGTAGAAGCAACGCCCTCTACAAAGTATTTCTGTAATACAAGGAATACGATCAGTACCGGGATCAGTGATAATACAGATCCTGCCATGATCAGACCGTAATCGGAGGAATACTGGCTGATGAACATTTTTAATCCCAACTGAATCGTCTTCTTCTCCTGGCTCTTCAAGTAGATCAGGGGTCCCAGATAGTCATTCCAGGTAGCCACGAAGGTGAAGATCGTCAGTGTGGACAGTGCCGGTTTCGACAACGGCAGCATGATGCTGGCGTAGATCCGGTACTCACTCATACCGTCGATTCTGGCGGCTTCGCACAGATCATCGGGAATGCCTTCGTAGAACTGCTTCATCATGAACACACCGAAAGCGGAGAATGCCTGTAAGCAGATCATAGCTAACAGCTTATCGTTCAATCCCATTTTTCTCATCATGATGAACTGAGGTACCATGTATACCTGCCAGGGCATTGCGATGGTGGCAATGTATGCCAGGAATAGTCCGTTCTTATGACGGAAGTCCAGCTTTGCAAAGGAATATGCTGCAAAGCTACTGGTCAGTAACTGTAAGAAAGTAACGATCAAAGTTAAGTATACAGTATTACCCACGAATCTGCCAAAAGGAATCTTCGTCCAGATGGTCAGATAGTTATCCCACTTGGGATTAGCGGGGATCCACACAAACGGATTCATCTGGAATACTTCTCTGTCGCTCTTGATGGATGCGGAAAGCATCCACAGGAAAGGAATGATCATGACCACTGCGATCAGAATCAGAATCGCATATACGATCACTTTGCCTAAAACGGCTTTTTTATGTGCTGATTTCATAATCTGTGCGCCTCCTAACGTTTAACCCTGCCGTACACTTCGATCTGACTCAGTGCCGGGAAGGGGGATGGATCTTCTGCTTTGATCAGGTTACAAAGCTCCAGCCAGGTGATCTCTTTTTCGGAGATTGGCAGTACGTGTGCCTTGCTGCTCTTTTCCAGAGAGAACTCCTGCTCCGTGCCATCGGAGAATCTTATCGTTACCTGCTGCCACCAGTTGTCATGGGGGAAATCGGATCTGGTGTACAATACAATCTTGTCTGCCAGTACCGGTCTGCCGAAGTCCAGCTTCATGGCTGCGTCATCCTGCATGTTGATGCCCCAGGACTCGTAGGGCCATTCTCCGTGGGATCGGTTCGCCCGGACACCGTCGATGGCATTTTTCGCTGCGAATACGCTTTCACCTCTGGTCTCCACGTTTGCCGTTGCATGGGGATAACAGGGAACATCCATATGCTGATCCGCCGGGTTTAATGCCAGGTTCCGGTAGGCTGTAATCTCATCTTCTCTTGCGACTTCCGCATAGATGTAATGTTTATTGCCGGAAAATACCTTGGGAGACATACTGATTCTTTTTTCTCCAAAGGGAACGTAATAGGATACATTATCAGTTATGTATACGAAGGCATCTCCCAGTGCATCGTCCACTTGTAAATGTACATGTATATTTTTCTCATCGGTCTCTAGTACAATCCGATCACCCTCTTCATAAGTTCGAGTGCATACCAGATCCACGAAGTTCTCACCACTGCTGACACATATGGTGTTACTATCCTTATCGAGAACCTTCAAAGCCAAGATTGCCATTATGCTTTCTCCTTCTTTGCCTGACCGCGGAACTGGATGATGGTTACGAAGAGTACCATCAGGAACAGTACCATTGCTACAGAACTGGAGTAGCCCAGATCCCAGTCAATAAATGCTTTCTGATAGATGTAGTATACGAGAACAGTTGCAGATGTTGTTAATTCTCCGCTTCCGCCGCCTGCCAGCATAATTGCAATATCATATACCTTGAAGCAGTTGATTGTCAGCATGACTACTACGAAGAACGTCGTGGAAGACAGCTGCGGCCAGGTCACATAGCGGAATTTCTGCCAGGTATTCGCACCATCCAGGCTGGCTGCCTCATATAGCTCAGAGGAGATACCCTGTAAGCCTGCCAGGTAGATTACCATGTAATAGCCCATGTATTTCCATACGCTGAACAGAATCATGGAGAACAGTACCAGGCTGCCGGTGAACCACTGGGGAAGCTGATCCTGCGGTACGTTGAAGACATTTAACAGAATGTTGTTTACAGGTCCCTTAGAGGGATGGAACAGCATTTTCCATACTGCAGTAATTGCCACCAGGGATGCTACATATGGGAAAAAGGAAAGTGTTCTGAAAACGCCTCTTCCTATTACTTTCTGATTTAATACGATAGCCAGTGCCAGGGATGCGATCATGGTCAGAGGCACAGTACCGATACAATAAATAATGGTATTTTTAAATGCTGCGATAAAGAAAGTGTCTTTCCACAGTCTTGTGAAGTTGCTTAAACCTGCCCACTGGATCGGGTTGCTTCCATCCCACTTCAAGAAAGCAAGGGCAAAGGCAAAAATAATGGGAATCAAAGTAAATACGCAGAAACCGATAAAGTTAGGTGCAATAAAGGAGTAGGCCACCAGATCTCTTTTCGTTTGACGGCTTAATTTCCGCATAACAATTCTCCTTTCAAACGCTTTTTTGTGTCTTCTTTAGTGTTTTTATAAGAAAGGGGCCGTAGGTACGACCCCTCTGTCTTATTCAACATTCAACAAACATTTCATACTTCATAGGGAAGAAACTGATTACTGAGCCTGGATATCTGCAACAGCCTTGTTCATTGCTTCGATACCTTCGTCAATAGTCATCTCACCGGTCATGATACTTCCATGATAGGAATCCAGAACGGAGTTGATCTCAGATACGTTGGGGGCATAAGGAACTTCCAGGTACAGGTTGGATACGGTCAGAGCCTCTTTACTAGCCTCGTCGGTAGGGAAGCCTTCCAGACCGGAGATCATGTCTACTACTTCGTCAGTCATGATTGCAGGGAAGTTACCGCTGGAAGCCATTACAGTTGCACCTTCTTCACCGCTTACCCACTTAACGAAATCCCATGCTGCATCGGGAGTATCGGTTACGGAGGTAACTGCCAGACCGGTGATGGTACCCAGAGTAGAACCTGCTTCTACGCCTTCAGCGTGAGGGTACTTAACGATACCCCAGTTGCCGCACAGGCTGGAATCGTACTCGCCGGACTGTAAGTTGGTGATCATGGTTGCGATGAACCAGGAACCCATGTTCATCATTGCTACATCTCCACCGGAGAATGCTGCGGAATAGTGTAAGCCTTCAGTCTTCAGATCAGTGTACTTTCTGCATACACCATCGTTTTCCTGATTCAGAACCATTTCATAATAAGGCTTGAAGAACTCATAGTTGCCATCGAGAATGGTGTGCTCACCGTCCAGAACACCGAACAGCTGAACTGCACTTCTCCAGGTGTGGTAATGAGCACCATATACCTGAGAACCGAAAGTGGTATCGGTCATCTCTCTTGCCAGTGCATCGTACTCTTCAAAGGTCATATCGTTGGTAGGATAATCAACACCCTTAGCATCGAACAGATCCTTGTTGTAGAACAGTACCCAGAAGTCATTTCTGAAAGGCAGCTCATACAGGCTTCCGTCTACAGTTACCTGGTCAGTAACACCTGCGTATTTGCTTAAATCTACACCATCCTGAGAAATGTAATCATCCAGGGCTACGATAGATCCCTTCTGAACCAGAGTTGCATATCCGGGTACATCCTTGATAGTTACTACATCGAAATCAGATCCGCTGCCGGACAGCTCGGTAGCCAGAACGGTCATGTAATCGGTAGAGCCAAGGTCAACCATCTCAATGGTTACACCGGGGTGAGCTGCTTCATATGCGTCCTTGATGTCGCCCCAATACTGTGTGGTCTCCTGATCCCAGATAGCCCATTTCAAAGTAACTTCTTCTGCGGGTGCTGCTTCAGTAGAAGCTGCTGCCTCGGTGGAAGCTACTGTGGACGCCTCACCGGTAGAAGCTGTTGTGCTGTCGGAGCTTCCGCATCCTGCCAGCATGGTTGTCATCATTGCTGCGGTCAGTACTAAACTTAATACTTTCTTTTTCATATAAACCCTCCTGTAAAATTTGATACTTTACTGCATCTGTCGCAGATCCGGTTTCCTTCCGTTTCATTGACTGTAAATAAAGTATAGCGGAAAATACAGCGACATGACATAGAAAAAATTATCATATTATTCACATTTTTTCATAATTTGTTCACATTTTTTCTGAAAGTGCTTTCTGGAAATGTACTTTTTTTATTTTAACATGCACTTTTTTTAGCTTCTCATTTTTTATCTACCTTTTTTCTCTTGTTATGTTATACTGATTTTATGAAAAAGATTATATATCGTCCAAAAAGCATCAGGAACCGCATATTATTTTTCACTCTGAACGCTATCCTGGGAATGTGTCTGCTGATCAGCCTGTTCAGTTACTATATTTTCCAGCACTATTTGCAGAACACTCTGATTCAGTCCACAGAGACCAGTCTGCGGCTGTTGTCGGAGTCCATAGACTCCAGTATTAATGATGTTTATCGTCTGGTACGTTATTGCCAGACAGATTCCGGCATTGCCAAATACATAGAGCATAATCCGAATCCCGGATCAGTACTGTCAGTATCTACCTATGATTCCTTTAATGAGGAATGCAACCGTAACGCTTCTTATAATTATATGCCTCGAATTGCCATTATCTCACGGGAGAATTTTCTGCAGGTAGTTGCCACAACCTACTCTTCCACCACAGATCTGGCAGAGCAGGTTCCCAAGCTGCCCTATTATGAGGAGCTTCTGTCCTCTGATGCTTATGATTTTTCTCCGGGAATCATCGCGGATCCTTTTCACCGGGCCGGGCGTAAGGTGCTTCCTATTATCCGCCCGATCACCTATCAGTATAACAATAAGCAGGCCGGATACCTATTTATAGAAGTGTCTGCTGAATTGTTCACGGATCCGTTAAAGGATTACAGTAGTCCGGAGGATAGTTTTCTCTACCTGACGATTGCTGATCATACTTATATTTTTAATAATAATACTTTGCAGGAATTTACACCGGATTATACCCTGAAAGAGGATATGAGTAATCATTCCCTCTCCGGAGACACACGGGTCTCCCGTATTCATACCTCTACCAATGGGGAACAGATTCTGGTTACAACCCCTTTAGATATGAATGGATGTTATTTAAGTCAGAGTATTTCCCGTGCAGAGCAAAAAGATCAGTCTTTTCTCTTTGCTGGAATCCTGGCATGCACTCTTGTAGGCATTGTAGCTATCGGTACTGTTCTGATACTATTGATGAATCGTATGATTACCGCTCCCATCTCTCACCTCCAGTCTCGTATGGAACGGATTTCCGAAGGAGATTTTTCCAGAGATTCTGCTATAGAATGGAATCATGAACTAGGAGACATCGGGCGCGGAATCAATGATCTGTCTGAAAATATTAGTCAGCTTATGGAACGACGGTTAGAAGATGAAAAGCAGAAACAGGATCTGGAATACAAAATGCTGCAAAGTCAGATTAATCCACATTTCCTGTACAACACATTAAATTCCATCAAATGGATGGCAACGATTCAGGGAGCCAACGGCATCTCCGAGATGACCACATCCCTGTCCCGTCTGTTAAAAAGCATCTCAAAAGGTACTAGCCTGCTGATCGATATCCGCGAAGAGTTGTCGCTGTTAGAGAACTATTTTACCATTCAAAGTTATCGTTACGGCGGCACCATCACCATGGATATCCAGGTGGATGACGAGAAATTATACAACAGTGCAATTATCAAGTTCACTTTGCAGCCGCTTGTGGAAAATGCAATTTTCCACGGCATAGAACCCAAGGGTTGCGCCGGACGCATTCTGATCCATGTAGGCTATGAGACTCCCGATGCCGCCGATAGAGTCCGGATAGATGTCACCGACGACGGTGTGGGCATGACTGCAGAAAAAGCCTCACAAGTCTTAAATTCCAACAACGACAGTCCGGCTGATTTCTTCCGGGAGATTGGTTTAAGCAATGTACACAAGCGCCTGCAGTACCAATTCGGTGCAGAGTATGGCATTACCATAGAGAGTAAAGAGGGTGAATATACGACTATGTCCATTCATATTCCCAACTGCCCTCTGAATCACAACCAATAAAAAACCAGTGTGGATATGAGGAGTTATATGTATCAGTTATTAATCGTAGATGATGAACCTCTGGTTCAGGCAGGGATCCGTTCCATGCTGAACTGGAACGAAATGAATATTGAGGTCTGCGGCACCGCCATGAACGGTCAGGCCGCGCTTAAGATCATTGAAGAAAAAATGCCCGATATAGTAATCACGGATATTAAAATGCCGGTCATGAGCGGTCTGGAACTGGCGAAAGTATGCCGAGAACGCTACAAGGAGAACTGCCCTCATTTTATCATCCTCACCAGCTACGAGGATTTCCAGATGGCCCGGGATGCCCTGTCTTATCAGGTATCCGATTATCTGGTCAAGCTGGAGCTGACACCGGAAGTGTTGAAAACTGCCATCGACCGGGTGCTTTCCCAGATTTCCCAGTCCCGGAAAAAGCAGATGTCTGCCGTAAATATTCATCCTTTTTACGACAAATTCCTGATCAGCCTTCTGCATGACCTGTTTGAATCCGAAGAACAGTTCCGGTTACAGAGCCGGGATCTGAACCTGAATTTTGATTACGGTGCCTACATCTGCTGCTACGGCGAGATTCTCAGTCCTCAGGCGGATCAGTTATCCGCAGAGCAACAGCTTTCTCTGTTCAGTGCTTCCCTGCAGATGATCCGGGAACTTAGTGGAAAATATCTGCCTCTCTATGCGCTGTCTCTGGATCTGCGGCATTTCGCACTGATCTTCTGTTTTGCGGATGCGGCGGATACGGAGAATTATGTGGAAAGTCTCACAGACATTTTGCAAAGCATCAGCGGAACCCTGCATAATTATTATAATGTTACCCTGCGCTGTGGTATCGGCCTGCCGGTACAGACTCCCGGCACGATCTGTGATTCTTACCAGTATGCAAGACAGATCTTCCAGAATACGGAAAGCAATGCTTCCATTGTTGCTTTTGATACGGACCATTCCAGGGAAAATGCCCGGAATTCCTTCAATATCAGCCTGTTTAAAAATGACCTCACCCGGGCGTTCGAGGAATACGATCCGGATATTCTCAAAAATACGATTCAGACCCTCTGCGACCTGTTCCGGGATCATCCGGGACATTATGTACAGGCACTGGATGCTGCCAGCAATATCCTGTATCTGTCCATTTCACTGTTACAGGACGGAGAGACCACGGTCTCCGGCTTCTTTGCTAAGGATCCGGACGGTTATCGTTCCCTGTATAAGCAGTCCAATGTGGATCATGTGATACAATGGCTGCAATTTTTCTGTGATCAGCTGTGCGAGCTCTTCCAGACCCGCAGAAAAGATTACAAGAACCACATTGTGACCAATGTCCGCAAATACATTAATGAGCATGTCCGCGAGCGTCTGTCCCTGAACGAAGTGGCGGCCGTCTTCGGCATCAGCCCGAATTACTTAAGCCAGCTGTTCAGCAAATACAACGACACCGGATTCAGTGAATATATCAATATCTGCAAGGTCACGGAAGCCAAGCGGTTGCTGGAAGAGGAAAATATGAAGGTCTACGAAGCCGCGGAGGCTCTGGGATTTGAAAGTGCTTTTTATTTCAGTAAGGTATTCAAGCGGGTGGAGGGTGTCTCCCCTACGGAATATGTGAACAGCAAATTCAGTTAACTGCTGTTGCAGTTTGTCCGTTATCAGGAATTAGGAATATGGAAGGGTAGGATCAGGAAAATGAATTCACAATCGGTAAGTATAGAAAAGCGTTTTTTAGAGACGGCAAAAGCATTCCACGGAAACTGCCGCCCTTTTCAGCCTTTTCCGAAGGCTGTGGACCGGAAGGCTTATGAAGCGCTCCCGGCGGCATTGAAGGAACGTCTGATTCAGACCGGAGAAGCAAAGCTGGGGTATGCATTCCCCGTGATCCGCGCCACGGATTATATGCGTTTCAAAAAAGATGGCGACCGTGCTGCTTTTGAGGCGCTCTATTTCGGCAAACGCAATGCCCTGAATGATCTGATCCAGGCCGAATGTGTGGAACATCAGGGACGTTTCCTAGATGATATTATCAATGGTATCTACTCCATCTGCGAAGAGAGCGCATGGCAGCTTCCGGCACACAATTCCTATATTCGGGATACTCCGCAGTTCATCCTTCCGGATGTGACCAGACCTGTGATGGACCTGTTCGCCTGCGAGACCGGTGCACTGCTGGCCTGTGCTGCTTATCTGCTGGAAGAGGAGTTCAATGCCATCAGTCCTTTTGTACTGACCTGCATTGAGGATAACCTGAAGCGCAGGATCCTGCTGCCCTATTTGACCGCTCATTTCTGGTGGATGGGGCATGGCAATGAACCCATGTGCAACTGGACCGTATGGTGTACACAGAATGTACTGCTGACTACGTTTCTGATGCCCTGGAGTGAGAGAATGTCCTCCCTGCTGGCTGCTCCGGTGCGTGCTTTGTGTGGGGATGCTCCGCTGTTTCTGCCGGAGGGGGTGCCTGACACAGTTGTCACATTGCTGGCAATTCTGTGTAAAGCCGCAGAAAGCTGCGATTATTTTCTCAAGGATTACGGCACCGATGGCTGCTGTGAGGAAGGGGCCCAGTATTACCGCCATGCAGGGCTGTGCCTCTACGGTGCCATGACGGTGTTAAACACAGTTACCGACGGACATTTTGCCCCCCTGTTCCAGTGGGATAAGGTGAAAAATATTGCAGCCTATATTTTAAATGTACATGTAGATGATAAATACTATTTTAATTTTGCTGATTGCTCTCCCATCGCCGGTCGTGCCGGGGTTCGGGAATATCTCTTCGGCAAAGCCACCGGGCAGGAGGACCTGTGTCTGTTCGCCGCGAAAGATTTTCAGGCGGGGCAGGGACATCTTGTCACCGATGAAGTCAATGGCGGGAACCTGTTCTACCGCATGCAGACTGCATTTCATTATAAAGAGTTGATGCAGCAGGATATCTCCGGCACACTTTCTCACCGGGATGTCTATTACCCCAGCGTGGGACTGTTTCTTGTGCATTCCAATGCCTTAGATCTGGCGGTCAAGGCAGGTGATAATGCCGACAGCCACAATCACAACGACACCGGAAGCATCACTTTATATAAAAACGGGCATCCCATCCTCGTAGATATCGGTGTGGAGACCTACACCCAGAAGACCTTCTCTCCCAGGCGCTACGAAATCTGGACCATGCAGTCCGGTTATCATAATCTGCCCACAATCTGCGGCACGGATCAGAAAGACGGCGAAGAATACCGTGCAGAAAATGTGGCCACGAAACTGACTGGAAACGAACCTTCTATTTCCATGGAACTGGCGGCTGCCTATCCCTCTGCTCAGGCTATTGTGCCCGGTCTGAGCTATGTCCGGAAGGTGACATTTAAAAAGTCTTCCAACACTGTCGTATTGGAAGACCACACGAATGCTGAGGATGTTGTTCTTAATTTTATTACTTACGAGGAGCCCGTCGTTCTTTCCGCTGGTGAAATCACCATTGGAAATGCCACTGCTACTTTTACGGGTGCCGAACTGATTGCCACCGAGACCCTGCCCATCACCGATGCAAGACTTCAGACCGCCTGGGATCATGACCTCTACCGGATTCGTTTGAAAATGTCCGGAACAGTTTTTAAGTTCATAGTAAAATAAATTAGTTCCAAATCTAAGTACAGAGTACACAAAAGCCCGAGTGCTTCTATATGGGAGCCGCGGGCTTTTCCTTTTTTACTATTCTATTGAAGTGCACTCAGGTCGATCGAGTAAATATATTCTTCTATTTTCTCTTTTTCCAGGAAACCGATCATATAAATCGGCAGATATGTGATTTTATCCTGAGAACTGATATTTTCATTGCAGAATACAAATGCCTGTGGAATTGCATATCTTTCATCTTTCAATACATTGTCTAATGCATTATGCCTTGTGTATGCTTTTCCGGACTTTATCTCCAACGAAATGGCTTATGTAAATTTGCTTATTTATTATTGTAACGACCACATGCCTTCTCAAGTTTTTCAAAATCAAGACATCTGCTTCGTCCCTTATAATTA
>CAVFMG010000007.1:0-34284 GCA_963623435.1 Odoribacter splanchnicus
GAATAAGATTAGAGTAGGTCAGAAGATTCATGTAAACTAATCATTAGTAAAAGCAATATATAAAAGAGAAAAGTAAACAGACGGGAAACTGTAAAACGAGAAAAACGGATGACTTGGGAGGGTCATCCGTTTTTTGCTACAGATTTACGGTTTTTCACTATATGCAGTACTGTTTTAGATTTTGAGCATCTTCATTGGCGCAGCAAATGGTGCTGTCTTTTAACAAATCTACTTTGTCGGAAATTGCTGCAAAGAGGTATTGCGACAGAGTGGATTTTAAATTAAGTACATCACCTTCGGCTGTTTTAAAAAACACATCCTGCTTGCACTGTTTCACTGCACTCAGAAAAGAAAACAAGTCTGCCTCCTCCATTCTATTGGCAATGAAATCCCGGAGGTCAGCAGCAAACGCGGTGCACAGTTGAGCCGTAAGCTTGCAGATACGTTCCGCACCTGCGATCCCAGCCGCTACACGATCAACAGTATCAACCTTATCATGGCGGCGCTGGGAAAGCTGACGATGCCGGAATTAATTGCGAGTGCCAACCAAAATGTCAACGACGTCATGACGAATCTGTCAGATCGCATCGGTCAAATTGGTAATTCCGATATTGTAACAAAAGCTGTGCGAGAAAGCCTGTCTACCACTGACTTAATCGGCTATAATTATGCCACCGAGCGCTATCTCGATGATCACATACGCCTGCCGAACCATGTTCTTTGCGGTACCGAGACTTATCCCAATAAAATTGCGGAGAATTGGGGAATCATTAAGCAGGCAGCACATGTTATTGGTGATTTTACATGGACCGGCTGGGATTATCTTGGTGAAGCCGGTGTCGGTCAGCAGCGCTATCGCGAGGAAAGCGCTGAGAGTGGCTACCAAGGCAGCTATCCCTGTTTTATTGCTTACTGCGGCGATTTGGATATTACAGGTTTGCGGCGTCCGGCTTCGTATTATCGCGAAATCGTGTTCGGACTGCGTACTTTACCTTACATGGCTGTGGAGTATCCCTGGCGACATGGTCTGACCCCCATGACCAATAAGTGGGTATTCTTTGATGGAATCGCAAGCTGGACATGGCATGGTTATGAAGGCAGGGAAGTTACTGTACAAGTCTATACCCCCGGTGAATCCGTCTGCCTGTTTTGCAATGGAGAAAAGATTGCAGAAGGACCGGTGAAGAATTTCATCGCAGAGTTTCATATACCCTATACGCCTGGTACATTGAGTGCCATAGTACTGGAGAATGGCAAGGCATGCGCTCGTACGGAGTTGCATACTGCATCGGAAACTTGCGTTTTGCAGATGCAGTGCGACCGTACCATACTGACTGCGGGTACGCGTGATCTTGCCTATATTGACCTGACCCTCACGGATGAAAATGGTATTTTGCAGCCCATTACCGGGAGGAACATTACAATCACAGTTGAGGGCGCAGGAGAACTGGCCGGATTCGGTAGTGCCAATCCAATGGGAACCGATACGTTCCGCACCGCGCAGGCCCACACATTTGATGGCCGCGCACAGGCGGTCATCCGCCCTAAAGGAAGTGGGGCAATCGATGTCACAGTAGCGGCAGAGGGGCTTGCACCGCAGACTGTGAAAATAGCAGTGCATTGTTGTGCCACGAATAACCTACACCTATAAAAGGAGCGTGTATGTATGATAAAACTTGCCGATGTTTTTCAAAACGGAATGGTTTTGCAGTGCGGCAAACCCGTGCGTATTTGGGGGCTGTGCGAGACCTCACAGGAGGTCAAGGTTTGGTTAAACGGTAGCATAATTCTTGCAGAAGATATCGCTGCCGGAGAATTTGTCTTAACACTGCCGCCTCAGCCTGCAATGGAAAATGCCGAACTGCGCATTGGGGAAATTTGTCTGACGGATGTGGATTTTGGTGAAGTCTGGTTTGCGGGTGGACAGAGCAATATGGAATTTCTGCTGCAATATGATCAGGACGGACCAACGGAAATTGCATTGGCCAATGATCCGCATTTGCGTTGCTATACGGTCGGTCAATACACTTGTGATGGACAACGGGAAAAATACCCGGCAGTTCATCGACAATGGGACCGATGGATGACATTTACACCTGATCATGCTGCCACGTTTACGGCGGTAGGAAGCTATTTTGCCCGTAGGCTGCGGAGCGTGCTTGGAGTGCCTGTTGGTATCGTTTCCTGCAATATGGGAGGTACATCCGCTTGCACATGGCTGGACCCAGCGTGGCTGGATACCTCTGTACTGCGCTGCTATCTTGACGAATATGAAGTACAGGTCAAACATTTGGATGAATCAGAATCCCACCGAGAGTGGGAAAAACAGGCGGCATTTCAAGCCACTGCTGTCGCTGACCCGATGGCCTATATTTTGAAAAATACGCTGACACCGCAACAGTTTTGCACTATGCTGGAAGGCCTGTCTGGTTCCGGTGTGGCTGTTGGGGAAGAGATGGCATTCCAGCCCCTTGGCAGTTATGACAAGAACCGTCCCGGCGGTCTGTATAAAACTATGCTCAGCCGTGTTATGGGATTCACAGTGCAGGGCATTTTATGGTATCAAGGTGAGACGGATACCCCGCATGCTGGCTGCTATACCGCACTACTGACATCACTGATCGAAAACTGGCGCACTGAATGGAATACACAGCTTCCATTTCTTATTGTACAGCTTGCACCATTTGGCACATGGCTGAATGAAGAGGGGAGTCAGTTCCCGACTGTGCGTCGCTGTCAGCAAACTGTAAGCGAAAATACACCGGAAGTGTATATGGTTACTTCTTCTGACTGCGGAAACGTTTACGATATTCACCCGAAGTGCAAGCGCCCCATCGGGGAGCGCCTGGCCGATACCGCTTTTCAGCGAGTATACGGAATGCCAATAGACAACAGCGCACCACTTGCCGAAAAATGTACCTTGAAGGGCAACGAGGTCAGCATTACATTCGCACATGGCGATGGGCTGCATTTTGTGCAAAAGGTGTGGGACAGCTATAATGGCTTTGCTATTTCGACCATTGAACCGCAATACCTGCCGCCGGTTTTGGGCGGCATCAATGGGTTGGAAATAGAAACCGAGGCAGGACTTCTGAGACAGGTCAATTGCAGTTGCACCGGTAACGTGCTCAGTGTTCATGCCGAAGCACTGGCCCAGGCCAAGCGAGTGACCGTTCGGTTTGCACAGACACAATTTTATGAGGTGAACCTGTTGAATGGTCGTGGGCTGCCTACATTTCCATTTGTCCTACAAGCTGAACGGAGTGACATATGAATTACCATATCATGACAAGACTGAATACGAGGTTCGAGAAAATGATTACACCCGGTTGGGGCTGGTTTTCCCGGCTGCAAAAGCCAGGGCATTCTGCAGGGTGGTCTCCGCAATGGCTTCCAGGGCTTCTTTGGTGAAGAATCCCTGGTGGGAAGTGATCATGACATTGGGGAAAGACAGGAGTCTCGCGGTGGTGGAGTGCTCCAGGATCTCATCAGAACGGTCCTCGAAGACATTTTTCGTCTCTTCTTCATAGACATCCAGACCGACACCGGCGAATTTGTGCAGACGGATGCCCTCGATGAGGTCCTGGGTCTTGACCAGAGCACCCCGGGAGGTGTTGACTAAGATAACGCCGTCTTTCATTTTCTTGATGGTATCTAACTGGATCATGTGATAGGTGGAATCCATCAGCGGGCAGTGGAGGGAGATCAGGTCGCTTTTTGCCAGCAGTTCATCCAGGGTCACATAGGTGACGAAATCTTTTAAGGCAGGATTCTCGTAGACATCATAGGCGATGACTTTCATGCCAAAACCGTTACAGATCCGGCACATGGCGGCGCCGATTTTACCGGTGCCGATGATACCGGCAATTTTCCCATAGAAGTTAAATCCCATAAGCCCGGCGAGACTGAAATCATTCTCCCGGACTTTATTATATGCCTTGTACAGGCGGCGGTTACATGCCAGTGCCAGCGCCATGGCATGTTCTGCGACGGCTTCCGGGGAATAGCCGGGGACGCGCATGATACATATGCCCAGTGCGGCGGCTTTTTCCAAATCTACATTATTATATCCGGCACAGCGCAACAGAACGAGGCGGACACCTTTTTCGTGGAGGATTTTAAGCGTGGCTTCCCCTACATTGGAACTGACGAAGGCGCAGACGGCATCGAAACCATCCGCTAGGGCAGCGGTGCGGGGATCCAGATCCGGACGGATGTATTCGATCTGAATATCGGGATATTTTTCCAGAGCTGCCTCAAAAGATTCTTTATCATAGCTTTTGGTATCATAAAATAATATTTTCATAATTGACCTCCTTGCATGGATTCTATAGTATGTGTATGGTTATATTTTAGCATGCCCGAATTTGATTTTACTATAGCCTAAAATATTGGAATTGGCTATAATAATGAAAAATGTAATTGAGAAAATAATACCATTTGACATTGAGAACCATTTTCGATAAAATGACCGGGTAAAGAGTTAGAAGATACTAACTTGTGCCCGGTTTTGTGATTTCCAGGTTTTCGGAGCAGACTGGGCGGAGACTGGGATAAGAGAAAAGGATGGAACAATTCTATGATGATCAACAAAAGACTGATCGGTATTGTGCCGGAGAGCCGGAAATACATTGCGGGAAATGTGGCTCTGCAATGGCTGTCTCTGGTGGCAAATATTGTGATGATGACGTCAATTACGACACTATTGTCAGCTCTGTATATTTACAGGGAGACGAGCACTGTGTTTTTCGGAGCAGTGATAGCGATGCTGGTGGCAATGCTCGTGCGTTTCGGCTGTGCCATCGGGGCATCGAAAATGAGCTATCTGTCATCCCAAGAAGTCAAAAAGACCTTGCGCAGACTGATCTATGAGAAGCTTCTGCGTTTGGGCGCTTCTTATCAGGAGCAGACGGGAACCTCGGAAGTGGTACAGGTGGCGGTGGAAGGCGTGGACCAGCTGGAGACTTACTTCGGCGCGTATCTGCCCCAGTTTTTCTATGCCATGCTGGCACCGTTGACACTGTTTATCTATCTGTGCTTTATCAATGTACCTTCGGCGGTGGTGCTTCTGATCTGCGTGCCCCTAATCCCGGTGGCGATCGCTGCAGTGCAGACCTGGGCAAAAAAGCTGCTGTCCAAATACTGGGGACAGTACACGGCACTGGGAGATACGTTCCTGGAAAACCTGCAGGGACTGACCACATTGAAGATCTATCAGTCCGATGCCTATAAAAACGAAGAAATGAATGCGGAATCGGAGAAGTTCCGCAAGATCACCATGAAAGTGCTGACCATGCAGTTAAACTCCATTACCATCATGGACTTCATCGCTTACGGTGGCGCGGCACTGGGAATCATCCTCTCCGTCAGCCAGATGCAGGTGGGCAAAGTGAATTTGGCGGGATGCCTGTTGATCATTCTGCTGGCGGCGGATTTTTTCATCCCCATGCGTCAGCTGGGCTCCTTTTTCCACATTGCCATGAACGGCATGGCGGCAAGTGAGAAGATCTTCCGGCTGTTGGATCTGCCGGAGCGGGAAGGAGACGGTGCCGCAGGTGCAGGGTTCCCGGATAGCGGAGATATCTGTTTGGAGCAGGTGCATTTTGCTTATGAAGCGGATCGAGAGATTCTCCACGGCGCGGATCTGGTGCTGCGCAGAGGGCAGTTTACTGCCATCGTGGGTGAGAGCGGCTGCGGTAAATCCACCATATCCGGTATCCTTATGGGCAGAAACGGTGGATATTCCGGTACGGTCCGGGTGGGAACGGTGGATTATCACCGGATCTCTGAGAGAAGTCTGATGCAGAACATTACCTATGTCAGCCACCAGAGCTACCTGTTCCGGGGAACGGTCGGCGACAATCTGCGGATGGGACGTCCGGGTGCTTCCGACGAGGATTTGTGGCAGGTACTGGAAAAGGTACGCTTGGCAGATTTTCTGCGAAGCAAGCAGGGGCTTGAGACACCGATGCAGGAGAAAGGCGGCAATTTCTCCGGTGGGCAGTGTCAGCGGCTGGCACTGGCGAGAGCACTTCTGCATGACAGCCCGATCTATATTTTTGATGAAGCGACTTCCAACATTGATGTGGAGAGTGAAAATGACATTATGGCGCTGATCCGGGAGCTGGCAGCTACCGGGGAGAAGACCATCGTGCTGATCTCCCACCGCCTGGCGAATGTGGTGGAAGCGGATCGGATCTATGTCATGGACGCCGGAAATGTGACAGAACAGGGAACCCAGGAAGAACTGCTTGTGCAGAACGGGATCTATGCGAGACTGTGGAATGCCCAGCAGAGTCTGGAGAATTACGGAAAAGGAGGTGCACAGGCATGACAGAAGCAAAGACAATCAAAAAACGCAGCGGCTTCCGCGTCATGGCGGAACTGATCGGACTGGTGAAACCACTGTCCGGATATATGTGTCTTGCAATATTCGCAGGACTTATAGGTCATCTGTGCGCCGCTTTTATTACGATTTTAGGCGGATATGCGGTGCTGGCAGTACTGGGAGTGCAGGATAAGATCACACCGATGCAGGTATTTATCACGGTTCCGCTATTAGCACTTTTGCGGGCGGGACTCCGCTACGGGGAGCAGTCCTGCAACCATTTTATTGCCTTTAAATTACTGGCGTTGATCCGTGATAAGGTATTCCGGGCACTGCGCAGACTGTGCCCTGCGAAGCTGGAAGGCAGAGGCAAAGGGGATCTGATTGCGGTGATCACTTCCGATATCGAACTGCTGGAAGTATTTTATGCTCATACGATCTCCCCGGCAGCCATTGCGTTCCTGTTTACGCTGATCTTGTGCGGATTTATCGGAAGCTTCCATCCGTTACTGGGACTGCTGGCGCTTGCGGCTTACGTGACGGTGGGCGTGCTGGTACCGCTTGCCATCTCCAAAGCCAGCGGAGACTACGGCATCCGTTTCCGAAACGGCTCGGGAGAACTGTCCGGCTATGTGCTGGACAGCCTGCGGGGACTGAAGGAGACCATCCAGTACGGTCAGGGACAGGCGAGACTGGACGGCATGATGGCTAAGACGGATAGCTTAAGTGCCGATGAGGAGAAGATGAAAGCTATCTCCGGCAGAAATACGGCGATCACCAATACCGTGATCCTGCTTTTTGACCTGGCGATGCTGTGTGCTTCCGTTGCCCTGTATCGAAACGGGGCAGTGGGATATGAAGGGGTACTGATCCCGACGATTACCCTGATGAGTTCTTTTGGACCCTTTGTGGCACTGGCGGCATTGGGCAGCACGTTGCAGAATACCTTCGCTGCGGGCAACCGGGTATTGGACATTTTAGAGGAAACACCGGCGGTGGAAGAGATCACCGGACAGCATGAGATTGCTTTTGAGGGAGCTGCGGCGGAACATGTGACTTTTTCTTATGGTAATGAAAATAGTGGTAATGAGAATATTCTGACAGATGTGTCGGTGGAGATCCCGGAGCATTCCGTCATCGGTATCACCGGCAGAAGCGGCAGTGGTAAATCTACATTATTGAAGTTGCTGATGCGGTTCTGGACGGTACAGCAGGGAGAGGTGAAGCTGTCCGGTACTTCCGTGGAGAAGATCAACACGACGAACCTACGGGAGATGGAGAGTTTTGTCACCCAGGAGACTCAACTGTTCCACGACAGCATCCGCAACAATCTTAAGATCGCGAAGCTGGATGCCACGGAGGAAGAACTGATCGCTGCCTGCAAAAAGGCTTCAGTGCATGATTTCATTATGACACTGCCGCAGGGGTATGATACGCCTGTGGGAGAACTGGGCGACACACTGTCTGGTGGCGAGAGACAGCGGATCGGTCTGGCGAGAGCCTTCCTGCATGATGCGCCGCTAATGCTTTTGGATGAGCCCACCAGCAACCTGGACAGTCTGAACGAAGCGGTGATTCTGAAGTCATTACGGGAGGAAAAAGAGGATAAGACCGTAATCCTCGTGTCTCACAGAGAGTCCACCATGCGCATCGCGGACCGAACCTATTCCGTAGAAAATGGAAGGATGAGTTGATGAAAACAGAACAGATACAGGACAAGCGAGAGCGGGAGAAAGTCATGGTCTCCGACATGATCCTGCTCTATTGTCAGAAACAACATAAATCTATGCGCAAATCTTCCGGGCTTAAGAAAACAGACCTCTGCCCGGAATGCGCGGAGCTGGAAGAATACGCCCGCATGCGCAGCGACAAATGCCCCTTTATGGAGACCAAGACCTTCTGCTCCAACTGCAAGGTTCACTGCTACAAGCCCGACATGCGGGAACGCATCCGCATCGTTATGCGCTTCTCAGGACCGCGGATGCTTTTCGTACACCCCGTGGCAGCAATCCGACACGTGATCGAATCCCGGAAGGAAGCCGCAAGGCAAAAATAACCATAACGCAGATATTACGAAAAAGTTTTTTGCACCTTTAGCAGGCTTTTTTGAGAGATTATTTGCACCTTTTTGAACAAAATGTAACAAAACCCCGGCAGCTACCATAACTGCCGGGGTTTTAAGGAGGATAGAAATCGTTTGGAATTGGATTAGCCCATCGTAATAACTACGTTGTACTCTTCCTTGCCTTTTTCGTAAGGAATGATGTGTCCGTCTACTGCCTTGCCGTCCACGGTCATGGATACGACACCCTTTTCCACATTCTGAGGATTCTTCACCTGAATATGATAGGTGCCCTCGCGGAACTTACGGGTGATGGTGAAATCGCCAAAGCCCTTAGGGATACAAGGATCTACGGACAATCCCTGATGAGTGGGATATACACCCAGAATGTATTGGGAGATATTTACGAAAGTCCATGCAGCGGTACCGGTCAGCCAGCTGTTCTTCGCCTCACCGTGGAATTTGGCATCCTTACCGGCTACCATCTGGGAGTATACATAAGGCTCGGTACGATGGATCTCACTGATATCCTCGATGTATGCGGGACAGGTCTTGCGATAGATCTCGAAAGCTCTGTCACCTCTGCCCAGAACGGTCTCTGCGATGGATACCCAAGGATTGTTGTGGCAGAAGATACCGGCATTCTCCTTATATCCGGGCGGATAAGAGGATACTTCACCAAGCTCGAGGTGATACTCAGTGTATGCAGGTTGTAAGATCATGACACCATACTTGGTATCCAGTCTTTCTTTTACAGAATTCAATGCCTTCTCGGCAAGTCCTTCCTTCACACCGACACCGGCCAGTACACAGAAGCCCTGAGGCTCGATGTAGATCTGACCTTCGCGGCATTCCTTGGAACCTATCTTGTGGCTGTAAGCATCGTAAGCACGAACGAACCAGTCACCGTCCCAGCCATCCTTCAGGATTGCATCGTACATTGCCTGTACTTCCTTACGTGCACGGGCAGCTTCGTCAGCGTCGCCCATCAGCTCACACAGCTGTGCATATTCTTCGCCGTATTTTACGAACATACCGGCAATGAATACGGATTCTGCCACGGGACCTTCACTGGGACCGAAGGTCTGGAAGGATTCTCCGGGATGAGCGGAGAAGCAGTTCAGGTTCAGACAGTCATTCCAGTCGGCACGACCGATCAGAGGCAGATTGTGAGGACCTTTGTGGTTGATGATATAGTCTAAGGAGCGCTTTAAGTGATCCATCAGAGGAGCAGCTACGCTCATATCGTTGTCAAAAGGAACCATCTGGGTCAGGATGGAGGTATCACCGGTCTCTCTTACATAAGCACTGGTACCTGCAATGAGCCACAGAGGATCATCGTTGAAGCCGCTGCCGATATCAGAGTTGCCCTTCTTGGTCAGAGGCTGGTACTGATGATAAGCGCTGCCGTCCTGAAACTGGGTGGAAGCGATATCAATGATACGCTCTCTTGCACGATCCGGGATCAGATGTACGAAACCGAGCAGATCCTGACAGGAATCACGGAAGCCCATGCCTCGACCGATTCCGGACTCATAATAAGAAGCGGAACGGGACATGTTGAAGGTTACCATACACTGATACTGATTCCAGGTATTGACCATACGGTTCACCTTTTCATCAGCGGAATCTACGGTGTAGCGGGCGAGCAGCTCCTTCCAGTAAGCCTGCAGTGCTGCGAAAGCTTCCTCTACCTGTGCATCGGTCTGGTATTTTGCCAGCATCTCTTTTGCACGGGTCTTGTTAATGATACCGTAGGATTCCCATTTCTCTTCCTCAGGGTTCTCGATGTAGCCCAGAACGAAGATAAAGGTCTTGGTCTCACCGGCTGCCAGATCCACATTGATCTGATGGGAAGCGATGGGAGACCAGCCGCTTGCCATGGAGTTCGTGCACTTGCCGTTTTCCACAGCTTCGGGAGAATCCGCACCTCTGTACGAACCCAGGAAAGCATCTCTGCTGGTATCGAAACCGTCGATCTTCGTATTGACGGAATAGATCGCATAATGATTACGACGCTCACGGTACTCGGTCTTATGATAAATGGTAGAATCCTGCACCTCCACCTCGCCGGTGCTTAAGTTACGCTGGAAGTTCTTCATATCATCATCAGCATTCCACAGACACCATTCTACATAAGAGAAAATGGACAGCTTCTTATCTTCGGAGCTTCCGTTGGTCAGGGTCAGCTGGGAGATCTCACAGTTATCGTTCAGAGGAACGAAGGAGAGCACGGAAGCCTTGACACCGTTCTTGGAAGAGGTGAAACGGCTGTAACCGATACCGTGACGGCACTCATAAGAGTCCAGCTCGGTCTTCGTAGGCTGCCAGCCGGGGTTCCATACGGTATCTCCATCCTTAATATACAGATATTTGCCGTTGTTATCCACCGGTACGTTGTTGTAACGGTAACGGGTCAGACGCAGCAGCTTTGCATCCTTATAGAAGGTATATCCGCCGCAGGTGTTGGATATCAGACTGAAAAACTCGTTGCAGCCCAGGTAGTTGATCCAGGGAAGCGGAGTCTTGGGAGTGGTGATGACATATTCCTGATGCAAATCATCAAAATGACCATACTTCATAAGAAAATCTCCTTCTTTCATGTTGTTGTATGTTGAGTGTTTGTTTTTTCGTTGCGGAGTGCTTACTGTTAAGTAAACGATTAAGTACCCCGAATTTCTGATTTGTATTATACAGAAGCGACGCTGAAAATGCAATATGAATCTTGAAAAAGCCCGTAAAATGCGCAATGTATACAAAAACGCTGGGAAAACATGGGCAGAAGATACAAAAGGAATCACTTCACGAAAAACCGGATTTACGAAACAAAATCGCATCAAACGTTATCGCACACTTTGCCATTATATAGAAGAAACTCTATCGCGATACAAGCCAAATGTACAAAACCGCCCAACTGAAATTGTTAATTATAGACAAAACGGATATTTTTTGGAAAAAAACTGCAAAAAAGTATTGCAAAATGCTCAAATGTGGTATATATTAAAACTACGAAAACGATTAAGTTACAAAAACAGGTCGGACGGAATGACGAAGACATGGAACAGGAGAAAGACATGGCATCACTGAAAGACATTTCCAAGATTTGTGGCGTCTCCGTTGCAACAGTCAGCAAAGCACTGAACGACCACAAGGACATTGGAGAAGAAACAAAAGCAAACATCAGACGGGTAGCAAAGGAGATGGGATATTCCCCAAACCTATCAGCAAGAGCTTTGAAGACGAACCGGACTTACGGAATCGGAGTACTCTTCGCAGATGAAGCCAGGAGCGGTCTTACCCACGATTACTTTTCCAGTGTACTGGACAGCTTCAAGAGGACAGCAGAGAAGAGCGGTTACGACATAACATTTATTAACAGTTGCAAGAACCGACCGGACCGGATGTCCTACTTGGAACACAGCAGGTACAGAGGCTTCGACGGAGTGGTGCTCGCCTGTATCGATTTCGGAGATCCCGAAGTCATCGAATTAGTACAGAGCTCCATCCCGGTGGTTACCATCGACTACCTATTTAATAATCGTATCGCAATCATGTCGGATAATGTGACAGGTATGAAGGAGCTGTTAGAGTACATCTACAGCAGAGGTCATCGGAAGATCGCTTATATCCACGGAGCGATGTCAGCGGTTACCTCGGGGCGATTATCCAGCTTCTACCGGACAGCAGAACGTCTGGGACTGGAGATTCCGGATGAATACATCAGGGAAGCAGCCTACAGAGATACAACGACTACCTACCGAGTGACCAACGAACTGTTAGATCTGCCGGATCCACCGACCTGCATCATCTTCCCGGATGATTTCGCTTCCTTCGGAGGCATCAATGCTATCAGGCAGAGAGGATTACAGATCCCTGAAGATATCTCCGTGGCAGGATATGATGGCATACAGGCAGCAAAGCAGTTGGATCCCAAACTTACCACGGTGCAGCAGGACACGGAACAGATCGGATGCCTGGCAGCCAGGGAATTGATCAGCCTCATTGAGAGACCCAAGACCACTCTCATAGAACAGGTGATAGTACCCGGAAATGTCATAGAAGGTGAGTCGGTTGCCAAAATACCGACAGATCATTAATCAGACATTTATGTGGAAGCGTCGCAACCGCAACCATATAAATATAAATGCAACAAGCACTTACAACAAACATTTAACAAAAATGAAATGGGAGGAAACAAACATGAAGAAAAAGGTACTTAGTGCTTTACTTACCACCACAATGTTAGCAAGCATGCTGGTAGGCTGTGGCAGCAGCAATGACACTCCTGCAGCATCCACCGATGCAGCACCCGCTGCAACCAGCGAAGCTCCTGCAGCAACCACTGAGGCAGCAGCAGAGCCCGCAGCAGAAGAAGGCAAAGTCCTGAACATCTACTGCTGGAACACCGAGTTCCAGAGCCGTATCGCTGATCACTATCCCGGATATGAGACCGTAGATGGTACTACCGGTAAGATCGGTGATGTAACCGTTAAGTGGAACGTAACTCCTAACGATGACAATGCTTACCAGAACAATCTGGATGCTACCCTGTTAAAGCAGGCTGATGCAGCAGCTGATGACAAGATCGACCTGTTCCTGGTTGAGGCTGACTACGCACTGAAATATGTAGATACCGAGTACACCATGCCTATTAAGGATCTGGGCATCACCGATGCAGATCTGGCTAACCAGTATCAGTACACCAAAGATGTTGTTACTGATTCCAACGGCGTATTAAAGGGTCTTTCCTGGCAGGGATGCCCCGGTGTTCTGATTTACAACCGTGATATCGCAGCTGAGGTACTCGGAAGCGAAGATCCCGCAGAAGTACAGAAGGCTGTATCTGACTGGGATACCTTTACCGCAACCGCTGAGACCATGAAGAAGGCTGGTTACTACATGACCTCTTCCGCAAACGATACCTACCGTGTATATTCCAACAACGTATCCGGTAAGTGGGTTCAGGATGGCAAGATCGTAGTTGATGACAACCTGATGAAGTGGGTTGAGGACTCCAAGAAGATGGTTGATGCTAAGGAAACCGGTACTCACGAGCTGTGGTCTGATGACTGGAGCAAGGGCTTCTATCCCGAAGGAAAAGTATTCTGCTACTTTGGACCCGCTTGGTTAATCAACTTCTCTATGGCAGCAGATGTTGAAGGTTCCGTAGCTAACTCCGGCAGATGGGGCGCTACCGAAGGACCTCAGGGCTTCTTCTGGGGCGGTACTTGGATCTGTGCAGCAGCCGGTACTGACAATGCAAGCCTTGTTAAGGATATCATGTTGAAGATGACCACCGATAAGGACATCATGATCGACATCGTTAAGAAGGATTCCGATTTCGTTAACAACAAGCCCGCTATGGAAGAGATGGCAGCAGACGCTTCTTACACCAACGACATTCTGGGTGGTCAGAACCCTCTGGAAATGTTCTGTGCAGGCGCTGAGAAGATCGACTTAAGCAACCTGTCCTCTTACGATCAGGGTTGTAACGAAGAGTTCCAGAACGCTATGAAGAACTACTTTGAAGGCAAGACCGATCTGGACGGTGCTCTGGATCTGTTCTACAAGGCAGTAGAAGAGAAGTATCCTGAGCTTTCTCACTAATCTGAATTAGATAAGTTGGCTGGAAAATAAGTAATTGAGAGCCGTACCTGCCTGGTTGGTCAGGTGGGTACGGTTTTTCTCTCAAAAAACGGGTAAAACAAGAAAAAGAGAAGGCTGGCAGAAGCTTTTTTATAAGCACAAATATGAAAATGCAAGTAAGAGACCTGCTGCGAGCCTTATCGGAAAAATAAAATGGCACGACAATCCATGTGAAGCGTGGCAACAAAAGGGAGGAATGATTTATGGCAAAGGTAAAACGCGGAAAGGTGGTAAGCTATAATAAATGGGGTTATATCTTCCTGATCCCCTTCGTTGTAGTTTACATAGTATTTCAGTTGGTTCCGCTGTTCAGAACATTCTATTACAGCTTTTTTGAGAATTACCGTTCGGGACTGACACAGATCGGACCGAATTTCGTAGGATTCGGTAACTTCGCAAAACTGTTCTCGAATCCGGATATCTGGACTTACACGAAAAATACGTTGATCATGTGGATTTTGGGATTCGTTCCCCAGATCATCGTATCCCTGTTACTGGGTGCATGGTTCTCTGATCCAAGCCTTCGGTTAAAAGGACAGAGATTCTTCAAGACAGTCATCTATCTGCCGAACCTGATCATGGCTTCCGCATTTGCAATGCTGTTCTTCACCCTGTTCTCTGACGGTGGCCCTATCAATGAGATTATGATGCAGCTGGGATGGATCAGCGAGCCCTATAAGTTCATGTCGAATGTATGGAGCACCAGAGGTCTGGTAGCACTGATGAACTTCCTGATGTGGTTCGGTAATACAACGATCCTCCTGATGGCAGGTATGATGGGTATTGATACTTCGTTGTTCGAGGCAGCCGAAGTAGACGGTGCAACCTCCACACAGGTATTTTTCAAGATTACACTTCCTCTGTTACGTCCGATCCTGATCTACGTAATGATCACTTCCCTGATCGGTGGCTTACAGATGTTCGATGTACCTCAGATCCTGACAAACGGTAGCGGTGATCCTATGAGATCTACCATGACCCTGATCATGTACCTGAACAAGCATCTGTACAGTAAGAACTATGGTATGGGCGGTGCGCTCTCCGTTATCCTGTTTATTATCACAGGTCTCCTGAGCCTCGTTGTATTCAAGTTCTCGAACAAGAAAGATTGATAGGAGGTGGCAGACATGTTAAGCGTAGAAACAAACGAAACCAAAAAAGGTATGGGCATCCATGCCAGAAGAGCTCTTGCATATATAGTACTGATATTTATGAGCTTCCTGTGTCTGTTCTGGTTCTATATTCTGTTCGTAAATGCAACCAGATCCCACGGAGAACTGACCAAAGGATTTACCCCCATTCCCAGTCACTATCTGATTCAGAACTGGAAGGGAGTACTGGCAGGTACTCTGCCGGTTGTAAGAGGTATGTTCAACAGCCTGTTCGTTGCAGCCTGCAGCGCAGTGCTCTGCACCTACTTCTCTACCATGACAGCTTATGCGATTCATGTATATGACTTTAAGATCAAAAAGTTTATGTTTACCTTCATCATGGCGGTTATGACGATCCCTACACAGGTTACCGCACTTGGTTTCCTGCAGTTAGTATCTGACATGAAGCTGGAAGACAACTTTATTCCTTTAATCGTTCCTGCAATCGCTGCACCGGTTACTTTCTTCTATATGAAGCAGTACATGGAGAGCGCATTGCCCCTGTCTCTGGTAGAGGCAGCCAGAATCGACGGTTCCGGTGAGTTCCGTACTTTCAATACCATCGTGCTTCCCCTGATGAAGCCCGCCATCGCAGTACAGGCGATCTTCACTTTCGTAAGCAGCTGGAACAATTACTTCACACCGGCACTGATCCTGCATAACGACAAGATGAAGACATTACCTATCCTGATCGCTCAGCTGCGTTCCGCAGATTTCCTGAAGTTTGATATGGGTCAGGTGTATGTGACCATCGCATTCTCCATCTTCCCCGTTATCGTGGTATACCTGTTCCTTTCCAAGTTCATTGTCCAGGGCGTGGCAATGGGGAGTGTAAAGGGTTAACAATCAGCCAGCAACATTCAATACATAAATCTCTCCTGAAAAGCGGCACTCTTCCCCGGAGTGGCGCTTTTCGCTTGCAAAAATATAAATTATACCCGATGAGGTATAATTTAAAAAAGGAATGGATAAAATATACCTTATCGGGTATAAAAATGATGAAAGAACTTGAAAATATACCCGAACGGGTATATAATTGGTGATGATTAGGATGGATATAATAATGAATAAAATTGCTGAATTTATAAAAGAAAATAGAAAAGCAGCCGGACTGACACAGGAAGATTTTGCAATGCGTTCGGGATTGGGGCTTCGCTTTGTCAGAGATCTGGAACAGGGGAAAGAGACCGTGCGGATGGATAAAGTAAATATCGCATTGGCGATGTTCGACATGGAAGCTGTGCCGGGCAGAAAGGAAAGAGGGTAAGAATATTATGGAAATATTCAGAAGTGTTCAGGTATATATCCGGAATGTGTATGCCGGAGAACTTTCCGAGACAGATGAAGGCTATCTTTTTTCCTATGATGAAGAATACAGAAAAAGAGAAGATGCCAGTGCGGTATCTCTTACAATGCCGATCCGACAGGAACCATACCAGTCGAAAACGTTGTTTTCTTTTTTTGACGGTCTGATTCCGGAGGGATGGCTTCTGGGTGTGGTAAGCAGAAACTGGAAGATTGATGTGAAAGATCGTTTTGGACTGTTGGCGGTAGCTTGCCGGGACGCAATCGGCAATGTCAGTATAAGGGAGAAGAAGCAATGAATTGTCTGTGCTGCTGGAAAAAACTGCAGACGGTAGAAGATGAAAAGCGGGGATGGCATAAAAGCTGTGTCAGACGTTTTTTCGGAAGCGACAGGATACCGGAGCTGGATCTGGATGAAGCAAAATTGAAGGAACTGGCAAATGAAACGGTAAACCGTGGATATACTGTTCCGGGAGTGCAGCGGAAAATGTCATTGCAGCTGTTCTCGGATAAGAAGAAAACGAGGCTGACTTTGGTAAATTATCCGACGGGATACATTTTGAAACCGCAGGTTCCGGAATTCAGAGCGTTGCCGGAGGCGGAACAGCTGGTAATGTGCATGGCGGATGCGTCCGGGATCGCTACCGTACCGCATGCACTGTTGCAGCTGCAGGATGGATTTGCTTATATCACGAAACGGATTGACAGAGTGTTTGAAAAAGACAGCGTCCGGATGCTGGCAATGGAAGACTTTTGCCAGTTGGATCTGAGGCTGACCGAAGACAAGTACAGAGGTTCTTATGAAAGATGTGAAAAGATCGTAGAGCGCTATTCGGCAAGGGTGGGATTGGACAGAACAGAACTGTTTCTGAGAATTGTTTTTTCGTTTCTGATTGGAAATTCTGATATGCATTTGAAAAATTTTTCCCTGTTGGAGACACAGGAAGGAAGTGGAGAGTACGTGCTTTCACCGGCGTATGATCTGCTCCCGGTAAACCTGATCATGCCTGAGGACGAAGAGGAACTTGCACTGACTCTGAACGGGAAGAAAATGAATCTTCGGAAGAAAGACTTCTATATTTTCGCAGAAAAATGCGACATATCACATAATTCTGCAGAAAAAATGATAGGAAAACTGGTATCCTTGAAGGAAACCTATCAGGAAATGAACAGAGAATCTACGCTTCCGGAAGACATGAAAGAACGATTTGAGAAGTTAATAGAAGAACGATGCAATATTTTGGCGTAATTGCATCGGAAGAGAAAGAGGTAACGATCATGCAGATGTATGAGGTGACGGCGCTGGCGCCGGAAGGACCGGAGGAGGTCTATCGGGAGATGGTGTTCGCAGAAGACGAAGATGACGCCCTGAACCAGCTGGAGGAACAGCTGAAAGAGCAGGGGATTGCCCATGGAATGTGCATGGCGGAAGAGGTGTAATAAAATATGGAAAATTCCTATCGTTTTTTTGAAAATAAAGATTGCAAATATTTCCCCTGCCACAAGGGCCTTGCGGAGTTCAACTGCCTGTTCTGCTACTGCCCCATGTACCGCCTGGAGCACTGTCCCGGGAATCCCTGGTATTTCGAGAAAAACGGCAGACGGATCAAGGATTGCTCGGGCTGCACCTTCCCGCATGATCCGGAGCATTATGATGCTATTATGCAGATCCTGCGGGAGAATTAGACACTGCCCGACAGCTGCAGCGAAAATGGTAGCAGATCCTGCGGGAGATTATTCCGCCGGCACCCAGTCGTCCTCACCGCCAAGGACGTTTTCTTTAGAGAAATACGTCTCCACCTCCGGATTTACGAGGCATCTGGAGAGAGGACTGCGCCCGGAACAGTCCGCACCGGGACCGAAGTTCCCATATTCAATATAATCTGACAACACTTCTGCACGAACTTTTCCCCAGTTCTGCCAGCCTTCGGGACAGATATGATCCCCCAGCTCACAACAGATAAACGCTGTCTTCGCACAGTCTCTCCAGGGACGACCGAGATAGACAGAGTCCGGCTCCTCGCCTGTGATTCGACAATGCGAGAATATAAGACCGAATTCCTGTCCTGCGGGAGTGCTGGCGGCGGTGATATATGCTTTTTCCTCGCTGACTCTGGCGATGGAATGGATCTCACAGTGATCGAAGAATGCGGTATTTGGTCCGAAGATATAGTCCACATCGCCGCAGACATAACAATCCTTGAAATAATTCCGATAGAACTTATGCACGATCGGCACTTCCGAAGCCTGGAAGAAGTCCGGCAGCATCAGTTTCTTCATATTACAAGTCATCGGCTCTCCGTTGAAGATCGTATCCTGCCACCCTGTGAAACGACAGTTGTAACAGCTCAGCCGATCGGCTGCTGCATAGACTGCCAGCGCCTGCCCGGCGAGATATCCGGGACCGGCAGTACTCTCGATCGTCAGATTTCGCAGCGTGATATCTTTTCCGGCGATAAAAATTACCGCAGTATTAAACGTTCCATACTCTCCGGAGCCGTCCGGACGGGGCTTCTTTGCACCGTCGCCGTAACGGAAGACGGTCATCAGGGGATCGTCTCGTCATGTCGATCGTCGATGGACAGGATTGCTTCCTGTAACGTAGAGAACGCGGATGGGTCATCTTTCGATACACGTATCGTAGTCATCTTCTTGATTGTCCTCCTTGATTCATGGTATAACCTGTGAAATTGATATTAAAAACTCATAAAAATATTGTAAATACTGAATTTCCGCCGCGCAATTATAAAAAAATGAACTGCTTTCAAAATCTTGTAATCTGCGATTTTTTGAGATTTTTAGAATTTTTTTGGATTGAGAATCTCTTTGGTGACATGGTATGTATAATGCAACGGACGGACACAGCGCCGGACCACAGAGAGGAGGAAATGCAATGCCTGGAAAACAAAAAAGGCAGGTCGTAAACAGACCGCATGGGAACAGTGGGATAGCAGATCACTTCCGTAAATACTATCAGCTATGGTTGCTGGCACTTCCCGGAATCGTACTTACATTGATGTTTGCCTACATCCCAATGTCGGGACTGGTCATCATATTTAAGGATTACAACTTCAGAGACGGAATCTTTGGAAGCCCCTGGGTGGGATTTAAAAACTTCGAATTCTTTTTCGCCAACTTCAGCAATGCATGGAGAGCAACAAAGAATACAATCATCCTGAATCTGTTCTATACCATATTCGGTACGGTGGCAGCGGTAGGGCTCGCAATCATGTTTAACGAGATCCACCACAAGAAGTTCCTCAAGATCAGTCAGTCACTGTCGATCATGCCTTACTTTATCTCGTGGGTAGTGGCGGGCGGAATCCTGAGAGCACTGCTCAACTACGACGGCGGCGCAATCAACAACTTATTGGTAAGCATCGGCTTCGAACGCCTAGATTTCTATAACGATCCGAAGTACTGGAGAGTCATCCTCACCCTGTGCAATATATGGAAATCCGCAGGATACAACGGTATCATCTACTTTTCGACGATCGCAGGCTTCGACACCTCGCTCTACGAATCGGCGCAGGTAGACGGCGCGAACCTCTGGCAGCGGATCCGCTACATTACGATCCCCCTGTTGAAGCCGACGATCATCATCCTGTTCCTGCTCTCTATCGGCAAGATCATGAGCGGCGATCTGACCATGATGATGTCCATCACGAACCTGTCTCCGATGCTGTTAGACACGACAGATATCATCGATACTTATGTATACCGTTCGGTCATCGGTGTGGGCGATTTCGTAATGGGTTCTGCCGTAGGTCTGTATCAGTCCATTTTCGGATTCGTGCTGGTGCTGTTCTCGAACTGGCTCGTAGGACGCTTTGACAAGGATTATCAATTATTCTAGGAGGAAGATCATGGAAAAACAGAAAAAAATAAAACGTTGTGCCTCTGACAGAATATTGATCACCGTATTTTACATATTAGTAGCAATCTTTGCAGTCGCGTGTCTCTATCCGCTGCTGTTGGCAATCGGAACCTCTTTCGCGGATGAAGCCTCCGCAACTGTCAACGGTTACCGTGTTATTCCGAAAAAGTTCAGTCTCTCAGCGTACCAGATGATCCTTGGATCCATGGGTAAAAACCTGTTGAATGCCTATACGGTGACCATTGGCGTTATAGTATTCGGTACACTTCTCTCGGTTCTCGTATCTGCGGCTTTTGCCTATGTGCTGACCGTCAGGGAATTCAAACCGAAGGGAGCATTGAATATGTTCCTTTACATCCCGATGATCTTTTCTGCAGGACTTCTACCCTGGTACATCATGTGTACCAAATATTACCATCTGACAGACAGTTTCCTCGCACTGGTGCTGCCCTGCTGTATGAATGCCTTCAACGTGTTCCTGCTACGCAACTTCTTCAAGTCCATCCCAGAGGAGCTGGCGGAAGCGGCGAAGATCGACGGAGCGAACTATCTCTGCATCTTCCGCGTGATCTACTTCCCACTGGCAAAGGTAGGTCTCGTGACAGTCGGATTGTTCTACGCACTGAGCTACTGGAATGATTACTATCTGTCGCTGATGTTTATCAATAAACAGAATATGTATCCCTTACAGTATTATCTATACAATATGCTGTCTAATGTACAGTTCATGGCAAATCAGGCGAATGCCTCCCTCGGATACAACATCAACATATAAAACTGCTTATCTGCCAGAATGCAAGCATTCGCAGATTGCAGTTTTGCATGGCTCTGAATAGTTACCACATTTTTTCTAAAATAAAAAAGTCGATAGTCTGTCTTCGCAGATTATCGGCTTTTTTATGCGCGGAGACGGTGGGATTTGAACCCACGTGCCCCGGAGGGCTAACGCATTTCGAGTGCGCCCCGTTATGACCACTTCGATACGTCTCCAAAAGATTACAACGTAAATTATTTTATCTGAAAAATGCCGGTTTGGCAAGGGGAGAAACGAAAAATCCTGATTTTACCGCCAAAGCGATGAAAATAGGTTTAGAAGTAATAATAAAAAAAGATGTTGACAGAACAACATCTGCGTAGTATATTGCATTTAAATACTTTGATAGTCAAAGCAATTTGAAAGGAAAAGCGAACCTGCCGGAGACGACAAAGTAGTAAAACAAGTTATCAGAAACAGAATAATTAAATGCATAAGGAGAGTAAAAACATGTTAGAAAAAGTAGCAGCTATCATCAGAGAACAGTTAAACCAGGAGAATGTAGAGATCACGGAGGCAACCCGTTTCAAGGAGGATCTGGAAGTAGATTCCCTGGATCTGTTTGAACTGGTAATGGCATTTGAAGAGGAATATGGTGTGTCCATTCCTTCCGAGGAATTGGGAAATATGGCAACAGTAGGCGATGTTATCAGATATATTCAGGAGCAGGCGTAAGAACTGCATATCTGACTGGATGCAGGCATTCGCAGAACGACGAGAAGGATCAGAAAGACAATGAGAACAAAGATCACGGAACTTCTACAAATCGAATATCCCATTTTCCAGGGCGGCATGGCATGGGTGGCGGAACATAAGCTGGCAGCGGCGGTATCCAATGCCGGAGGATTAGGTATTATCGGTGCCGCTTCCGCTCCGCCGGAGGTCATCCGGGAGGAGATCCGCAAATGCAAAGAGTTGACCGACAAGCCCTTCGGCGTGAATATCATGCTGCTCAATCCTAATGCAGAGGAAGTGGCGAAGATCGTTGTGGAAGAAGGAGTACAAGCGGTAACCACAGGAGCGGGGAACCCCGGAAAATTCATGGAACTGTGGAAGAATGCCGGAGTGAAGGTGATCCCGGTGGTGGCAAGTGTGGCTATGGCGAAGATGATGGAGCGTGCCGGAGCGGACTCTGTGGTAGCAGAAGGCATGGAGAGTGGCGGACATATCGGTTCCACCACGACCATGGCATTGGTTCCGCAGGTGGTGGATGCAGTATCTATCCCGGTGATCGCGGCCGGAGGTATCGCCGATGGCAGAGGCATGGCGGCGGCTTTTATGCTGGGAGCGGAAGGTATCCAGATGGGCACCCGGTTCGTCGCATCGAAGGAATCTATTGTCCATGAAAATTATAAGAATCAGATCATTAAGGCAAAGGATATCGATTCCGTGGTGACAGGAATGTCTACCGGACATCCGGTGCGTTCTCTGCGCAATCAGATGACCAGAGAGTATTTGAAATTGGAAAAAGAGAATGCCGATTTTATGGAACTGGAAAAGCTGACGTTGGGATCTCTCAGGAAGGCAGTGCAGGACGGAGATACCGTAAACGGAACCCTGATGGCGGGACAGATCGCCGGATTGATCCGCAGAGAACAGACCTGTCGAGAGATTATTGAAGAAACAGTGCAGCAGGCACAGGAGTGTATAACGGCACAAAGGAAAAGACAGTAACACTAACCGCCAATCACAGATGCAGAACAACAAACTATGGACAGCAATGCGCGGCAAATGGTATAGGGAAAATGGTGTGTTACAAAAAATATGCTGTAACCGAGGGGAACAAATCGTATCACATGGTAATTAGGAGATGACAAAAATGAGTAAGATCGCATATTTATTCCCGGGACAGGGATCCCAGTACATAGGAATGGGCAAGGAGTTCTATGATACTTACCCAGAAGCACAGGCGGTATGGAGGCTGGCAGACAAGGTGCTTCAGAATCTATACTGGCAGGATAAACGGGAAAAGCAGGCGGATAGCGGACATCCGTACTCTATGGAGCAGCTGACCTTTGAGGAAAATCCTTATATCAACGTTACAGAATATACGCAGATCGCTATGCTTACCATGGAAGTCGCAATCCTGAAGGTACTGGAAGCCAAGGGCCTGAAAGCAGAGATGGCAGCAGGCTTAAGCCTGGGAGAATATGGGGCGTTGGCTGCCACTGATGTGATGGAACTGCCGGATCTGTTCCGGATCATAAGGATGCGTGGTATCTATATGCAGGAGGCCTATCCGGAAGGAGGCGCCATGGCAGCGGTATTAGGACTGGACGGAGATATCGTGGCAAAAATCTGCGAACAGACAGCAAAAGAAACCGGCAAAGTCGTTTCGGTGGCAAATTATAACTGCCCGGGACAGATCGTGATCACCGGAGAGGCAGATGCAGTAGAGGCGGCATCAGAAGCGCTGAAAGAAGCAGGTGCAAAACGTTGTATACCCTTAAAGGTCAGTGGACCGTTCCACTCAGCCCTGTTAAAAAATGCGGGAGAACAATTGGCAGAAGAACTGAAAAGCGTCAAGCTGTCAACCCCTTGGATTCCTTATGTGTCTAACGTAACAGCGGATTATGTGACAGATGCGTCACAGGTTGCGGAACTGTTGAAACAACAGGTATCCAGTCCCGTACATTTCACCCAGAGCGTAGAGCGGATGATCGCAGATGGTGTGGACACTTTCGTAGAGATCGGGCCGGGGAAGACGCTCAGCAGCTTCGTCCGTAAAATTGACAGGAATGTCAAAGTATACAATATTGAGAAACCGGAGGATCTGGACCGGGTGATGGAGGAACTGACATGCTGACAGGACAAGTTGCTATTGTCACAGGAGCATCACGGGGCATCGGAAAAGCAGTGGCACAAGCATTGGCAGCAGAAGGAGCCACGGTGATCATTAATTATAATGGCTCTGCAGAGGCGGCAGAAGCAGTGGCGACGGACATCCGAAGCCAAGGCGGCGTGGCGGAGGCTGTGAAGTGCAATGTTGCGGATTTTGCAGAGAGTGAAGCCTTTGTAAAGGCAGTAACAGAGAAATACGGCAGAGTTGACATCCTTGTCAATAACGCCGGGATCACACGGGACAATCTGATCGTGCGGATGACGGAAGAAGAATTCAATGCAGTCCTGGATACAAATCTGAAAGGCGCATTTCACATGATCCGGCATTTGACGAAGACCTTTATGAAGCAGAGATATGGCAAGATCATCAATATCTCTTCTGTCAGTGGCATCGTCGGGAATGCCGGGCAGGCTAATTATTCCGCATCCAAGGCAGGGCTGATCGGTCTGACGAAAAGCGTAGCAAGAGAACTGGCATCCCGGAATATCTGTGTGAATGCCGTGGCACCGGGATTTATCCGGACAGATATGACAGACAAGCTGCCGGAGGCGGTACAGGATAATGCGGTCGGACAGATCCCGCTTAAGAAAATGGGAAGACCGGAGGATGTCGCACAGGCGGTTCTGTTCCTGGCAAGAGATTCCTCAGACTATATCACCGGCCAGGTGCTGTGCGTGGACGGCGGTATGGCAATGTAAAACTATGTCCGGCAACAGCAACGCAGAATAGAAAATATGTCCGCTAACGATACAGCAGGATAGAAAATAAGTCAGGACGCGAGGGAGTATATCACGTATGGGTAAAAATAGAAGAGTTGTAATAACAGGCATGGGAGCCATCACTCCTATTGGAAACAGCGTAGAGGAATTCTGGGATGGTATCAAAAAGGGCAAGACCGGATTTGGTCCTATAACCTATTTTGATACTGCGGATTACCGTTGTAAGCTGGCAGCGGAAGTGAAGGATTTTGATCCTACACAATATATGGACAAAAAATCCGCCCGCAGAATGGAGCAGTTCTGCCAGTTCGCAGTAGCAGCTGCAGGACAGGCGATCGCAGATGCTGGTCTTACTATGGAACAGGAAGATCCGTATATGGTGGGCTGCAGCGTGGGAAGCGGCATCGGAAGCTTACAGGCCATGGAGCGGGAATATGATCGCCTGAAGGAGAAAGGCCCCGGCAGGGTAGGCCCCATGCTGGTGCCTCTGATGATCTCCAACATGGCAGCAGGCAATGTCAGCATTGCCTATGGATTAAAAGGCAAGAGTCTGAATGTGGTTACCGCCTGTGCAACCGGTACACATTCCATCGGAGAAGCATACCGTACCATTCAGTACGGTGATGCAGACGTGATGGTAGCCGGAGGAACGGAAAGCTCTATTACGCCCATCGGCATTGCCGGATTTTCCGCACTGACAGCATTGTCGTTTAGTGAAGATCCTCAGAGAGCTTCTATTCCCTTCGATAAAGACCGCAATGGTTTCGTTATGGGAGAAGGCTCGGCGGTAGTGGTACTGGAAGAACTGGAACATGCAAAGAGGCGCGGAGCAAAAATCTATGCGGAGCTGATCGGTTATGGCTGTTCTTCGGATGCTTACCATATTACATCCCCTGCGGAGGACGGCAGCGGAGCAGCCACCGCCATGCTGAATGCCTTAAAAGACGGCGGCGTGGCGCCGGAGGAGCTTACTTATATTAATGCACACGGAACCAGCACCCATCATAATGACCTGTTCGAGACCAGAGCTATCAAGCTCGCATTTGGAGAACATGCTTATGACTTGAAGATCAATTCCACCAAATCCATGGTGGGACATCTTCTGGGAGCAGCGGGTGCAGTGGAATTCGTCACCTGCGTAAAAGAAATTCAGGAAGGCTATATCCATCGTACCGTAGGACTGCGTGAGACGGAGGAGGAACTGGATCTGAATTACTGTCGGGACAGCTACGAAGAAGAGGTGCCTTATGCACTGACCAATTCGTTGGGCTTCGGCGGACATAATGCGAGTCTGTTATTGAAGAAGTACACAGAATAACCGCAGCAGATGTTTAAGACATAGGATAGAAGGCAGAACATAAACGAGGACGATTGCAGAATGCGAGGAAGTAATTGATACGACAGCATTCGCGGAACGGAGGAATAATGTCAGTATATAACACCCAGGAAATCATGGAGATTCTGCCCCACAGACATCCCTTTCTGCTGATCGATACTATCGAGGAGCTGGAGCCCGGTGTCAGAGCGGCGGGACACAAAAACGTAACCTTCAATGAACCGTATTTTGCCGGACATTTTCCGGGAAATCCGGTGATGCCCGGAGTACTGATCCTGGAGGCACTTGCCCAGACCGGGGCGGTGGCAATCCTGTCTCTGCCGGAGAACCGAGGCAAGACGGCTTATTTTGCAGGAATCGACAAGGCAAAATTCAAACAGATGGTGCGCCCCGGAGACACATTGGAACTGGAGACCACCATTATCCGCAGTAAGGGACCGATAGGTGTCGGGGAAGCGATCGCCACGGTAAACGGAAAACTGGCGGCGAAAGCAGAGCTTACCTTTGCGGTAAAGTAATACAACAGCCTGCATATCCGGCAGACAGGGAGACTTGTCAGGACAAGAGGATGAATACTGCAGGATAAGAGGTGCAAGTATGGGAAATGTAACGATAGAAACAGAGATCAAATGCCCGAAATGTAAGAAAATGATCAACAGAGACCGGGCAGCGAAAAATAAATATGTCTGCTATGAGTGTGGTTATTATTTCCGGGTGAAGACCCACAACCGGATCCGCATGGTGGCAGACCGGAAAAGCTTTCAGCCATGGTTCGAGGAGATAGAAGAGAGCAATCCTCTGAAATATGAGGGCTATGAAGAAAAGCTGTCGGAGGCCAGGGAAAAATCCGGCGTGAAAGAAGCTGTGACCGTAGGTGAATGCGAGATTTACGGAGAAAAGGCTGTGATCGGCATCTGCGAATCCAAATTTATGATGGGAAGCATGGGACACGTAGTCGGCGAGAAAGTCACCCGGGCAATTGAAAAGGCGACAGAATTGCGGCTGCCTGTATTTTTGTTCTGCTGTTCCGGCGGTGCGAGAATGCAGGAGGGAATTGTGTCGCTGATGCAGATGGCAAAGACCTCCGCAGCGATCAAACGGCATGGAGAAGCAGGACTTCTCTATGCGACTATTTTGACGGATCCCACCACAGGTGGCGTAACGGCCAGCTTTGCCATGCTGGGCGATGTGATCATGGCGGAACCGGGAGCCTTGATCGGCTTCGCAGGACCGAGAGTCATTAAGCAGACCTTGGGACAGCGTCTCCCTGACGGCTTCCAGACAGCGGAATTTTTACAGGAGCATGGTTTTGTGGACGGTATCGTCCGTCGGGAGAATCTGAAGAAGACCTTATATTTCCTGATCACGACGCATCGGTGCAGTGAGGGGAATTATGCGGATTTTAAGAAAAATATTGACTTCCATTTTGAACCTACGGAGATTGTGAAGGAACGGTCATTCCTGACACTCCCCAGAACAGCATGGGAAAAGGTCAAAACAGTCCGGAGAGTGGACAGACCGGCAGCGACCGACTATATTCCCTATATTTTCGATTATGTAGTGGAAGCTCACGGAGACCGTTATTATGGGGATGATAAAGCACTGGTAGGTGCGGTGGCATTCCTGGACGGACAGCCGGTGACAGTGCTGGCAGATGTGAAGGGCAAGGATTTTGCGGAGTGTGCCAGACGCAATTACGGTATGCCCATGCCGGAGGGGTATCGTAAGGCACTGCGCCTGATGAAACAGGCGGAGAAATTCAACAGACCCATTATCAGCTTTGTAAACACGCCGGGAGCTTTCTGCGGTGTGGAGGCGGAGGAGAGAGGTCAGGGCGAGGCCATTGCCCGGAATCTGTTGGAGATGTCAGCCTTAAAAGTACCGGTATTGTGCATCCTTATCGGAGAAGGCGGCAGCGGCGGAGCACTGGCTACGGCGGTAGGCAATGAGGTGTGGATGATGGAAAATGCCACATACTCGATCCTGTCTCCCGAAGGCTTTGCTTCTATATTATGGAAGGATGCTGACCGTGCCAGAGAAGCCAGTGAAGTCATGAATATTACATCCGAAGATCTGAAACGACTTGGTGTGATCGAACGGATCGTACCGGAATACGGCGGGGCAGACCAAAGTACTGTGGAGGCCATCGGTGGGTATCTCAAGGAACATATCAAGGAATTCCTGCAAAAATATACCGGCATGACCGGTGAACAGATCGCAGAGGAACGTTATGAAAGGTTCCGCAAGTATTAAAGCGGTAACAAGAGGTGATGTGGGATGAAGCACGGAAAAATGATCCTGGGGGAATTACATGCAGATATTCCCGTGATCCAGGGAGGCATGGGTGTGGGAATCAGCCTGTCCGGTCTGGCGGGAGCGGTGGCAGCTAACGGTGGGATCGGCATCATTTCTACTGCCCAGATCGGTTTCCGGGAACCGGATTTTGACAGAGATCCCATTGCCTGTAATCTGCGCACTATTGGAAAAGAAATAGAAAAAGCAAGGCAGATCGCAAGAGGCGGTATCGTCGGTGTCAATATCATGGTGGCAACACAACGCTACGAGGATTATGTCAGGGCAGCAGTGTTGGCAGGTACCGACTGTATTATCTCCGGTGCCGGACTGCCGTTAGATCTGCCGGGAGTTGTGATGGAGAAGGAGGATAGGATGGCTGGACGCAGCCATCGGACGATGCTGGCTCCGATCGTGTCGAGCACCCGTGCCCTGTCGGTCGTCACGAAATACTGGATGAAAAAATACGACAGAAAGCCGGACTTTATCGTGGCAGAGGGACCGCTGGCAGGAGGACATCTGGGATTTAAAAAAGAAGAACTGGATGCGTATACACCGCAGAAATATGAGAAGGAACTTACAACAATGATCCGGCAGGCGGCAGAACTGGGGATTCCTCTGATCGCTGCTGGCGGAATCTACACCGGAGAGGACAAAGAACACTGCATGGCGTTGGGAGCAGCGGGGGTACAGATAGGAACCCGGTTCGTGACCACGCAGGAATGTGATGCGGCGGATGCATACAAGCAGGCATATCTCGGCGCACGGAAAGAAGACATTGTCATTGTGAAAAGTCCTGTGGGAATGCCGGGGAGAGCCATACGGAATGCTTTTCTGGAAAAAGTGGCATCCGGGGAACGGTTTATGACCGGATGCAGACATTGCATTAAGACCTGCGACCCGAAGACGGCACCTTATTGCATCACCAGAGCGTTGATCAATGCAGCAACGGGAGATGTGGATAACGGACTGCTGTTCTGTGGCAGCAATGCCTGGAGGGCGCAGAAAATAGAAAGAACAGTGGATATCATGGAGGAAATGGCGTGAGGACCATAAGAATCACCGGAACCGGAAGTGCACTTCCGGGAAGGATTGTTACAAATAAAGAATTGGAGCAGATGGTGGAAACCTCGGATGAATGGATCCGTGAGAGAACCGGTATCGGTGAGCGTCATGTGTCTGTGGGTGAGACAGTTGTGACACTTGCGTCAGAAGCAGCCCATAAAGCACTGGAACAGGCAGGAAAAAGAGCGGAAGAGATCGACCTGATCCTGGTGGCAACCTGTTCTCCGGAGCAGTATCTACCCTGCTGCGCCTGCCAGGTGCAGGCGGACATCGGCGCAGTGAATGCGCTGGCTTTTGATGTGAATGCGGCCTGTTCCGGATTTTTATTTGCCCTGAATACTGCGGATGCTTATCTGCGGACGGGACTTGCAGAAAATGCACTGATCATCGGCAGTGAGGTGCTGTCCAAGCTGGTGGACTGGACGGACCGGAGCAGCTGTATTCTGTTTGGAGACGGCGCCGGGGCGGTAGTCGTGGAGCGATGCGGGGCAGAGTCTCGGGCGGTGGAATACGGTAACGCTTTGTCGGAGACAGAGAAAGGGACGCAGAATACGACGGCGGAGGAAAAACGGATACCAGCAGGTATTCTGGGACGAGCGCTCCATTCCGACGGCACCGGCGGCGGAGTCCTGCAATGTGGAGCGAGAGAATTGACAACCCCGTATGCAGGGACTTCGGCGGCAAAAGCGGACCAAAACCAGACGACGGACGGTAGAGAACATTATATTCAGATGGACGGACAGGAAGTGTACCGGTTCGCCACCAGACGGGTGCCGCAGTGCATCGAGGAAGCACTGTCGGATGCCGGACTTGCTGTGCCGGATATTGATATGTTCGTATTGCATCAGGCCAACGCCCGGATCATTGATGCAGTGGCGAAACGCCTTCATGCGGATCGTGAAAAATTTCCTACAAATCTGGAGAGGGTAGGCAATCTGTCCTCCGCCTCCATTCCGGTGCTCCTGGATGAACTGCACAAGCAGGGAAAGCTGCACCGCGGCGACCGCATCGTTCTGGCGGGATTTGGCGCCGGGCTTACGATTGGGGCTTGCGTGATGACCTGGTAGACGATATACTGAAAATGATTCAAAAATTTCGGATATCGTAGAGGACACTATGGAGAAGAGCAACAACCGGGTGCTGAATGAACTGCTGGTGAACCTGTTCCATAACGTGATGGATGCAGAGGCAAAGGCGGTCATAACAGAAGAATTCAAGGATATTACGAATAATGACATGCACATTCTGGAGGCTATCGGCATCGAGGAACCCAAGAGTATGTCCCGGATCGCGGGGGAACTCCACGTCACCGTGGGAACTCTGACCACGAATATGAACAGTCTGGAGAAAAAAGGCTACCTGGAGCGTAACCGCAGCACACAGGACAAACGGGTGGTGCTGGTGACCCTGACAGAGAAGGGGAGAAAAGCTTTTTTCCATCACAGAGATTTTCACAGGAAAATGATCCATACGATCATTCGGGATCTGGACGAGGAAGAAATGCAGACATTGATCAAATGTTTGGGAAAACTGGATACATTTTTCAGAGATGGCAATGCAGAGTGACCGGAGAGTTCCGGTTACTCTTTTTTGTTTGCAGGATATCGAAATCTTTCGGAAATTACAACAAACTATTTTCAGATGAAAACAAATGTATTAAAATAGAAATAACGATTCAAAGTGTTGGATAGTTATAGCAGACGCAAGAGAAAATAATGAAATATAGAAACGGAGGATCCTACGATGAAGAGAATCGGAATGTTAACGAGCGGTGGTGACTGTCAGGCTCTGAACGCAGCTATGAGAGGCGTGGTGAAGACCCTGGCGAACGGTAAGGAAGAGGTGGAGATCTATGGCTTCCTAGATGGTTACAGAGGACTGATCTACGGTAATTTCCGAATGCTGACGGACAAGGATTTCTCCGGTATTCTTACCAAGGGCGGCACGATCCTGGGAACCTCCCGTACTCCATTTAAGACGATTCAGGATCCGGATCCCAACGGACTGAACAAAGTAGAAGCTATGAAGCAGAATTATTACAAGCTGCAGCTGGACTGCCTGGTGATCTTAGGTGGTAACGGTACCCATAAGACTGCGAACCTGCTGCGCAAGGAAGGCTTAAATGTTGTAACCCTGCCCAAGACCATCGACAACGATCTGTGGGGCACCGATATGACCTTCGGCTTCCAGAGTGCGGTGGATATCGCTACGGATGCCATTGACTGTATCCACACCACAGCGGCTTCCCACGGCAGAGTATTTATCGTAGAAGTCATGGGACACAAGGTGGGGTGGCTGACCCTGAATGCCGGAATAGCTGGCGGCGCCGACATCATCCTGATCCCGGAGATCCCCTACGATATCAATAAAGTCATTCAGAAGATCGAGGACAGAGACAAAAAAGGCTGCCGTTTCACCATCATTGCTGTAGCCGAGGGTGCGATCTCCAAGGAGGACGCTGCTCTGCCCAAAAAGGATTACAAGAAAAAGATGGAAAAATATCCGTTCCCTTCCGTATCCTATGAAGTGGCAGCACAGATCCAGGAGAAGACCGGCAGGGAAGTACGTGTCACTGTGCCCGGTCATATGCAGAGAGGCGGAAGCCCCTGCCCTTATGACAGAGTATTTGCCAGCCGCCTGGGCTCCGAGGCAGGCAAGCTGATCCTGGACAACCAGTACGGCTTCATGGTAGGTTATAAGAACCGTGAGATCGTAAGAGTTCCCCTGGAAGATGTAGCGGGCAAATTAAAGACCGTAGATCCCGATGCTACCATCGTACAGGAGGCGAAGATGCTGGGCATCTGCTTCGGCGATTAAGTTAGGAAGAGAGAAAAATATGTCATACACAGCACTATACCGGAAATTCCGTCCGGATACTTTTTCGGATGTCAAAGGTCAGGATCACATCGTGACCACACTGAAGAATCAGCTGCGGGCGAACCGGATCGGTCACGCGTATCTGTTTACCGGAACGAGAGGTACCGGTAAGACTACCGTGGCGAAGATTTTTGCAAAAACAGTGAACTGCGAGCACCCCACAGAGGACGGTCCCTGTGGGGAGTGCCGTATTTGTAAGGCAATCGCGGCGGGAGCCAGCATGAATGTCATCGAGATCGATGCGGCTTCCAACAACGGTGTGGACAATATCCGCGAGATCATCGACGAGGTATCCTACTCCCCGGCGGAGGGAAAATACAAGGTCTACATCATCGACGAGGTGCATATGCTCTCCCCCGGTGCTTTCAACGCACTGCTGAAAACGCTGGAAGAGCCGCCCTCTTACGTAATTTTTATCCTGGCGACCACAGAGGTGCACAAGATTCCCATTACGATCCTGTCCCGCTGTCAGAGATATGATTTTAAGCGTATTTCCATCGATACCATCACGGACCGTATGAAAGAACTGATGGATACCGAGCAGGTGCAGGTAGAGGACAGAGCTCTGCGCTACATTGCAAAAGTGGCGGACGGCTCCATGCGAGATGCTTTAAGCCTTCTGGACCAGTGTATTGCGTTCCATTTGGGAAAAGAATTGACCTATGATATGACCCTGGACGTGCTGGGAGCCGTGGACACGGAAGTGTTCAGCAGGCTGTTACGTTTTGTCATGGAACGGAATGTCCTGGGCTGCATTGAATTACTGGAAGAGATCGTCATGCAGGGCAGAGAACTGGTACAGTTCGTTACGGATTTTACCTGGTATCTGCGGAACCTGATGTTAGTACAGACGGCGGACAATCTGGAAGATGTCATCGATATGTCTACGGACAACCTGACGAATCTGAAGGAAGAGGCGTCCATGCTGTCCATGGATCAGATCATCCGTTATATTCACATTTTCTCCGAACTGTCCGGGCAGATCCGCTATGCGGCACAGAAGCGTATCCTGGTGGAGATCGCGTTGATTAAGCTGTGTAAGCCGGAGATGGAGACGGATCAGGAGGCGGTTCTGGATCGAATCCGTCAGGTGGAGGAAAAGGTTGAGAACGGGATCGTAGTCACAGCGGCACAGATGCCTGCCGGAGCTCCGGGAGCCCAGGGCATGCCGCAGGGCGGTGCGAAACCCAAGCCGCAGCTTCCGAAGGCTGTCCCTGAGGACGTGCAGGAGATTGTGCGGAAGTGGCCGGCTATCGTAGGCAATGCCGAGAATCCCATGAAGATGTATCTGAAAAATGCCAGACTGAGCCTGGGCGGAGACAATAAGCTCATGGTAGTGCTGGAGGACGGACTGGCTTCCGATTATTTTAAGGGAGAAGCTCACGAGCAGAACAAGCAGCAGCTGGAGGCACTGTTGTCCGACTTTTCCGGCAAAGAGATCGAAGTGACGATCCAGACCGTGGAAAACAGCAGAGAGTTCGAGGACAATTACGTGGACCTCAGCAAGGTCATTAACATGGATATCGACGAAGAGGAGTGATCCCGCGTGAATTTGGGATTGCGGCAGACATGTAGATAAGGTAAGATAGAATAATAACTCACCCATAGAAAGGCGGCGTGACTGCTTGCAGGCAAAGCGGACTTTCTATGAGGGGATTATAAATCATATGGAGGAAGTAATAACATGGCAAAAAGAGGTGGATTCCCCGGAGGCGCAATGCCCGGTAATATGAACAATCTGATGAAGCAGGCACAGAGAATGCAGCGTCAGATGGAAGAGGGACAGAAGGAACTGGAGACCAAGGAATTTGTAGCAAAGACAGGCGGCGGAGCCGTAGAAGTTGCGGTAAACGGCAAGAAGGAAGTGCTCCGGCTTGTTTTAAATGAGGAGATTGTTGACCCGGAGGACATTGAAACCCTGCAGGATGCCATCGTGGCAGCAGTCAATGAGGCAATGCGTCAGGCAGATT